>JANXAJ010000009.1 GCA_025062295.1 Bacteroidia bacterium | reverse complement strand
AACTTAAAGCCAGCCTTGATATCCTACTCATTCTTAAGAACCTTTCTCCAGTGATTACCAGCTTTCTGCGCTGTGTGACTCAGGCTCAGATAGGATTAGCCCCACTCGCATTAGTAAGCTTTGTGAAATAGGATTAGGGGTTATTTGACTGAAGTATCTTTTTATCCTTAGAGAATTGCAAAAGTCCTTTGAAAAGAATGAAAAGGTTTTGTAGCCAGAGCCATGCCAAGATAGGTGTTGAAATTAGAACAAGAGGGTTATAGTCTATTGCTGTTTGCCACTCAAGGTGGAGTAAGTGCTGAGTGGCTCGGGTCAGCCCACAGCCTGGGCATTCTACCTGAAGGAGAAGCACTGAAGGACAGATTGAAGGGCCTTTATCAAAAAAATCAGCAGGTAGAGCCAAAAGTCCCAATGGCACTATCGCTATAACGAGACGCAAAGCTCCTACTATCTTCTCTCGAAGCGAATGTGCTCGCCAAAAGTGCATAAAAGCGGAAAGCCTCATCCTCTTTCCATGTCCTGCACAAAGGTAGCTCTCTAAGGGCTCACATGGCTGAGTATTGTGTTGAGCCAGCTGCTTGCTGAGGTATTTTGCAGGAGAACTGAAATTCCTTCCTATTCCGTCTATTAATCTGCATTTGCGCTATCTGCAGGCCCATTCATTCTCTTCTTGCTTTAAATTCGCTTTAGTGGGGATATGGCTGCAGGTAATTGGCTTTCTTTTTCAAGGGGGCACAGCAGCTCCAGGGGTGCGGATATGGTGGGAGGGTACAACGATAGGAACTATTTCTGACACAGGGGGGCGGTTTATCCTCCAGGTACCTCCTCGTTTTCCTGCTTGGCTTCGGTGTGAGCTCAGTGCGGAGAGTCTTCAAGTAGAGAGTCTTCCTGATACATTCTTGGTATGGGAAATAAATCTGCCTACTTTTCAGCTTGCCTCTCAGACTATCAGTGCTGAGGTAGAAGACCTTCAATCCCCTCAAAGTATTCCTGTGGTATCATGGAATCGGACTACTCTAACCTCTGCTCCTTGTTGCAATCTTTCGGAGGCATTTGAGGGGACAGCTCTGGTAGATGCGGTATTCTCCGATGGGGCTATGGGAGTGCGGCAATTCCGTCTGTTTGGATTTGAGCCCGCTCACAGTTCTATCCTTTATGAGAATAAGCCCTTGGCGGTGGGACTATATCGTCCCTGGGCAGCTCAGTTTCTACCTACTCTATGGGTTCAGAGCCTCTCCATCGCTAAAGGTGTGGGGAGTGTTCTTAGTGGTCATGAGGGTACAGCAGGACACATTCAAGTTCAGTACCTCTCTTCTCAAGAATCAAGCTTTCCTCGGCAAGTAGAAGCCTTTGCCCGAAGTACAGGGGAGTTTTTTCTTGCTACGAGGCTTGAAAGGTTATCAAGAAGAGGGGATCGGTATCTTCTTCTTGGAAACGTCGGATGGACTCCTTTTCAGTCGCATGCACTTCAGGATCACAATGCGGATGGATTTTTGGATATCCCCCTTTTTCGTCATGGGCATCTTCTTGTTCGGCGGCTTCGCCGAGACTCATCAGGCGGCATGAGTGAAGTAGATGTAGAAGGGCTCTATGAATATCGTTGGGGGGGGCAGGTATCCTTTCGGTCAAAAGAAAGCTTAGAAGAGATGAAAGCATGGGGGAGTTATCAAGGCTTGGGTATGCTCCAATCTTCTCTCCGTCGGGGATGGATATTGAGCCAAGGACGAGGAGTGAGTGTGCTGATACAAGGACGCTCCTTCTGGCAAAAGCTACAAGCTGGCTTCAATCGGTATGAGGCGTGGCAGCCGATAGGGTGGTTTCAGCTTCTCTATAGTCAGCCGTTAGGGGGTGATCCCCTATGGAGAATCCATCTGGGGGTTGCTGGGCGCTTTGCTTGGTATGCAGAGACCCTTTCTACATGGCACGGCTATGATACAAGCTGGTATCGTCTGGAAGGGATTACAGGTACCTTCGCTGAGCTGGTATGGACTCCCAGTCCTCGTTTTTCAGGGGTGATTGGGGGAAGGATGGATTGGCACTCCTACTGGGGATGGCAACCCATCCCTCGCCTTCATCTCAAATGGCAATATACAACGGCTGGTGCTCTTCGTCTCTCAGCTGGACGCACATGGCGTATACCTGATCCAGTAGCTGAAGCTACCTCGTTTCTAATGAGCGCCCGCTTGTGGCAGCTGCACTTTGGTAAATGGCCTGCTGTGGAGAGAGCTTGGAGTTATGGATTCTTTTGGAATCACTCCTTTTTTCTCGGAGAGAAGCGGCTCCGCTGCAGCATAGATGGAGTGCGAGCCCACCTTCTACAGCCATTTGTATGGGATATTGAACAGCCGTGGCGGATCCACCTTTTTTCAAGCTCAAAGCCTGCCCTTTACCAAAGCTTATATGCTGAGGCAACCTACGAAGTGGCAGAGGAATTTCGGCTCATGCTGGGATACAAGCTCCAAGAAGTGTGGTGGTACCTGCAGGGGCAGTGGGTCTTTCGTCCGCTTCTCCCTCGGCATCGTTTCGTAGGATGGCTTACATGGGTCACCCTTTCTCAGCGATGGCAGGTAGATGGTATTCTTTCCTGGTACGGAAGGCAGCGTCTCCCCTCCACTGCTGAGAATGACCCTTTGTACAGACTCCCTCTTTCAACACCTGCCTATGCTATCCTAACCTTACAAGTTACCCACCGCATAGACCAGTGGGAAATCCAAATAGCAGGAGAAAACTTGAATGGCTTTCGTCAAGCTCGTCCTGTCTTGGCGGCAGACCAGCCTTTTTCTCCTCAGTTTGATGCTTCCCTCATTTGGGCTCCTATTATGGGGCGCATGGCTACTCTGACTGTGCGATATAGCTGGTAACTTTATTGCAGAAGCTACAAGTGGAGGTATTTATCTTGGGTATAAGCCCCCCCTAACCATGCTTTGCCTTGCTGGTGTGCTTCGTCTTCCTCAAACTATTGCTTATTAGGGCTCGGGGTATTCATCCTTCTGTCACGCTAAGGAGGGCATGGGAAGCTAAATAGACCTCATCGCTAGGGCTTGAGTAGGGCGAGTGAAGGGGTCTTTTCTCGCTTGCCATCCAAAAGAGCGATAATACAGTGTGCGTCCCCACAAACGAACTATCCCCCATATTCCCCATTTCTGATAGATATATCGTAGCGTGCTGGGCAAGGACGACCAGAAATACGAAGACACTTCTACAGCAAAGCTCGGCTCCATGTAGCAGTTTATCACACATCCCTCACAAAAGGAAAACCTCCCTTCAAGCTGACGGAGATGTTGAATAGGTGCCGAGTGATAAAGCTCATAGAGACGACCCTTAATCGGAAAGCTATATCCAGCTTCATGGGCATGGTAACAAGGGAGAAGGAGCTGATTATCTGGAGAAATGACGACGACAGCAGAAGAGGCTCGGCACACAGGAGCATAGGAAGAGTTGCCGCCTTGCTCCCTCAATTGAAGAAAGGCTTCATTTAGATATACATTTTTTCGATGAGCCCATTGACGCAGCTCCGAGATTATTTCTGGAGCAAGGGAAGATTCACCTACCTGGTTATAGGCGAAAATTGGATTGAGAATAAGAATCAGATTATAGGGCTCTACAAACCTAACATAAACTTCTTCTATGTCCCGCCAGTTTTCTTGAGTTACAGTGAAGAGAATGTCTGGCTTCTCCCCGAGGCTTAGAGCTATTTTGAGACTCTCTTGGACGAAACGAAAGCAAGGTACGCCTCCTCGGAGGCGGTCATGGGTCTCAGCTGTGGCCGCATCTAATGAGAAGTGAAGCATATCTATTTTGCCAGCAAGCTCTCGGGCGCGTTTAGGATAAAGAAGTCCATTTGTAGTTACAGTCGTGAGGAAGCCAAGCCGCCGAGCCATTTCAAGAAATAAGGGTAGGTCTCGGTGAAGGAGGGGTTCTCCCCCCGTAAAATCAATAATTCTTACACCCAAGCGCCGCAAGTCCCGAAGATTATGAGCAACATTCTCTACTGTTGCATAGGGAGAAGGCTTCTCCCAAATGTCGCAGAAGCTGCAGGAAGCATTACAGCGATAGGTAAGGTAGTAGTTGCACAAGACAGGACGAGCTACCAGCCTCATAATAAAATATGATTGGGGGTCAGTCCATCAAAGCTGCCTGAAGACATAAGAAGGAGGGCCACAGGGGGGTGGTGGAGCGCTTCTTGAAGCGCCTCAGTCAGCTTCTCTCGGTTGGAGAACCATCGCACATCCTTTCCAAGTGCCATTCGGAGCTCCTCTACATTTGCTCCTTTCTCCCATGCAATCTTTTCATTTACGTATATCCATTTTTTCTGGGCTCCTCGGAGAGCTTTTTGATATTGTCTCGCATAAAATGGCTGGAGGCTACTATAGGTATGCAGTTCAAGTACAGCTATCAGCGGCAGTTCGGGAAAAGTCTCACGAAGGGCTTGGATGGTGGCTTGTACTTTACTGGGGGAATGGGCAAAGTCTCGCACTACGAGACGATTTTTCTCTCGGTGCCAGATGGTCTGCCGACGCTCTGGCAGCTCAAACGTGCTTAGGATTTCGGCAAAGTCTTTATCTTCTACGAAAAATTCTTGAAGGAGTCTCCAGACCGCTGAGGCATTCAGGATATTATGGCGACCCCAGAAACGAACGGCTACCACTCGGCGTCCCACACGGACGAACCACTGTCCCTGTTTCTTGAGGAAAGGAAGAGGTTGATAAGGAATGGGTATATGCCAGCCTGGGTGTAAGTGCTTCTCAATGAGCATCTTGACAGTAGGATCGGTGGCATTGTATAGACAGAGACCTGCCTTAGGAAGCGTTTGTAAAATATGCTCAAAAGCCTGGAGATACCGTTCTGGGGTAGGGTAGATATTCACATGATCCCATGCAATTCCTGTCAAGACAAGCCAGTGAGGACGATAGACAGCTGCCTTTGGCTGAGCGTTGAGCACTGAGGCTGGATATTCATCTCCCTCAAATATAAAGGTAGAGGCATCACTGAGCCGAAAAGTAGTTGGGATTGAGCCTGTATAAGCCCCAATGAGCCAATCTATGGGGATGCCGAGCTTTTGAAAGGCATGAATGAGAAGAGCTGTTGCGGTGGTTTTGCCATGGCTCCCTGCTACGACGATGCGGTGCTTGTGCTGGGCTGCTCTTGCTGCAAAGTCTGCCATATCCCGAAGGGAAAGTCCTAATGCTTGAGCTCGCCTCAACTCTGGATTATCTGCACTGGCATGCATGCCTACAATCACTAAATCAATAGAAGGCGTGATTTTCTCAGGATACCACCCCTCCGCAGGGGGGAGAAGCCCCACTGCTTCTAAGCGGCTGCGAGCGGGTTCCTCTATCCGATTATCAGACCCTGAGACTTCATACCCTGCCTCCCATAGGTGAATTGCTAATGCATGCATGACGCTCCCACCGATACCTATCAGATGTACTCGCTTCACCAAAACAAAGGTAGAGGGAAGCCTGCCAAGCAGCGATTAGAATCGCTTGAATAAAGAAGCCTCTTATTTAGCGTAACTAAGACCTGCAGAGATCCAACTCCCTACTGCAGGGTGGTATCGATAACCTATGTCCAAAGCTATTCTCTTATAGCTCAGGGAAGCCCCACCTCCTACACTCAGGAGAGGAAGTCCTACGCCCCCCCGCAAAGCAAGAGCAGGGTGAGGAGTATAGAGAAAAGCTGTGCGAATCTCGGGCATGGCTCCCTCTCGCTGAGAAATTTCAGTCAGCAACTGAGCTGAAGGAGAAGGAATATAAGCTACTCCGACCCCATATTGTGTAGATCCAGGCAGAAACCCCCACCCCTGAGCAAGTAAGTTGTATCCATATCCGCCTATCAAGAAGCGAGAACTAATCTGAAAAGTAAATCCAATATCGGGAGTTCCTCTGTAGAGGCGACCATATTCAGAGAAGTTTGTGCTTAGGACTCGCCCTCTGACAGCTAAAGTCAATCGCTGCTGAAGTAGGCGAAGAGCATAGGTTAGTCCCCCTTCTCCCTGCGTGATTTTATCAAAATTCCACTGTTGGATAAGTAAGCTGAAGCCCTGTAAAGTATCCCATCGGTAGGCGACTCCACCCAGACGCATATTCAATTCTGGGGCGGGAAGGTAAAAGGCAGAGGCAGCCTGGACCACGAGGCGATTCACAGGCAGCGCACAAGCTGGATTAGCGCTCAGTATCTCTCCTATGAGTACAGCTTGGAGGTCTCCCACTCCCATCAGGCGAGGAGCTTGATACTGAGCCCATATCCAAAGGGGAAGGTATCCAATCCACCGCATTTGGTCAAATATAAACACCAGCTGTTTAGCTACTTTTGCCCCATGAAAAAAGCACTGGTGTGTGGAGCCGGGGGATTCATTGGGAGTCACCTAGTCAAGCGACTCAAGGCAGAAGGTTACTGGGTACGGGGCGTAGACCTCAAATATCCAGAGTTCGCCCCTACTGCAGCTGACGATTTTATCATTGGGGACTTACGAGACCCTGCCTTCTGCAGGATGGTAGTGGATGGTCCCTTTGATGAAGTTTATCAGCTCGCTGCCGATATGGGGGGCGCAGGGTATGTCTTCACAGGCGAACATGACGCCGATATCATGCACAATTCGGCGATGATTAACCTGAATATGCTGGATGCGTGCTATAAGCGGAATGTGCGCCGCATCTTTTACTCTTCTTCCGCTTGTATGTATCCTGCCTATAATCAAATGGACCCCGAAAATCCAAAGACTGCCGAGCATACCGCTTATCCAGCTGATCCTGATAGTGAATATGGATGGGAAAAGCTCTTCAGTGAGCGGCTCTACCTTGCCTACCATCGTAACTATGGCATGCAGGTGCGAATCGCTCGCTATCATAACATCTTTGGACCCGAGGGTACATGGATAGGAGGAAGGGAAAAGGCACCAGCTGCACTCAGCCGCAAAGTGGCAGTTGCAAAGCTGAAAAACATCCCTTATGTAGAAATATGGGGCGATGGACGGCAGACCCGTTCTTTTCTCTACATAGATGAATGCATAGAGGGAACTATTCGGCTAATGCGATCAGACTTTACAGGCCCTGTAAATATCGGCTCTGAAGAAATGGTAACTATTAGACAGCTTGTGGAGCTGATTATGGAGATTGCAGGGGTTGAATTGGAGGTTCGGTCTGTACCTGGTCCTGTCGGTGTGCGAGGAAGAAACTCCGACAATACCCTCATCTATGAGAAGTTGGGCTGGAAGCCTTCTGAGCCGCTTCGGAAAGGTATGGAAGTAACCTATAAGTGGATAGAAGCTCAGGTCCAAAAAGCAATAGAGGCTGGAAAGATATAGCTAACGCATCTCTTAGGAAAGATAGGCCTCCCAGTAAGAGATACGAATGTCCTGCCAGCTTCGTCCCAGTTCAAATAAAGAAGGGGAGAAGGTAGCTAGCGCCAGGGGTAAGGGCTGTTCTGCTATTGAGGATATAGCCTCGGGATAAGGTAAGGTCTCTTGGACTTTACCTGATTCCCTCTAAGACTGAGATTCAGTTTTTACCCCACGTTTCCCCAAGAGTAAACCCTTCTCACTCGTTTAGAAAGCCGTACAAGCAGCTCATACGGAATGGTCTTTGCCTCTTTAGCCAAAGTAGAGAGGCTCCGATGAGATCCCCAAATCTCTACCTGCTCCCCTACATGAGCCAATCCTTTTGGGGCTGCGATGAGCATCAGGTCCATATTTAGAGGGGGTAGGACAGCACAGGGCACTCCATGGAGATAGACGTATGCGCCGTTCTCCGCCCATATTCGTGGAAGCCCATCTCCATACCCAATTCCCACAGTAACAATCTCTCTATCAGAAGGAAGGGTGCTTCGGAAGCCGTAATTAAAAGGGATATCCGTTGGATAAGCCTCTACCCGAAGGATAGGTGCAGTGAGGCGGGTAACCTCTTCTAATCCTGGCCCTATCCCATAAAGTCCAATTCCTACCCTCACCATGTCGTAAGCAGCTCTTTCTCCAATACAGAGAATCCCAGCTGTATTGAGAATATGCCCTATGACCCCAGGGAAAGCTTGGCGGAAAGTATTGTAAATCTTATCAAATCGCTCCAGCTGCTTGATTGTGAAGGGATGTGTAGGCGTTTCGGCGCTAGCTAGATGACTAAATACCCCTCTTACTTCAGCTTTTCTTTCCTGCAAAAAAGAGAGAATTTTCTCCAAGTCTTGAGCTGGGAGTCCCATTCGTCCCATCCCTGTATCAAATTCTATATGGAGAGGCACTGCTCCCGCCCAGTAGTCCATTGCCTGCCAAGTGCCTACAGCTGCTTCTAAGCTATAGTCTTTGTAGAGACGATGGGGCGCCTCGCCGGGATAAAAAACTAAAATCGGCAAACGAATCCCCGCTTCCCGCAAGCGAAGAGCCTCCTGCGTATAAGCTACTCCGATTGAGTCTATGCCCTGTCGCTGTAGAAAGCTGGCCATCAAGAGGTCCCCTCCACCATACGCTTCCGCCTTGAGGACTCCCATCAAACGAGTGTGGGGAGGCAGGTGGCGACGCAAAGCGGCTAAATTGCGATACACCTTCTCCCAATCTATCTGGAGCCGAGGCCCCGGTCCATATCCTGTCAGCCGGCTGAAAGCCTCTTCTAACCGAAATCGCCGACTACCCTTGAGGAGAATCACTCCCTTCGGCGGCAGAACCGCTTCCCGCAGGAAACTCTCTACTGAAGCATATCGCCACTCCTCTCCCTCTACCTCTGAAAAAACTGAGCCAATGAGGTGAATCTGCGATGGCGGAAGGAACTCCCGCAGCATTCCTATCGCCGCTTCGTGGCTTTCCTTCGTGTAAGGCGAGAAATCTGTAAGGATAGCTACCTTGGGTTCAAGTGGAGTCTGGCGCAGCTCCTCAATGGCTACGCTTACGGAAGAAGCATCTGCATGATAGGTGTCATTGAGCCAGAGCCGTCCATTCTCATCCTGTATCCACTGGAGGCGATGCGCAAGAACAGGAAGAGAGACAAGTTTCTCCTGAAGATGCTCAGCCGATACCCCTAAAAGGTAAGCAGCTGAAGCCGCTAAAATGGCATTCTGCCAGGCGACGAGGCTGTCTTCGGGCAGGGCTATCGGAATACCGCCCTTGTCGGCTATGTACCATTCGCCTCGCTTCGGAGCTTGGCGGCACCAGTAGAAAGATTCATTTTCGCCAATCAGATAAAGGGGCACCTTCACCTTCCTCAGAACATCTACGGTCTCTGGCTGGAAAAGAGCTAAGAGCCACTTTACCTCTTCAAAAAGAAGGAGTTTTTCCCGAAGTTTAGTGTCAAAGTTGGGAAAGGCTTCATCGTGGGCTTTCCCCATCGGAGTGAGCATACCGTATGTCGGGCGAATCAAGCGAGCGAGGGGTTCCATTTCTCCTGGTGCTGAGATGCCTACTTCTATTAGAGCGAGGTCTCCCTCCGCCGGGAAGCTCAACAAGCTCACTGGAATGCCTAAACGGCTATTGAAGCTGCCAGGGCTGCGATGAACTTGCTTTTTTCCTTCAAGAAGGTAAGCTAGCCATTCCTTTATCCATGTTTTTCCGACAGAGCCAGTCAGAGCAAGTATAGGATATGATAGGCAGGCACGCCACTTGCTTGCCCATTGATGCAAGGCTTTCCATGTATCAGAGACTACAATACAGGGGAGAGGAGACAGAGGGGCTCGCTCCACGAGAGCCATTTTGGCTCCACGGGAAAAAGCTTCCTCTACATAGGTGTGTCCATCCCGCTGAGCTCGCAGAGCGATAAATAGGACATTCCCTCTATCTAGCTGTCTTGTATCCCAGCTTATGTGAGATATCTTTACCTTCTCTGCTTCAAAAAGGGGTGTGCCGTTGACCGCCTTTGCTATCTCCTCACCGTTCCAGACTTTCCCCAGTCTCACAGAAGCACATATATATCATAGAGAGCATGCGTCCATGCACTGATGCCAAATCCTCTCAAGATATATAATCCACTCATAAAAAGACCAAAAATAAATCTATACAGAAACGCATATGTGGAAGGACTCTCATATATGAAATGGGCAGCAGAAAAAAGAGCGGCAGAGAAGATCCATACAGCCATCTGTTGAAAAGCTGTAGCGGTCCTTGGACGAAAACCCGTCACGAGAAGAAGAAGTGCTTCCACTAAAAGAACCCTAAAGAATAGCTCTTCATAAAAGCCTGCTCCCATGCACTGGGCAATACTGCGCCATAGATCAGAGGACAGCCAATCCAGCTGGGTAAAAGGGGGAGAACCGCCGAGACGAGTCGTCAGAAGAGGAAGCCCTTGGTATAGAAGGAGAGCCCATGCTGCCGCTTCTCCTATCATTATGAGAAAAACCCATTCAGTCATTTCAATTCGCTCTCGCCGAATTCCATACACATACGCCAATCCCAGTAAAATCACACTTAGCGAAATGACCCATTCATGAGGGGCTGCCCATCCTACAAGTCGGCTAAGCCACTGGTCAATCAGATTTCTCTCTGAAAGGCTACCGCCTGTGAGACGAAAAATCCCCTCATATCCAATAAGGAGTACTAATGAGAGGAAAAAATTGTAGGCGGGACTAAGAGAGGCTTTCCAGTAAGCTCGGATCATGGAGGAGAGGGAGTAAGAAGCTCTACTCGAACAGACTTTATCCCTCCTATGCGAGCCTGAAAGGGATAATTCACCTCCTCCCCAGCCTTTATACCCGTAAAACGAAGGGTATCAGTGTCGGCTATTTCTCCTTTCTTGTTGAGAAAGAAGAGTATCACCTGAACTGTATTAGCTTCGCCTTCCCCCACGTTGCGAATGAGAAGCGTGCCTTTTGCTTTAGCTTGAACGAGAGAGCTGGGCTTGAAATTCTGTATTTCGGTCTGAATTACAGGCTTAGGAGGGGGAGTAACTGTGTCTTTTGGAGGAGATGGATTTTTTGAAGGTGGTATAGGTTTAGGCACAGGAGGTTTCGCTGAAGACCTCTTAGGCGAGGGTAGAGGCGAGGTAGAAACCTGATTAGAAGGAGTTGCAAGAAGCGACTCCCTTTGAAATGGGACAGCAGCCACAGCCGTATCTTTGAGAGGAGGGGATAGAGTGTCTGTCAGAATAGATGAGGAGGGACGTATAGAATGCCGCTGCCAAAGCTTCCACCCCACAATCGCCGCCAAAAGACTGATTCCCCCAGTAGCGGCTATCCACCAGAAGGCCTGACGCCCGAGTAAAGATCGCTGCCCTTTAGCTTCTCCCTCTGAATGGGTTTCTACACTCTGTCTGTACCGAGATAAACTTACTTGCTCCTTCCTAGGCCCGGAGAAGGGGGGTACCCCTTCACTTCCAAATGCCTGATCAAAATCCTCCCTAAATTCCTTGCAATCTTTGTAGCGATATTCAGGTATTTTTTCCGTTGCTCGGAGAATTACCTCCAGTAATTGCGGGGGAATTTTTTCTGGCGGACGACTCAAATCAAAAAGAGGTTCTTGCACGATTTTGAGACTGAGAGTGAATTCGCTCATGTCTGCTGAGTAAGGGGGATGTCCCGTAAGCATTTCATACAGAACTACGCCAAGGGAGTAGATGTCTGAGCGGTGATCAATGGTTTTCTCTCCTTTGATTTGCTCGGGACTCATATAAAGAAGAGTGCCTAAGCGCATTCCCGTCCGGGTCAGAGAGTGGTCTGTCTGAAGAAGCCGAGCCACCCCAAAATCTAAAATCTTCACACGTCCATCTGCTGTAATCATAATGTTGGAGGGCTTGATATCGCGATGAACCACCCCCTGTTCATGAGCATAGGCAAAAGCATCTAAAACCTGAGAAAAGTATTTATGAACAAGCGTTGGAGAAAGGGCTCCCGTCTGTAGTATTTCAGAGAGAGGCTGGCCCTCCACGTATTCCATAATGAGGTAAAGGGCATTCTCCTCCTCTATGTAGTCATAGAGTGTAACAATATGAGGGTGATTAAGGCGGGCAAGGACAGCCGCCTCTGCCGTAAATCGCTCTCTAATAGCAGGGTCTCGGGCCAAATAAGGGGCAATAGCCTTGATAGCTACTTTTCTATCCAATCGCTTATGCAGGGCTAAATACACAACCCCCATGCCGCCCTCTCCAAGAGGACGGATGACCTCGTATTTATCGTGCAGTCCTGGAAGTGTCATGCAGGCTCGTAGCTGATGCTGCGCAAGGCTCTGAGGGCTCGGTCTATATGCTCTTTTTCAATCCCTATCCCCCAGGAAAAGCGGATAGCTTCTTGGGCATACTCGGATGGTATGCCGATAGCCTCAAGCACATGGGAAGGATGCTCACTCCCCGAAGCGCAAGCTGATGTGCCTGAGGCGCAAATGCCCTCTATGTCTAAGTGGATCAGCACTAAATTACCGAGTTGATTAGAAGGAATTCTAAAATTCAAAATCCCTGGGTGTCCGCCTCTCGCTGTAATATCCCCATGAAATACAATCTCAGAGAAAGCATGCGTAAGCTGCTCAATCAAGTAAGATTTGATAGAGAGAAGATGGGAGACGTAGGATTCAGAATTCGTGTAGGCTTTTTTGAGCGCATATGCCATACCGACGATCCCTGCTACATTCTCTGTGCCAGCTCGTTGGTTTCTCTCTTGAGAGCCCCCTGTGATAAAACTCCGAATAGGGCGGCGTCTATAGAGAAAGCCAATGCCCTTCGGTCCGTAGAACTTATGAGCCGAGGCCGCAATAAAATCCACTGCCCAGTTTCGCACTTCCACCCATCCTAACCCCATCACTTGAACTGTGTCGCAGTGATAGTATCCTTCATAGGATTGCACCAGCGAAGCAATCTCTTGAACGGGTTGAAGCGTGCCTATTTCATTATTTGCATACATCACGCTCACAAGGCTACGGGGATAGCGCCTAAGAAGCTCTTCTAAGTGATCTAAATCAACCCGTCCAAGAGCATCCACGGCGATGGGATGGGCTTGCACTCCACGAAGCCGACATAAGCTCTCTATAGTGTGTAGGACTGCATGATGTTCCGTAGGATTATACAAAATATGTTGAATGCTCCAAGTCTCTACGCTTCCCCAGAGGGCATGATTATCGGCTTCAGTGCCTCCACTCGTGAAGATGATTTGTCCGGGTTCAGCTCCTATCAGTTCGGCGATAATCGCGCGCGATTCTTCAATAGCAGCTCGTAAATATCGTCCTAATGCATGAATGGAGGAGGGATTGCCCACCGCTCGCAGGTACGGAAGCATGTGGGCCTCTACTTCGGGATCTAAAGGCGTGGAAGCAGCATAATCCAAGTAAATACTCTCTCGCACCCTACAAAGATAAAGTATGCTAAGAGGTTTGCTTTCAGCTCTTACCGAATCTCTTTTTCTTCTTCTTTAGGGTCCGATCCACACCTTGCGAACCACTTGAGTATGGGCGTTCCTCCACCGGAAGAGATAAGGACCTGGAGGAAACCGCCATTCATAGCTCCCTCCCTGTATGAAGCGAGCAACTTCCCTGCCCTCTAAAGTGTAGAAACTCGCTTCTATAGTCTCAGAGGGCAGGTGGATTCGCTCAGCGCTGAGCTGAATGTCTAATGAAGCATTCTGATCCGGCTGGACAGTAACTGTGGCGGTTGCAGGGGCATCCCCATTTGGACTTCCATTCCCGTTGACGGCATTCGCTGCGATATACCATGTGAGAGGGCCTATATTTGTGAGGGGTGGCCTCCATTCAAATGTCCATACCCCTGTAGAAGAGACCCCTTGATGAGCAACATATTGACGCGCTCCTCTACTCTGAAGGGTAATGCCTACTCCACTGCCTACCGCAAGCCCTTGATTTGGAGTTTCTTCTTGTCCCGATTGACTGCTCAGGACTGTAAGCTGAAATCCATACTTAGAGAGAGTGGGGTGAGAGACACTGAGGCTGATCTGGATCGGACTGCCGCCTGGTATATATGTGCTCAAGGGTTGTCCATTGTGTGTAAGCGTGATGGTGGGGGCGGGCGAACCTCCTCCATGACAGCCGGCACAAGTGCCTTCACCAGGCGCTCCCGTGCGTCCAGTAGGAGGCTGATACGAATTTGATTCCTTCAAGGCTATGAGAGAGAAGAGAGGTATCATCATCCATACCAAACTAAAGCGACGCATATCTCTCTTCAACAAAAAGTCAATAGGCTTTAGCAAAGAGGACCCTACAAGAAGAAGGACGACCCGTGTAAATGCATCGTCCCTTTTCTTCAGAAGGTTCAAGAGGAATACAGCGAATGGTAGCGCCTGTCTCCTGCTTGATAGCCAGCTCCGTTTCTGGAGTACCATCCCAATGAGCCATGATAAATCCCCCCTGCTCTTCCAGAAGAGTCTGCATTTCAGAATACACATCTGTGTAGTGAGTCTGGCGCTGAATGCGTTTCTGAGCCCGCTCAAAGAGTCCCTTCTGGATGGTTTCCAGCCAATGTGGAAGTTGCTCAATAGCTGCGGAAAGGGGGTAGGTCTGTTTCTCACCTGTATGTCTCCAAGCTACTTCTACGCTCTCTGTTTGGAGGTCTTTTGGCCCAATAGCTAAACGCAAAGGTACGCCTCTCAGCTCCCATTCATTGAATTTCCATCCTGGGCGGTGCTGGGGGTCATCATCTACTTTTACACGGATGCCCTGGCGCTGAAGCCTATCTCCTATTTCCTGGGCCTTCTGTCCGACACTAAGGCGCTCTTCTTCTGTGCGCCAGATAGGTACTATCACTACCTGAATGGGTGCTACGCGAGGAGGAAGGATAATCCCCTTTTCATCCCCATGGGAGAGAATCAGCGCCCCAATAAGCCGAGTAGAGACCCCCCAAGAGGTAGCCCATACATACTCCAGCTCGTTTTTCGGATTGAGAAACTTCACATCAAAGGCCTTAGCAAAGTTCTGTCCGAGAAAATGAGACGTACCAGCTTGAAGAGCCTTACCATCTATGAGGAGGGTCTCAATGGTAAAAGTCTCTACTGCCCCTGCAAATCGTTCGCTTGGTGTTTTGCGCCCTTTGACTACAGGTATAGCGAGGTACTCTTGAACAAAACGCTCATAGATATCTAAGATGCGTAGGGCTTCTTGGAGAGCTTCTTCAGCAGTGGCATGGGCGGTATGACCTTCCTGCCATAGAAATTCTGCTGTTCGGAGGAAAAGGCGAGGACGCTTCTCCCATCGGACTACATTTGCCCATTGATTGATGAGAAGGGGTAGGTCTCGGTAGGACTTTATCCAGTTCCTGAAAGCATGCCAGATGATTGTCTCAGAAGTAGGGCGTACTACCAAGGGTTCTTCTAACTCAGCCTCAGGATCTGGGGCAACTTGACGAGTGTCGGGGTCTGTCTTAATGCGATAATGGGTTACGATGGCACACTCCTGAGCGAAGCCTTCCACATGTTGAGCTTCTCTTGCTAAAAAACTAAGCGGAATAAATAGGGGAAAATAAGCATTCTGATGACCTGTAGCCCTAAATGCCTCATCTAAGGGGCGTTGGATTTGCTCCCAGAGAGCCCATCCATAAGGCTTGATGATCATACATCCCCGAACTGGAGCATGTTCAGCCAGACCCGCCCGTTCTACAATCTCATTGTACCAATCGCTCACAGCTTGCATCGAGATTGGCATGAATTCCGTATATTTGGTTGGAGTAAGCAAAAGTATCATGACTATGAAAAAGGTAGTACCGTTGAGCATAGGAACGATTGCCTTTCTGCTGATGGTGGGATGTGGAAGTACCGCCTCGGTCACGAAAAATGATACCTATTTCTCTGCCCAAGACCGAACGAATCTCAAGAGACAGTCTCAATCCCCTTCCACTTCAAGCGAAGTAGACAGTCGTTCTGATAACTACGAATCTGAGGAGCGTCCTTCTCGCCGGGAGAACTGGGAGGATGATGACTACTGCTATTCCTGCCGGATTCGGCGATATTCTGCAGGAGTATGGTATTATGACCCCTGCTGGAATGGATGGCAGCCGTGGGGATGGCGCAGTGCTTGGTGGGGTCCAGGGTGGATGGCAGCACCGGGTTGGTATTACACCCCGGGCTGGGGATGGACCTATTATGGAGGATACTGGTGGGGGCCTACCTACTTTGCGGGACCAGGGTGGTATGATTACGGCTGGGGAGTCCCTGCTCCTACTCGGCGTCCGACCTATATGCCTCGCACTTATACCACTCCTCGAGGAAGCACGATTTACACACCTCCCCGCAGCCCTGTTCCTACTTCTTCTACGCCTTCCCGACGGACGGCTGCCCCTTCTTCAGGTGGTGGGCGATCGCTCTCTTCACCGGCTGTCAGCCCCTCTACGGGTGCCCGTCCAGGTATGCCGAGCGGGAGTACGGGCGGAATCCGAACCTCCAGCGGTGTCTCTCGCCCCCGCTAAGGTATGTGGTACAAAAACCTTTTGGAGCTAATCGGCCGCACTCCCCTTGTCCAGCTCAACGCTGTCACACGAGGTATCCCCCCTATTGTACTGGCTAAGGTGGAATACTTCAACCCGGGCAATAGTGTCAAGGACCGAATTGCCCTTAGAATGATAGAAGAAGCAGAGCGAGCTGGTCTTCTTAGACCTGGGGGGACAATTGTAGAGGCCACCTCAGGAAATACGGGTATGGGCCTTGCCCTCGTGGCAGCTATTAAGGGCTATAGGTGCATTTTCACCGTACCAGATAAGCAATCCAAAGAAAAAATAGATGCTCTTCGGGCGCTCGGGGCTGAGGTGATTGTAACTCCAACTCAAGTGCCACCTGATGACCCTCGCTCATACTATAGCGTAGCTCGCCGACTGGCTCAGGAGATTCCAGGAGCTTTCTACCCAAATCAGTATGATAATCTTCACAATCGCCAAGCCCACTACGAAACCACAGGTCCAGAGATTTGGGAGCAGACTGAGGGACGGGTTACTCACTTCGTTGCAGGTATGGGGACGACAGGAACTATCTGTGGCATTGCCCAATATCTCAAAGAGCGAAACCCCCACATTCAGGTGATCGGAGTAGATACGTATGGGTCCCTCTTCCAAAAGCTCCATGAGACTGGAAAAATAGATCCGAAAGAAATTTATCCCTACCTTACTGAAGGAATAGGGGAAGATATTGTTCCAGCCAATTTAGATCTTTCGCTGATAGACCGCATCATCAAAGTAACCGACCGAAACGGAGCCCTAATGGCGCGGAAGCTGGCTCGTTACGAGGGCCTCTTTGTGGGCTGGTCCAGCGGTTCGGCTGTGTGGGCTGCCCTTCAGGTAGCAAGGGAACTCTCCCCCCGCGAAGTGGTAGTGGTGCTCCTTCCTGATCACGGGACCCGCTACCTAAATAAAATCTACAATGATGCGTGGATGAGAATACAGGGATTCTTAGAGCCGACTTCTGAGCTAACCGTGCGAGATGTGCTTCGGATGAAGACCCGAAAGACGCCCGGGCTTGCAACCGTATCCCCCACCGATCCACTCCGAAAAGCGGTGCAGCTTATGCAAAGGTATGAGATCTCTCAACTCCCTATCTTAGATGGAGAGCGGATATATGGTATTCTCACTGAGTCGCGATTGATAGAAGTGCTGATGGATGATCCATTTGCCAAAGATCATCCTGTAGAACGGTACATGGCAGACCCGCCTGTGATTGTTCTTCCCTCTACTCCAGTGGATATTGTTTCTAAGATGTTGAGTCGGGAGATGCCAGCTGTTCTTGTTCAATTAGAAGAAGGGGGATGGGATATTATTACTCGTTCCGACCTTTTGCATATGCTTGTAGAGGCTTCCTAAGAAGCGGCTTCCTAAGTACGACCTTCCTCTTAGCGCAAGCACCTGATATCCTCCGTTTTATACCTGGACGCTATAGAGAAGACAACCTCCATCAAATAGATTTGTATAATCCCCATTCAATGCCGCTGGAGCTTAGCGGTTGGCTTCTGGTGACGAGGGAATATTCTGTTCGGCTTCCCTCTGGGCTCGTACTGCAGCCTGGCCAGCAGCTTCGTATTGGCAAAACTATAGGGGATTTTCGCTTAGAGAAATACCCGGATTTTTTGATTCGGTTTCCGGAAGATCAAGGAGGGGCCTATGTTGTGCTTCTTGATGAAAGGGGAAGGGCGCGGCGAGGCTTGTATTTAGCTCCTTTACCTCAGGTCCTTTTCCTCCCAGATTCAGGGGTCAATATCACTCAAGAGGGCAAGCGAATTCCCTTTTATGTACCTTCTGAAACAGCCCCTATTTGGGAGTATGTCCAATGGGAGCCTGACCCTATCACAGGGGTCGTCAAAATGGGAGGGGTTTGGCGCTATACAGTTGCGGATGCAAAAAAGGAAGCCCGATTGTATGCACCTGTTCGTTTTCTTCTGCTTATTGCTGCATATGAGAGAGGGGTCGTTCATTTGACTTGGGAAGTGGAGGGTCGTGAGCCCTGCATGGGATATGAGCTTCAGCGTCAGGGTGAAGACAGAATGTGGGTGAGAATTGCGCGCTTTCCTTGCCCTTACCCCGGCCCAAATCGGGTACGCATGGAGTACTACGATCCCACGGCTCGTGAAGGAAGCACTTATCGCTACAGGCTACTCTACGAAAGTCCGCCCGCCCTCCGGATGGAGTCTGTCACGGCAGAGGTCAAATGCATAAAAGCTCACCCCCCCCTCCAAATCGCAGCTCAGCCGGGCTACCTAAGGCTTCGGCTGGCTCAGCGTCAGCCTCTCAAGATTCGGCTCTTAGATGCTCACTTTGCCGAGCGTTTGCGCATTTATGATGGCTGGCTTAATGAAGGAGTAGAAAATGTATTTGTGTGGGATACACAGCGAGTACCTGATGGATGTTGGCTCGTTATCTGGACTCCGGGACGGCGTTACTGGTTTTCACTCTGTGCACGGTGAAGGCGACAAAGGTTATCTAATAAGCAAGCCACTGTCAAGGGACCCACTCCCCCGGGAACAGGTGTGTAAGCGTATGCCTGCGTTAGAGCTTCAGGCTTTATGTCCCCAATCAGCCGTCCCTCTTCTCGGTGGATTCCTACATCTATCACAATAGCTCCTGGCTTGATTCCTTCGGCGGGAAACCAGTGGGGGCGACCCACTGCTACCACAAGGATGTCTGCTTGACGGGTGTAGTTCAGAAGCCCATGAGTGCGCGTGTGGCATAAGGTTACAGTAGCGTTTCCATAGGGAAGGGGACGAGAGAGCAGTAGAGCTAAGGGCGTTCCCACTAAGCGACCGCGCCCCACAATCACTACATGTTTGCCTTCAGGAGGGAGCTCATAATGCAGAAGCAGTTCAATGATACCCCAGGGCGTAGCAGGAGCCCATCGCGCACGACCTTGGGCTAAAAGACCCAAATTCTGAGGGTGAAGGGCATCCGCATCTTTCTCTGGAAGAATCGCATCTAATACCCTTTCCTCTGAAATATGCCCGGGAAGGGGTAGCTGGACAATCATCCCCGTTACTTCGGGCGTTTGATTGAGATGATGAATTAGGTCCACCACTTCATGAGTCGTCGTCCGTTCAGGGAGGTGGTGAAGCACAGCCCGAATACCGACTTTCTCTGCCTGACGCAGCTTGTGAGCAACATAAATCTCACTTGCTTCATGTCGTCCCACTAAGATAATGTCCAGCCGAAGGACATGTTGCCGAGCATAGCTCGCTACCTCAGATAGAATCTTCTGAGCGACAGGAGCGCCACGAAGGAGAATACTCATATATAGCCGAGGATTTTGAGAACCTGTTTGCTATTTTGCTCCTCGTAAAGCACTTCAAACTGAGGCTGACCATCTCGGTCTCGCCGAATCAAAATGTGCCGAGGAGTAGGAATCAGACAGTGATGAATCCCTCCTACCCCGCTGAGGGCTTCCTGATAAGCTCCCGTATGAAAGAACCCAATGTAGAGTTCTTTTCTTGTTTTGGGCAGGAAAAGGACATTGGTATGAGCGTCTGTATGATAAAAGTCCAATTCATCACAAGTGATTCCTCCCAAGATGACACGCTCATATTCTGAGCTCCAGTTATTCAGGGGGAGAATAATGTAGCGCTGTTTGAGTGCCCAAATGTCGGGAAGAATCGTCATGAGACTCCCATCTAATATGAGCCAGCTCTCTCGGTCATTTTGCCGCTTGCGTTCCAGCACTCTGAACAAGACCGCCCCTGACTCTGCTACCGTATAACTCCCAAATTCTGACACAATGTCTGGCTCTTCTACTCCGTGCTGCATACATGCTACCTTGAGGCGGCGGATGATCTCACCTATCACGTACTGATAATCAAAGTCAAAATCTAAAGAATTTCGGAAAGGGAGCCCCCCACCAATATTGAAGTAGCGAAGGGTTGGCGCCTCTTTTTTCAGCTCACAGTAAAGCTGAATCATCTTGTCTAGCTCATTCCAATAGTAAGGGGTGTCTCGTATGCCCGAGCTGATAAATGAATGAAGCATGATAAGTTGAAAGTTAGGATTAGGCTTGATTTTCTCAATATATAAATCAATCACATCATCTGGACGAATCCCCAGCCGGCTCGTGTAAATGGGAAAGTCGGGTCTCTCTTCAATAGAGACTCGGATGCCAAGCTTAGCTGGCACATCTAACTCACTTGCATAGAAGTTTATCTCTCGCCGAGTATCTAAGATTGGAATGAGATTTTCAAATCCGTCATGTAGAAAATCAACGATGCGCTGAGCATAGGTAGGAGTTTTATATCCATTGCAAAGGATCATTGTGTCCTTTTTTGATATAAGATTGCGTCGCTCTAATACTTCTACAATCTCCATGTCAAAAGCAGAGGAGGTCTCAATATGGACTCCATGCTTGAGGACTTCCTCTAAAACATGCCGAAAATGAGAACTTTTTGTACAGTAGGCATATATGTATTGACCTCGGTAATCATTTTTTAGGAAAGCCTCTTGGAAGTAGAGTCGTGCCTGGCGAATCTTTTTACCTATGAGGGGAAGATAAGTCAGTCTGAGAGGTGTGCCGAAAGTTTCTACCAGCTCAATGAGATTAATACCATGAAAGTAGAGTTCATCGTCAATTACTTCAAAGGGCTCTTGGGGAAAATCCACACTCAGGTCTAGGAACTCCGCATAACTTTGCACGCAGCAAATATGAGACGAAAACGGGAAAAGTGAGAAAAGGATATGGGTCTTCAGGTGGTAGCTATAGCCTGTGATTGGGGGGGGTCTCAACCTGGTGGTGTGGCGGGCGTGCAAGCGTGGTATGCTTTGGGACTTCACTATAAGCATTTGGCATGGATAGAAGCCCAGCACTTGTGGCTTTCTCCTGGTTATGAGAAGCCTGTGTGGACGGAGGCAGGTCCTCATGTGTATGCCCGACGACTAGAGCCATGGTGGTCTTTTGCTCAAGTGATTGAAGAGAAGCTCCAAGGCATCTCCTTAGAAGTTCGTACCCTTTTTCTGACGGGGGATCATAGTTGGTCGGGTCGGATTTTGCCCTTTTTAGCGAGGCGAATCGGACGCGTAGGGGTGATTTGGATGGATGCCCATGCAGACCTTCATAACCCTGCCACTTCGCCTTCGGGTCATCTACATGGCATGCCCTTAGCCATGGCTACAGGCATCAATGAGGAACGCTTCCATCCTGTACCCTCCTTCACTTGGAGCCTCTGGGAGCAGATCGTTCAACCCCTAATCCAGCCCTCAGATATTCTCTACATAGGATTGCGTAGCTATGAGCCGCCAGAGATGGAGCTGATTCAGCGTCATGGCATACCCTATTTTACTGCTGAGATGATAATAAAGGAGGGCATGGAAGCTCCCCTTCAAGCTGCTGAAGCCATCGTGCAGCGCTGCGATGTACTCTATCTTAGCTTAGATGTGGATGTGTGGGACCCTGCTTTCGCCAGAGGTACAGGAGCTCCCGCTCCAGGCGGACTCAGCATCGGTCAAGTGAGAACCTTCCTCAAGGAGGCATTTCTCTGGGAAAAAGTGCGTTTTGTAGAGGTAACTGAAATTAATCCACTTCTTGACCGTGATAATCAGACGGCTCTTTTCGCCTATGGGACCGTACGCCCCTTTATAGAAGGGTCAGTAGATGCGACTAAGTTCTCTTTGGAGTAGCCTCGGTGCCTTAGGTCTGGGAGTAGCTCAACTTCCTGTCCGATATGTGCTGAAAGCGGATGTGTGGAGTTTTCTTTGGCATGAACAGCGTCTGATGGGGGAGTATCGGCTTGGGCGATGGGCGCCTCCTTTTATTGCTTCGGTTGAGCGTCCTCGCTGGGAAGGCTTGGCTGCCACTGTCCAATTGAGCTTCTATCGGAGGCTCCCTTGGTGGGGACTGATAGCTCGTCCTGGCGTGCGCTACTATTTCCTTAATCCTAAAAGAGCCCTAGAGGGTATGTGGAGCGGGATTCACGTGGGTGGGGGATTTTGGACAAACCGTCAAGAACAAAGAGAGTTTCCCCTTACCTCAGGCATAGCGGTGGGCTACCAACATATCTTTCGTCAGGCCTATGGGCTTGCCATTGAGCCTTATTTCTGGGTAGAGGTACCTTTGAGAGGAAACCTTCAATTCTTGCAGGTAGGCTTTCAGGTGGGCTTTGCTTCTAGACGATGGAGCCGACGCAACCTACAATAAGAAAACTCGCTTTGAATGCCGTCTCTCAAGACACTTCTGAGTATTAGCTTTCCCATCTCGCTTCTTCCTTTCCTCTATTGCAGAAGGTTCTCTTTCGGGAGGCTCCTCCAAATTTTTTGTGCAGGTAATCCCCTTATCTATTCACTTTGTCTGTTGGTGCCCTTCGCATCAGCTGAAATGCCCTCTTGGAGTTTGCCTGAAGAGGGGGTCCCTACTTTATCGGCTCAGCTGCGAACTGACAGCGAATCTCCCTCACTTTCGCTTTTGTTCTGCTTCTCAAAGTTGAGCTCTTTCTCTTCTCGCAAGTCCTTCCTCTTTGCATGGCTGGACTCTTTTCCTCTCTCTTCAAGCCTCTCCACTCCGATTAGGAGTTGATAAGCGTGCAAAGAGTCTTTCCAGACAAAGCTCATCTGCTCTCTGATTAGGTGAGAATCTAAAGTACTCCAGCATTTACTTTTGTTATGATGAAATGGCTTTACCGCCCCTATGCCCTTCTCCTGCGAAAACACGGACGATTTATGACTGACATCATAATAAAAATCTTCTAAGGAGGTGGAAAATATCCATGAAAAGATAGATTTTGTCTTCTATGAACTGTCTGAGTTTTGCTCTTTTCTGAGGGGTAGCCTTTTCTTCTTATTTCTGCTCTTTTTCGGCGTGATGGCAGGTCAGGTGCCAGCGCAAGAAGGTCAGCTCTCTCTTCGGGTCGTCTCCTCAGAGAATCGTCCATTACCCTATGCGCAGGTTTTTCTGGCTCCAGGGGAGAGGAGCTATATGACAGATTCCTTAGGGCTTCTCCGAGTGAGGCTACCAGCTGGACGCTATCGGCTCAAAGTGTCTCATGTCAGTGCCTATCCTATAGAGACGGAGATTGTTATTCAGATGGGGGCAACGCTTCCATTTACAATAGCCCTCCCGCTGCGTGAGATAGCTGTAGATTCTGTAAGGGTCCAAGCTCAGCGGCCTATGCCGACGGACCTGCCTTCCGCCCCTTTTCTTCAGCCGATTCCTCTTCGGACCGAATTTCTGCGCTTCATGCCTTCGCCTAAGCCAGATATAGAGAGTCGTCTCAGCCTCATGGGAGCGATGACCTCTAGCGAGCTCTCCTCCCAGTATCGTGTGCGAGGGGGCAACTTTGATGAGAACCTAGTGTATGCGGGTGAAATTGAGATATATCGCCCCTTTTCTGCTCGCAGCGGACAGCAAGAGGGCTTAGGCTTTACTAATCCTCTGCTCTTGGAGGAGGTATATTTCAGTACAGGAGGTTTTGAAGCCCGGTATGGGGATCGGCTATCCTCGGTGCTGCAGGTATCCTACAAGCGACGCGACCGGCGAGAGATGCTGGTAGAAGTAGGACTTATGACTCAGAGCTTGGCTACCAGCGGTAAGTGGAAAAGCCTTTACTATACAGTAGGGCTTCGGCGCTTCGCTATCGGCTATCTTCTGCAGACCCTGCCCGTTCAAGGAGAGTATCGCCCCATTTTCTACGACGGGCAAGCTTATCTCTGCTGGAGTAGGAAGGATACCAGCGGACGAGAAACCTTTCGCATAGAAGGACTGAGTGTAGGACTGCTTAATCGGTATCGGTTCTTTCCTCGGACAGGGGAAGCGACATTTGGACTTATCAATGCGGCTTTGCGTGTGCGGCTTTTTTTTCAGGGGGCAGAGGAGCTTCAGTATCGGACAGCTCAGCATGCGATTTCCTTCACTTGGCGTCCCTCTCCTTACCTGCGATTGAGCCATCACTTGAGCTACTTCGGGAGCTTAGAAGATGAGATAGTGGATGTAGAAGGTGCTTACCTTCTCGGAGAGGTACAAACGGGGATAGGCAGTCAGCTCTACAATGAGATTGTGGTGCTGCGGGGGGCAGGGAGTCAGATTCGTCGCATTCGGAATTACTTAGATATTCATGCGCTCTATGGCGAGCACCGAGGCGAATGGTTTTGGGACAAATCTCTCCGCCATCGGCTTCTCTGGGGAGTGCGGCTGCAAGCCGAAAGCATAGCCGATCGGGTCTATGAGTGGAGTGCCCTGGACTCAGCGGATTACATACGAATGGATGAGTTTTACGCTTGGAATCAGGGACTTCGGAATAGACGACTCTTAGGCTTTCTCCAGCAGGGGTGGCGATGGGGAGTTTGGCGTTTAGAGTCAGGCATTCGCTTTCATTATAGCCAAGTGAATCAACAGCTCATTCTCAGTCCGAGGATCCAGCTCCTTTTCCAGCCAAAAGCCAGCTTGCAATATAGGCTTGGGATAGGACATTATGCTCAGCCGCCCCTTTACCGCGAACTGCGGGCAATAGATTATCAACTCATTCCTTCCGTCCGCGCTCAACAAAGCCTCCAACTGGTAGGGGGGATGGATTATACTTTCACTGTATGGGAGCGCCCTTTCAAATACTTCATTGAGGTATATTACAAACATTTGTGGGATCTCGTGCCTTATGAGATAGAAAATGTGAGGCTGCGATATTATGGAACTAACAGGGCGAAGGGCTATGCATATGGTGTGGATATGCGTCTGAACGGCGAGTTTCTTAGGGGTGTTGATTCATGGGTATGGATTGGGCTTCTCTCTACTCGGGAGAAAGTCGCAGAGGTAGGATGGATGCGCCGCCCTAGCGATCAGCGGGTGGCTTTTGCTCTGTATCTTCAGGACGAGCTGCCCACGAATCCCCTTTATAAAGTTACCCTTCAGCTTGTATGGATGAGTGGAGCTCCCTTTGGAGTGCCTCGTAGGCTTTCTGCCCGAACGATTTTCCAAATGCCAGCCTATGGTCGGGCTGATCTTGGCTTGAGCCGCTTCTTTCCCATAGATAAACCTTATCTTCGCTCCCTTTGGGTGGGCATAGATGTCTTCAACCTTTTCCAACGATACAATGTAGTCAGCTATCAGTGGGTGTCGGATGTATTTGGTATTCAGTGGGCTGTGCCTAACTACTTATCCGCTCGCTTAGTCAATCTTAGAATCATTGGAGAGTTTTGAGCATAAGCCACTGCCAGAGCGATAGCAGCCGCATCTACAGCGTCAGGATCAGCAGGAGGGGAGGGAGGCAGGTGAAGGTGATGACTGAGCATACCACTGACCTGTTCCTTAGAGGCGTGGGCTCGCCCTGTGATAGCTCTTTTCACCTCGCTCGGAGAAAGGGTTACGGGTGCTTCAAAGCCTCGCTGAAGAAGAAGAGCCCACACAAGACCTTTGACCGTTCCCAGAAGTAGAGCGCTTCGGACATTTCGTCCGACGAAGGGCTCTTCTATCCCTACGGCTTGAAAAGGGGTCCACTTTTCCACCTTCTGACTGAGCCAAGTGTATATGGCGTTCATGCGGTGGGGTAGCGGCGCTCTAGCTACCCGAAGAACATCCCAGTGGGTCAGGACATAGTTTTGCTGCGTTCCTTCCACTACAGCAAAGCCCACTGCTTGGGTGCCTAAGTCTATCCCTATCCAGCGCACCTTGTAAATAAAAGCAAACCTACTCTCTGAGGTTCGGATTAAAGGGCAAATTTGTACCCTTGCCTACTCATTCTGAGCGCTTGTCTTTCTTCTGGCTGAATCGCTTACCTTTGCCTATGCGCTTCATAGCTGCGAGCATCGCTCTCCTCATTGGAAGTGGACTGGGGGCTCAGACTCTCTACCAAAGGGATATTTCTGCTGCTTTTGCTCAAGCAAAGAAACAAAAGAAACCCTTATGGATTATGTTTTCTGCTACTTGGTGCGGCCCTTGCAAGCTGGTGGAAACGAAAGTCTTGCCCGATGCTCGGTTTCAACAGGCTGTCTTACGTGAGTTTATTCCCCTCAAGGTTTATGCTGCCAGTGGAGAGGAGAGTACACCTGGGGGGGATTCTTTAGCGGAGATCTACGCTGTTCAAGGATTTCCGACTTTTCTCTGTGTGGAGCCTTCAGGTGAGGCTTTCTATCGTCAGGTGGGCCTTCCGTCTGCAGAAGAAGGACTTGTAGAGAACTTCATTTCCAGCTTAGAAAGCGCAAAAAAAGCTCGGAAGGAGTTGCCTGAGTTTCGTCGCCGCTTTCAGAAGGGAGAGCGGTCATTAGAGTTTCTTAGGTCGTACCTAAGGCAGCTTGTTGAACTTGAACAGAAAGCAGAAGGGGAGAAAGTCCTTGAGGCCTATCTCAAAGCGGCTGGCTCGGTCCGAGTTGCGTGGCTGGGCGAGCCCGGCTTTGTAATCTACCTTTCCTCAATTGGACTGTGGAGCGAGCGGCAAAAAGAGTACGCCCTTTCTATTGCTGATACTCTCCGAGCCGAGCTTCCCCCAGACTTATATGAGGAGGTATATGAAGGGATTTTATTGGCTGATTTTACTAAACGAACAAAGGGTCTGAATAGGTGGACGAAGCTAATAGAGACGGGGGAGCAGTTTATCCGAGCTCATCGGCAGCGTTTCCCATTTGTAGAGCGGCTTGTCATGGAAATGCTGTGGAAGAGTGGGCTCAAATCCTCTAACCCTGAGGTTCGCCAGCAAGCTGCTTCTCTGGCGCTGCAAGCGATAGCCCTGGATTGGCCTTTAGAAATGCCTGATGCAGAGGAACGCGCCTCGCTTGCACAGGTCTATAATTCGCTGGCATGGAACTTCTACGAACAGATAGAGGATCCAGAGAAGCTTTGGGTAGCTGTCATCTTAGCCAAGCAGGCGCTCACATTTGAACCGACTGCCTGGTACATTTGGGATACCCTCGGTGCCCTATACTACAAGCTCAAACGAAAGGGAGAAGCCCTTGCCGCTCTGGATAAAGCAATTGAACTCGCTCGTAAGGAAGGAGTCAATGAAGCAGAATATGCCGGGACAATAGAGCTGCAGCAAAAAGCCCACCAGCTTCCTGAGTAGAATCACTTTCTCTTGCAGGAAAAGGGAGAAAAGACTTTGATTAGTAGTCCCTCCTATGCGGTTCTCTCGGCTTTCGGTAGGGCGAGGCATATGGTCTTTGCTTCGGCATAGGCTGGCTTTTTATGCGATTCTTTCCATCTGGCTGTACTTTATCATTCTGTCTATTCTTTTTGCTTCAGAGCGAATCCTCTGGTATGACTGGGCTTATTTTTTCTACAGGATAGCTGGGTTAGGAGATGTAGGGATTGACCATTGGCGGTACATCCACATCCTGCCACATGGTTTGGCATGGTTGGGCGTCAAGTTAGGGGCTTCATTCAAGGGCGTCCTTCTACTCTGTTCTGTAGGTTACCTTTTACCTGGGTTTTTAGGCTCTGTCCTCGTGTGGGCGGTGGGGCGGCAAGTGGGTGGAGGCTGGCTTGCTTTTCTTCCAGCTTTGCCTTATCTGCTCTCTCGGGAAGTCTTCTATAGCCTCAATTCCGTCACCCTTGCTCTGAGCGCTGCGGGGAGTGCGATTGCTCTGTGGCTTATAGCACTTCACACAGAGCGGAGGCATATAGGGCTTTTAGGAGTGGGTTTTCTCCTCGCCTCCTTAGCTCTCTTTATGGGACATCCTATCAGCGGTTTCCTGCTCATGGCAGGGGCTATAGCTAACTTGAGCCACATAAGCAGAAGAGGATTGCTGATTGCTTTGATTCCTCTCTTCTTAGCTCCTTCATTAGTAGCTCTCAAGTACTTTGTCTTTCTTACTGAGTACGAGAAGTCTAAAGCTGTGCCTCTTTCAGACCTTTTAGCTCATTTTGCCCTTTTACTCAAAGGAGGCATCCGCTCTTCCCGCATGGGTGCCTACATATTAGGATTTTATCCTCAGCATCACCTCTTGACTCTGGGATGTGTGATACTTTTTTCTTTATACGCCTTAATCTGGTACAGGTGGAGAGGGGCTCTTCTGCTTCTTTCTCAAGGGGGAGTAGGAATTGCTGTAGCAATCTATCTGGTGATCTATCTCTGGAAAGGCGAACATCCCGCTGCAATGGAGTTTTATGGCTTGATTCTTCCTGTCACAGTAGTTTCTGGCTTCATGATTGGCGTTTCATTTCTTCAGAAAAACTATGAGAGAATCGGGGCTACAGGGCTCATGGGGATTATTCTCATTGAAAACGGACACCACATCTGGGCTGCTTCTCGGACCTTGAAGATGAGTCTGGGGCACACTCGTCGGCTGGTAGAGAGCTGCCGTCGTGAAGGCGAATTCAAGTCTCTTGTACATCCTAACAGTGTGACTCCAGAGGTTTCCTACTACGTCTGGACAGCTTATGCCTTACCCATGGCTACCCTTCTGTACTCTGGGAGCTTGAGTAGAGATAGCAGCGTCGTGATCACTATGTGGGGAGACCTTTCCTTCTTAGACTCCCTCGCCCGAACTACTCGGCATGAATTTATTCTGGGGCCTTTTTGGCACTGGTTAGAGACCCGTTTTGATCAGCTCAACCCCCAATACTTTAGCGTGCCTCCCAGCCCATATCGCATCATTACTCATTTGCAGGATCAAAGAGTATATGAAGCCCTCGAGAAAGGACAGATTCAGCTTCAGCCTAAAGATACCCTTCTTCGCTTCCTGCGGTATTCAGGCTACAGCAGTGGCTACCTTATTGCTGAGGTGGTTATTTCTCAGCAGTACGGCTCTCGCCTTCCGTGCTTACCGACGGATTCGGTAGCTGTGGGAGTAAGTTATGAGATATACGACTCAGAGGGGCGAAAAAAGAGCGAGTTTCACCCTTTCAACAATTGGGAGAGAGACCTTCCACCCCAGTATGTACAGGGGGTGTTTATTTCTCATCCCGGAAAGTCAGGGGTGTATGAGGTGCAGTTTGGGTTTCTTTCTCGCAAGCATGGATTTATTCCCTCTGGAAGGCGGATAAAGCTGATAGTGGATTAGAGAGAAAGGCTAAACTTCCACATTCGGAGAGGCCTGTTTTTCTTGGTTCGTTAGAGCTTCGCAGACCGATTCCTCAAGTAAGTGGAGAAGGTAAAACAGGACTACAAAGCCCTCTGAGGGAAGGAGCGAAATCATGTGGCTTCTGGGGTCTCTAACATCTTATGAGGCTTTTTACTCTACTCAGATGCGAATCTGAGCACCTCAGGAGGAGAGAAGGTTATCGGGGCTCTATCTATTGCATTTTAGCTCTAAGAGTAGCCGCCCACACGAAGCAAGCCCAGGCGGTAGAGCTCCCCTCGGGTTGAGCTCCCGCCTGTTTTTATTTTTAGGATGCTACCTTCGTAAAGACTATATGAAGGATCGCTCCGTCTCTCCCTCCTACCCTTCTGAAGATGTAAAAGGCTACATAGCTGCAGTGCGTCTCAGAAACACCCGAATCGTGGCGTGGCTTGTCTTCTTTTCCAAGGTTCTGAGTTTAGCAAGTGCTGTAGCAGCCAGCGAAGCTCCTCCATCTGTCCAGACCGCCTTTTTGTGGATACGAGTACCAGATCTTCTTCTCAATTTGATTGTCGTTCTCCTCATTCAATTTTCATCCTCGGTCTCTGCTTTGCTTAGGTTTCTTCTCTTATGGAGTGTGATTTCAGTCATTGCTGTAGAGATTACTGTAACGCAACCTCTTTCTGGATGGGCTTTTTCATGGGTGATTTTTGCGGGGGCTATGGGGAGCCTTATAGCATTTGATAGCATAAAGGAATATCGGTGGGTTTATGCGAGCCTTGGAGGCACATTCATCCTGGGGACTGCGGGACTTATCCTTCATCCTTTCGTGAGCTTTATCCCTCCAAACTCCATCACCCATGGTATGCCCCGCTTTGTCTTGATTACAGTTGCGGTCGGTGTAGCTTCTTATCTGGTATTCAGGTACTATCAAAGGGTTATGGGTGATGCGGTGCGATTTGCTGATGACTTTCGGCAGGCCTTGGAGGCTCAATGGCAGTCAGCCCAAGAGGCGCTTCAGCAAAAAGATTTAGCCGAAAAGCGTCAGCAAGAGTTAGAGGCTGCTCTGAAAGAGTTAGCACGACTCCGAGAGGAGGAGCGCCAGCGGGCTGACCGAGAGTCTTTCCTGATGCGATATGAGACGCTGATGCGCACAGGATATGAACTGTCGCTCCCTCTTTTTGCCCAGAAGGTCTTAGATGAATTGGCTTCAAAACTCCAGATTTTAGGCAGTCTCTTCTATCAAAAAGGTGAGAAGGGCTGGCAAGTGATCTCCACCCAAGCCTTTCCAGATAAAATCAATAAGGTCGTAGAAGGAGGCATTCTTCAGACTGCGGCAATTCTCAAGAAGCCCTACACAGTTTGTCCTGTTCCTGAAGGTACTCAGATGCCGTATAGTGCTTTAGCCTCGCCTAAAGCAGATGCCCTTCTCTACCTTCCCCTTTATTCAGAAGTAACGGGAGAGGTGGTGGCTATAGCAGAGCTTCTCTTAGCAAATAAGCCGACTACCGAGACTCTGTCTTTATTAGAGGTGCTTTTACCACGATTAGGCACTTTCCTGTGGAATAAAAGAGTTCATTCTACTCCTGCACCTCACTGAAGTCCTCTACTTTGCGCTCTAGCATCGCTTTTGAGGCTGGTCTATCTTACTCTCGCTCCTCTGCGTCCAGTCTTTGCTCATGAAAGCTCACCACATCTTTCATCTTCACTTCATTTTGAAATTCATAATCTTTCGTATATTTGCGGAGGAGGACGGTATGGAACGCCTGGATGAAAGAGAATTTGTGCCCTACGGCAGTTTAGCCCTATTTGGGCTTATTATTCTCTTGACGATTTTGGTATGGCTTGGCAGCTACATTTTAATGCTTAAAAGGGGGTAGCTTATGGACCGCATGGAACGGATTGCTCTCATGCTTGCGTCTGGGCTATTGGGGCTATTTTTTCTGGCTCTGCTGGCGGCAGCTCGTTTGCAAGGCATAAATGTGCCGCCATGCTTGCCACCAGAGGTCAAACCTTTCAGTGAGGGGCGAGTGGATACTCTCCCTGATGGCAGGCGTCAAGTTTTCTACGTGGCTCGCATGTGGCGATTTGAACCGGAGGTGGTAGAGGTCCCTGTCGGAAAGCCAATAGATGTCTTTCTGAGTGCAGCAGATGTAACCCACGGACTCTATGTCAGTTGGACCAATGTCAATCTCATGGCTATCCCAGGTGCTGTCAATGCCTATACCTTTAGGCTGGAAAAGCCCGGGGTCTATCCCATCATCTGTCATGAATATTGTGGCTCTGCCCACCAGAATATGGTGGCTTACCTTGTAGCGAAATAAAACTTATATGTCTATGAGCACAGTCAGGGCAAACTTTCAGGTGGCCCCCCTTTCTCGGGTGCTAATGATTGTAGAGGTAGCTTTACCGATCCTTCTTCTTGTGCTGGGAATATACCATGGCTTTGTGCAGACCCTTTACCGAGCGGGAATCATCCAAAGCAGCAGCTTTGCAGGGCTTGGGTATTATCAAGGACTGACTCTACATGGGGTGATTAATGCGGTAGTTCTGACTACCTTCTTTGGGGTGGCCTTCGGGAATGCAGTCATGCAATACTACCTTCGCCAGCCGCTGTTTCCGACGGTGCATCTTCTCTCCACAGGACTAATGGGAATTGGGACGCTTATCGCAGCTGTTCCTATGCTTTTAGGACTTGCGGACGTACTCTATACCTTTTACCCTCCACTCAAGGCTCACCCTGCCTTCTATATCGGGGCCACCCTGTTGGTAGTGGGTTCATGGATTGCCTTCTTTGGGTGGATACCCTTGATACGCCGATGGATGCGTGAGCATCCAGGTCAGCCCATTCCGCTCGCTGTCTTAGGGATGCTGACTGCTTTCATCATTTGGTTTGCCTGTACTATCCCCCTCGCTATAGAGGTGCTATTTATGCTTATACCATGGTCTCTGGGATGGATAGATACAATCAATATCCCTTTAGCTCGTACGCTTTTCTGGTTCTTCGGTCATCCGCTGGTTTATTTTTGGCTTTTGCCCACATACGTAGTGTATTATGTCATGCTGCCGAAGGAAGCAGGAGGCAAACTTTACTCTGCTCCAGCTGCTCGTCTGGTATTTCTGCTATTTTTAGTTTTGAGTATTCCTGTGGGACTTCATCATCAGTACACTGAGCCTGGATTTGAACGGTTCTGGAAAGGGCTTCATGCTTTGCTTACTTTTGGGGTAGCGATACCGAGTTTTATTACAGCTTTTACAGTGGCGGCCTCCTTAGAACATGCGGGGGTACAGCGAGGGGCCACAGGACTTTTTGGGTGGATATGGAAGCTTCCTTGGTTTGATGCAAATCGCCCAATTGTAGCCTACAGTCTTGCTGGTCTTCTCATCTTTATCTTGGGGGGATTGACAGGTTTAGTGAATGCTTCCTATAACCTGAATCAGACTATTCATAATACGGGCTTTATCTCAGGCCACTTTCACATGACGGTGGGTGGTCCTGTATTCTTGATTATTTTAGGTCTGTCATTAGAGCTTTTCTCTCAACTTACGGGGAAACCTGTGCGTGGAAGAGGATGGAATATCGCTGTGCCCTATCTGTGGGCTCTTGGACTCTACATTTTCTCTCCTGCGATGATGATCGGGGGTCTTTTAGGGCAGCCTCGGCGAACAAACATGGGGCTTTCTTATTTAGATCCTTCTTCGCCTCACTTTCGCTTAGATTGGGTAGTAACCAGCTACATTGCGGCGATAGGAGGGGCCATCATGTTTTTGGCTTTTCTGATTTATGTAGGGGTGTGGATTGCGACGATAGCGGCTCCAGCTGAGAAACCAGCGGGGTTATTGTATTTGTCGACAGCAGAGAGCCTTCATTCCGATGTGCCTACTACATCCATAATGGCGAAGCTGCGACCATGGTTAGCTATAGCGGTACTTTTGATTATTGTCTCCTATTGGGCGCCTCTGCGCCAGGCCATGCGAACCCCTGAGAATGCCCCACCTTACGCTCCTGATAATCCCACTCCAGCGATTCAGGTGAAAAAATGAACCGTACCTTTCTCTTGGTAGGGGGGATGGCGATTGCGGCTCTCGTAGCAGGAGGGTGGTGGTGGTATGAGCGTGAGCATCTCCCTCCCCCCCTTTCTTCAGAGTCAGTCTGGTCCCGTCTCCAAGCCTATCCTCTGACCGATGTGGATTCTACGCCTCCTGACCTTTCTGCATTGAGTGGCAAAGTAGTTCTGCTCAATTTCATTTACACTCGGTGTCCTTCTGTCTGCCCGAGGCTGCAGAACCGCATGAGACATGTTCTTCAGAGCTTTCAACCTACGCCACACTTGGCAGCCGTCTCTATCTCTTTGGACCCTGAACATGATACTCCCCAGCATTTGCGAGTGTATGCAAAAAGCTATGGTGTACCGGGGCACCTCTGGTTCTTTTGGCGTCCTCTTTCCCAATCATGGGCTATCCAGTTGGCTCGTTCGGTTTTTGGGCTGATGGCTGCACCTATCAGTGAGACGGAGATCCTTCACGCAGATGCCCTTCTCCTCATAGATTGTGAGGGGCGGGTGAGAGGGCTTTACTCCTCTGAAGATGACCGAATCTTGAAACATACTGAAAAACTCTTAGAATTATGTGGTACAGATTCCTCCTCATAGGACTTGCATGGGGGCAATCAGCCTCAGACCAGGGTAAAACTCTCTTCAATCAGCGCTGTGCTGCTTGCCATAAGCTGGAGCAAAAGTTAATAGGACCGCCGCTTGCTCGCATTAGTGAGCGCCGATCGGAAGAGTGGTTTATCAAGTTTGTCTCTAACTCCCAAGCACTTATTCAATCGGGCGACCCTCAAGCGGTAGCTGTCTATAAGGAGTACAATCAGCAGGTCATGCCTCCCTTTCCTGACTTGAGTGAAGCAGACCTTAAGGCAATATGGACTTACGTCAATAGCGTCGCTGCTCCCCCTCCCAATGTGGCTGCTTCCTCATCGCCCCAGCAGACCATCTACCCTGGTGAGACGCGCCCCATGAAATCAGAAGAATTTCAATTTCTTCGGACTATATATTGGATTGTTACAGCTGCTTTCCTTCTGGTAGCGCTTCTTATTGCGTTTGTAATTCAATTTGTGAGTTTGAAGCGAGCATCGGAGTCCTCATAAGGCGCCGGTAAGCCTCTTCGTAGTGCCTAAGTCCTACTGGCAGAGAAAGGAAGCTTTCGCTCTGAGCCCGAATGGAACAGAATCGCCCTTGTGCCTTTGCAGCAAGGAGTGCTTGGATGGCTTTGCGATAGGCGGTTTCAGAAAAGTTCTCGCATAAAAAAAGACCCTCTAGTCGGTCCTTGAATCGCTCGTTATCGCCTAATTCCCTCTGCGTGATAATGGGGATATTCATTGCCAAGAGTTCAGGTATGCGGGTAGGAGAGCATCCTTTCGTACTAAAGCCAGGCTTGCGAAACATAACAGAGGCATCTAATATCCCCATCCACTGAGGGAGCTGAGCTCGGGGGAAAAATCTTATCCTGAGACGCTCTAAAGGGAGACCGAGTTGAGAGGCAGCGTGCAGGATATCTGCTTCTGGAGCTGGCGTCAGAAATACCATATAGCTCTGGGGAAGCATCTCCAACAAGACCTTGAAAAGGCGCAACATCTCCTCCAAGGCATAAATTGGTCCGATGGAGCCTACATAACCTAAGACAAAGGTATCCTGAGGGATGCCCAGTTCGGCTCTTTTCTCTTGGGAGGTATGGGAAGGTTGAGGAACAAAGTGCGCATAGTCAGCCACACAAGGAATAACGGTGATTTTGGAATCTCTGAGTCCCCATTCCAAAAGCACCTCTTTTGCGGCTTCTGTCAGAACAATCACATGGGCAGCAGACTCAAGCATGAGTCGCTCATATCGTTTCCACCTTCTATAAAGCCACTCAAAAAAGGGGTTTTGAGGAGGCCAGCGTCCCATCTCGCGCCGCTCATCCGGCCAGAAGCCTCGCATATCAAAAATCCATGGCACTCCATACTTCTTATGAAGCTGATGGGCCACCCATCCTCCTACATAGCTGCGAGCATGAACAAGGTGAATAAGCTGCCTTCTGTAAAGCTGATGAGCAGCCCAGTGAAATCGCCAGTTATCATAAGCTTTTGCCAGTAGAGGAGGTTGGCTTGTAAAAGAGTAAGGATACCATTTTATGCCTCGTTGCTGAAGCTCCTTTCGAAGGGCAGGTTCTTCATTCCGACGAAATGCTTTCTCAAAGCTAATGATGTGATACTCTATGCCTATACGATCTTGAATGCCATATAAGTAGGGAAGGATTTGGGAACGGCCTAAGGGGTCTAAGAGCCCGTCATAGGTAAGGTAAAGTACTCTCATGACAAAAAAGCGAGAAGAAGCTTCTGCCACTCAGCAACAAGCTCTTTAGCTTTTTCGGCTGAGGGAGCCTCTGCAATAATCCGAATCAGAGGTTCTGTGCCTGAGAGACGAATGTGAATCCAGGCATCGGTCCATCTCAATTTGAGCCCGTCTTCTAAGGATGCTTGAGCCTCAGGTGCTTTCTCTTGTAAGCGCATCCATAGCTCTGGTTTAGGGGTCCATCCCTTTGGCAGTTCAAGTTTTGCCTTCATCATGACAAAATCAGGATAGCGCTTTCGTAGAAGGGCTGCATTTCCGCCCTCATGCGCCAGATGCGATAAAAAGAGACTAATACCTGCCAGAGCATCCCTTCCATAATGAAGTGCAGGCCAAATAACCCCCCCGTTCCCTTCACCCCCAAATACAGCCCCTACTGCTTTCATCTTTTCCACTACATAATATTCTCCTACTCGGCTCTCATAAAACGGAACTTGGTACTGGCGGGCGATCCACTCAACTGCCATGGTAGTGGATTGATTTGTAACTAAGGGACCTCGCTCATGACGAAGAACATAATCAGCTGAGGCAACCAGTGTATATTCTTCTCCGAATGGATGACCGTTAGGGAGGAAAAAAGCCACTCTATCTACGTCAGGATCCACAGCTATGCCGAGGTCAGCGCGAACGCGCTGAACCGCTTGGGCCAGTTCTGTGAGATTTTCAGGAAGGGGCTCAGGAGGTCGCGCAAATACCCCTGTCGGCTGCTCGTGAAGTAGAATCACTTCATCAACTCCCAGCGCTTCCAAGAGAAGGGGAAGGTAAATGCCCCCTCCGCTATTGCATGCATCTACAACGACCCGAAAATGGCATCGTCGGATAGCTTCTACATCTATCCAAGGATGACGAAGAATTGTGCTTAGGTGATATTCAAAAGCACCCTCAGCCCTCTCTAGAGACCCTGGATGATTAGCAGCGGGAAAAGCAAGCCGATCCCGATAACCCGCTATCTCCTGAATAAAATGAGGAGGGAAAAACTCCCCTTTCTCATTGAGAAATTTGAGAGCATTCCACTGGAGGGGATTATGGGAAGCGGTCAGCATAAGGCCGCCCTTTGCCTTGAAGAAAGAGACCGCCATCGCTAAAGTGGGGGTCATAGTCAGACCTATATCGTAGACTGTGTGTCCGACGGCTCTCAAGACCTGAATAGCAATTGGACGCAAAACCTCGCCGCTAGGTCTAGCATCCTGCCCGACCACCACTTGTGTCTGACCGTAGCGCTCTCTGAGCCAGAGTGCCCACGCTCCTACCCAACTCACTACCTCTACTGGCGTAAGACCCTCTCCCGCTCTCTCCTCTACCGTTCCTCTTATCCCTGAGACAGAGACAATCAATGCCATCTATCGTAAAGGTAGGAGCTTCTCTCTTTTTGTAACTTTGACCCATGGAATTCCTACCTCCCTTGATTCAACTTCAAGCGGGGTTCCATTTCTCTCTGGTCAAACCTTACTTCATATGATTACCCTGTTTGCTTGTCCAAAGCCATTCAAAGATCCACTGATTACAAGCATTCAGCGTAAAGCAATAATCAGCTGGCTTCAGATTGACCCGAGCATAGAAATTCTTCTGATGGGGGAGGAAGAAGGCATCTCTGAAGTCTGCAGAGAGTTTGGGCTTCGGCATATTCCTGATATATCCTATAGTCCTTTTCGCACACCTCTTCTTTCCAGTCTCATCTGCCAAGCTGAAGCGGTTGCTAAGCATAAAATCCTTGCTTATGTCAATGCTGACATCATTATAAGCAAAAACCTCCTCCCTGCCGTCCAGACCGTAGCTCGGAGGTGGAAAAAGTTTCTGATTGTATCTTCGCCTTACATAGTAGAATATGACAAAATAACGGAACCAAATGATATAGCAAAAAATGCTCTTTTCTTTATAGTACAAGAGCCCACACTTTGTGGGGCTGACTTGTTTATTTTCTCTAAAGGAATTTATCCAAAAATACCATCCTTTAGAATAGGAAGGCGTCTATGGGATGTATGGCTGATGGGGTATGCTACATTTCGGGGGATTCCAGCAATAGACGCTACTCGTTTTCTCCTCACATTTCATCCGAATGACATTAGCAGCTCACATGTTCATGATAAACTTGATCATGATTCGATACTTAAATTATGGCAATCTGAATTATTTCCTCATCACTATCTAGATGAGATCAAGATAAACCAAAGTATAATGAAAGATTGGTATAGTATATCTCGTGTACTACTACCCTACTATATTGATGAGAATGGAGTCATACACTCTAGATTCAACTCATATTGGGATCATCCTGTAGTTCAACTTTGGAAGACTTATGTTTTAGAGCGAACGTTCCGCATAAGAAGAAAGTTAGGGTTGTATCGCTGGTGGAGACACTGAGCTATTCTTCTTATCTTGATGAGGAAGGATGGTTTGTTTTAAGCTAACGACTTCACTTTTTGGATTAAGAAGACCTCTATGAAATGGGACAGCTATGCATCACTTAGCGTTGCATGATGCTAACTCGTAAAGCATTCAGGTCTCTGCAGGCGTATCTTCTCAAACGCTGGCTGCTTTTATGGATAGAATGAAAAATGCATTCGGTTGGTAGGGTTTCTTTGTCCTTCGGCTAGGAGGGCTTAGAAAGATTAGGAGAGTTTCCGACTCAAGTGGTGTCTGTACCTATAAGGCAGACCAAACCAATGCTTTTCTCTTGGGGAAAGCGAATATGCTCCTATATTTGTACTCCATGATAACCTTATTTGCTTGCCCAAGGGGATTCACCGACCCTGAGACTGCCCTTGCTCAGGTGAAAGCGATTCAAAGTTGGCTTCTTCTCCAGCCTCGTCCTCAGATCATCCTTTTCGGAGATGAGCCAGGCGTGAGAGAGATCGCTCAGCAATATGCTCTTGAGCACATTCCAGAGGTTCAGCTTACTGCCCACGGCACACCAATCCTTAGCGATATATTTAGAATAGCAAGGACTCAGGCAAAACATAAATATCTTGCCTATGTGAATGCTGACATTTGCATTGGGAAAAGGATATATGAAGCCATAAAAGTAGCTGAGAAAAAATGGCCTCACTTTCTGCTTGTTTCGTCTCCTCATGTTGTACCTTATGAAAAGCTGGAGATAAGGGCAGGCTTTGAAGAAGAAGCTCTAAACCAGCTTGTCTCTTCTCCTACCCCTTCTGGGGCTGACCTTTTTATATTCTCAAAGCTTGTGTATGATAAAGTGTATGTCTCTATGCCTCCTTTTATTGTCGGTCGGTTATTTTGGGATTTCTGGCTTATGGCGGAAGCAGTTTTGAGAGGTATCCCTTGCATAGATGGAAGTGAATATGCGCTCACTTTTCACCCTTTAGATAAGCGAAGCACCCATGCATCAAAGAATGTAGATGCGTTTTATGCATACAAACCACATCATAAGGAAGAGTCAGCATATAATGTGAGCCTTTTTGATGTAGGTCATGAGATATCGCGTACTGAGCTTTCTTATTATCTTACGAGAGACGGTCGGATAGCTAAACGCAATGCAGGCGGTAGGTGGGAAGCCTGGGTGCGTCAGCATATGAAGAGGTTGTTAGATCAAACGGCTTCTTGGCGGTATAGTCTTGGCCTCTATCGCTGGTGGAAGTCAGCTCCATGGCGAGAACAAATCAGACAGCGTAGAAATCAGAGAGACTCTCATACCTTTGTTCAGAAATATGAAGTCTCTTGAACGAATTAGCATTGTTGGGCTTGGGAAGTTAGGAGCACCGATGGCGGCTGCAGTAGCGGCAAAAGGGGTTTATGTGATCGGGGTAGATACCGACGAGCGGAAAGTATCTCTTATCAACCAGCTTGAGCCGCCTGTTTATGAGCCTGGTCTTGAAGAGACTCTCAAAAGAGCGGCGGGACGACTGAAGGCAACTACTGATCTTCAACAGGCGGTTTTAGAGACTCAAGCTACTTTTATTGTCGTAGCTACTCCGAGTCAATCGGATGGACACTTTTCCTTAGAGTATGTTTTGACTGTGTGTCAGGCTTTAGGAGAGGCTCTCCGACTGAAGGATGAGAAACATATTGTGATTATTACCAGCACGGTCTCTCCCCTTTCTATGGACGAGCGTATTCGTCCATTTTTGGAAGAAGTGAGTGGGAAGAGGATGGGGGTTGATTTTGGTCTGGCTTACAATCCGGAATTTATTGCCCTGGGTACTGTTATTCGAGATTTTCTCAATCCTGATCTTGTTTTGATAGGGGAGTCTGACGAATGGACTGGGAATCTACTGGAGGATTTTTACAGGAGAATTTTAGAAAGTAGGCCTAGTTTTGCGAGGATGAACTTTGTCAATGCAGAGATTACGAAGCTTGCTATCAATACCTATGTAACGACCAAGATTAGCTTTGCTAATATGATTGCCCGGTTATGTGAGCGTTTGCCGGGAGCGAATGTAGATATAGTGTCTGATGCTCTTGGAAGGGATTCTCGTATAGGGCCCAAATACCTGAAGGGGGCGATAAGCTATGGAGGACCCTGTTTTCCCCGAGATAATCTTGCCCTTATAGCGATTGCTCGTCGATTCGGTATAAATGCCAGTGTAGCGGAGACAACGGATGCGTTTAATCGCCAACAGAATCGGTGGCTTGGGGAGTTTGTATATGGACATCTTATGCCTGAAGAGACCGTAGGCATTTTAGGGCTTGCCTACAAAGCTGGTTCTGATGTGGTGGAAGAGTCTCCAAGTATTTATCTTATTCACCACCTACTTGAGAAGGGGGCAAAGGTTATTGCTTATGATCCTGCTGCTCAGCTCAATGCGCGGCGTATTTTCGGGGAGAGCGTCTGGTGGGCAGACTCAGCGGAAGCCTGCATAGAGCAAGCCTCAGTGGTGGTAGTTTGCACGGCTTGGCCTGAATTCAGAAGCATAGGCATGGAGGTATGGGAAAGGGGTGGAAGACGGCGAAAGGTGATAGACTGCTGGCGGTATCTTTCCCATTTGGCTCGACAGGCAAGCCTTGAGTACATCCCGCTTGGCAATGGAATAATCCCTACAGCAGCAGAAGTTCCACTTGTATAGTTGCTTCTGCGGTCCTGCATCTCTAACTGTCTAGTGGCTCTTGCCTTTCTCTCAGTGCTTAGTTTTCTTTCCTTTGCCTTTACAGGAAGGGGCCTCAACTTTATCCTGAGCTTCTAATTTATGGGAGGACGCTCATTGAGGTTGTAGATGATATTGGAGAGACAGGTTGTCTTGGATCTTGCAAGTGAAGGATTTGGGGTGCTACATCCTAATCAGGGACCAGTTGTCTTTGTGCCTTTCACGATAGAAGGGGAGGTTATTGATGTTCAGATCACTAAGCGGAAAAGGCAGTTCTGGTACGGTGAGGCGATTGCTTGGCATAGTACTTCGCCGGCGAGGGTTTCTCCGCTTTGTCTTGACTTTGGACGATGCGGGGGATGTCGCTGGCAGATGATGTCATATTTCTATCAGCTTTCTTACAAGCGGCGGTTTGTGGAAGAGTCCTTTCGGCGTATTGCCCATCTTCCTATACAGGTCCCGCTTCCAGTGCCTTCACCCTGTATTTGGCGTTACCGAAACAAAGTGGAGTATGCATTTGGGAAGGGGCTGGATGGGACGCTCGCATTAGGATTTCATCCCCGAGGGGACTTTGCTACGATTCTTCCGATTCAGAACTGTCAGATCGTGCCTGAGATTTTTGAGAAGGTGCGAATGATAGTGAAGAATGAAGCTCAACGTCTCGGCCTCATGCCCTACGATCCTCGTCATCATAAGGGGCTACTGCGAACTCTTCTTTTGCGAGGGACGCCGAATCAGCTTGTTGCAATTCTTAGCTTGTCAGAGGACCGACCAGAAATAGTAGAAACTTTGTTTGCGCCTCTCAGAGGCGCTCTAAAGGGATATGGTTACTTCTACAATCCAAAGCGTAATGAAAGCATCCATGACCTTGTGCCCCACACTCTCTATGGCACTCTTACCCTGGAGTATGAGGTGGCAGGGCGACGATACTCAGTAGGACCAAAGGACTTTTTTCAAGTCAATCTGAGTCAAGCTGGCCGTTTAGTTGAGTGGATTCGGGAAAGAATAGAAGGACGCATTCCTCTCTTATATGACTTGTACGGAGGGGTGGGATTTTTTGGGGTAGCCTTGGCTGACAAAGCAGATTATGTCTGTTTGGTGGAAAAGCTGCCGGAAGCAGTCGTCTCAGCTGAGCAGAACTTCAAACAAAATCAATCTGCATTTCCTCAGACTAAGTGGCGAGTAGAAACTGGGAGTGTTGAGCAAATCCTTGAGCGGGAATCTATTAAGCTCCCTTCTGGTTCCGTGGCTATTTTAGACCCTCCAAGGGAAGGGATTCATCCGCGCTTGCGTCGGTTTCTGAATAAAGTAGGTTTTGACTGGCTCTTCTACGTCAGTTGTCATCCAGCTACTCAAGCTCGAGACGTAGCAGACCTTCTGCCTGTCTATGAAGTAGTAGAGGTTCAGCCTTTTGACTTTTTTCCTCACACCACCAGCATAGAGAATGTGGTTGTACTCAAGCGCCGAGACTCTTTCTGAATAGCTTTCTCGGAGAGCACTCTGGCTCATCAAAAGAGGAAGATACCTTCTAATGTCAGGCCTTCTTTATATATTTGCATTATGGCGGGCAAACCTAAAAAGAGCTTTATCTACCCTCAAGTATTTTTTACTCAGCCATGGGAATGGCTTAGCCGTTATCGGGACATCAATACTTACATTGTGATGGGGCTATATGGAGGCATCTCTTTTGGCATGCTTCTGTATGCCCTCAGTGTTCAGCAGCTTCCTTGGTGGCAGGTGGGACTGCTATTTGGAGCAGGGGTGCTTACCTGGACCTTGGCTGAGTATTGTCTTCATCGGTTTGTTCTCCATTATGTAGAGGATCATCCGCTTATTCAGCGATGGCATAATTTTATGCATGGAGCTCATCATGACGTGCCGCGTGACTTGCGGTTTGTGACAGCTTCACCCCTGATTACATTTCCTATAGCGATTGCCTTTTGGATTCTTTTTTGGCTTCTGCTGGGTTTCAAGTGGGTATGGGCTTTTTATGCAGGGTTCGGGATGGGATATGTACTGTATGAATATCTCCATTATGCTATTCATCGCTATCCTCATCCTCCCCTCCCCTTCCTGAGGGGTCTGTGGCGGAATCATAATCTTCACCACTTCAAGGTACCTGAGAAACGGTTCGGCGTAACTACTACCCTCTGGGACCGAGTATTTGGGACTTATCAAGCTGAAGAGGAGCCGAGATCTTGAGTAGAAGGGCAGAAGTTCTTAGAGGAGCATAGGTCAGAATTGGAAGCATAAAGTCTGAGTTGTACCTTTGCGGCACCATGGCTAAGTCTCATGAGCAGGAAAAACTTCCAACTGGAAAAATTGCGAGAGCCTCACAATTTCTCAAGGGGGGACTTCGAGTCGGGGCTAATGTTGTCAAACATCAAGCTAAAAAACTTTTGGGACAAGAAGTGTCCCAAGAGGAGCTGGACAGAGAAAATGCAGAGGAACTCCTAAAAACATTTACTCAGCTTAGAGGTTCAGCTCTAAAGGTTGCACAGACCATCTCTCTGGATACAATAAATTTCTCTAAGTCTTTCGTTGAAGTCATGCAGAATGCCCAATACAGTGTTCCACCAATGAGTGGGCCCATGGTAGTACAGGTTTTCAAGCGGAGCATAGGGCAACCTCCTGAGAAAGTATTTGATAAATTCAACATTCATGCTGTCCGAGCGGCTTCTTTAGGACAGGTTCATGAAGCATGGAAAGACGGAAAGAGACTGGCTGTAAAAATTCAATACCCTGGCGTGGCTGAATCTATTCAATCCGACATGAAGATATTCCGAACTTTTGCTCCCCGCATCACTCGTATTCCATTAGAAGAATTAGAGCCTTACCTTCAAGAAATGGAGGAGAAGTTTCTGGAAGAAGCTGACTACAAGAAAGAACTGGCAAACTCTCTGGCGTTCAAGGAGCTATGCAAAGGTTTTCCAGGCTTACGCTTTCCTGAGTATTATCCTGAGCTCTGCAGTGACAAGGTTCTCACGATGGAATGGCTGGACGGGCTGCATCTGCGAGAGTATCTTGCGACTCACCCTCCTTACGAGGAGAGGCAGCGTTTCGGACAAATTATCTGGGATTTTTACAATTTTCAACTCCACAAGCTTCGTCAAGTGAATGCTGACCCTCATCCAGGTAATTTTCTTTTTCGCAGTGATGGGACGATTGGAGTGATAGATTTTGGCTGCACAAAAGTCATTCCCAAGGACTTGTATGAAGCCTATTTTGCCTTAGGGGATCCAAAGATCTATGAACCAAAGAATCGTAAGAAATTAGACATTCTTTTTGAGAAGCTTGCTCTTTATCGCCCAACTGATACTCCTGAGCAACGAGAATATGTCAAGGACCTTTTTAGTCGGTTCGCTCAAATCCTTGCTACACCTTATCGGCTGGGGCGGATGGACTTTAGGCAAATGGAATTCTTTGAGTCTCTGAATCAAATCGGTGAGGAGATTGCTCGAACCAGAGAACTTAGAGGCCTGAAAGACTTCCTTTTCCTAAATCGCACCTTTTTAGGGCTCTTCAATCTGTTTCACCAGCTAGGGGTGGAGCTTGACACGCGATGCGAATATTTGCCCTATTATGATTATAGCTATTTGAAGGCGGGGGCATGAGTTAGGCAAGACCCGAGAGGGGCTGAGTTTATTACAGGGCATTCTTTATCTGTCTTATATGTTGGGGGTGGTAGATCTTTGACAGTGTTGATGAAAGCATTCCTGACTTAAAAGACTTCTCTGCAAATGCTTCTGAGTCCCTTATTTCTCAAGATGCTTCTTTTCTTTTCTGAATATAGCCGCCGCTTTGAGAGAGGAGGAGGAAATCTGCTAAAACAATAGCTGTCATTGCTTCTACCACGGGGACTGCTCGGGGGATGGGGCAGGGATCGTGTCTGCCTTTTATCTTTATTACGGTAGGTTTGCCGAATCGGGTCATGGTAACTTGAGGCTGCTGAAGGGAAGAAATAGGCTTGAATGCTACCCGAAATCTGAGGGCTTCTCCCGTAGATATTCCTCCTAATAGTCCTCCTGCATGGTTCGTAGCGGGGCGTATGCGACCCTCGGGCGTTTGAGTGAATGAGTCATTATGTTCGGACCCGCGCAGGCGCGCTGCTCGGAAGCCTTCTCCGACTTCAAAACCTTTAGTTGCGTTGATACTCAGCATGGCATAAGCTAAACGAGCTGAGAGCTTATCGTAGAGGGGTTCTCCAAGTCCAGCTGGCATCCCTTCCACCTGAGTGGTGATGATGCCGCCAGTAGTATCTCCTTCTGATTGAAGCTGCTCAATGTAGGCTTGCATTTGTTTGCTCATTTCTTTATCAGGGCAGCGCACAGGCGAAGCCTCTATTTCCTCACGACTTGAAGGGATATAAAGAGTCTCATAAGGGCCGATTGCCGAAGTCCAAGAGAGGATTTGGAGCTTTGGGTAGAAATATTGAAGCAGTTGTAGAGCGATGGCTCCTGCAGCTACCCGAGCGGCGGTTTCTCGGGCCGAACTGCGTCCGCCTCCGCGAGGATCAGTGTGTCTGTACTTCAAGAAGTAAGTGAAGTCTGCATGAGAGGGGCGGAAAACCTCTTTTATCTCCTCATACGCTTCTGACTGAGCGTCGCGATTAGGAATCCAGAGGGCAAGAGGGGCGCCTGTAGTCTTTCCCTCATACAATCCGCTAAGGACTTCTAAGGCGTCGGGTTCCTGCCGAGGCGTGGTATAGGGGGACTGACCAGGGCGGCGACGCGCTAACTCACCCTGTACTGCTTCCAAGTCAATCGGAAGTCCCGCAGGAATCCCGTCAATCACCACACCGATACCGGGTCCATGAGACTCCCCAAATGTCGTTATCCGAAAGAGCCTACCGAACGTATTCATAGGCTCCAATATCTGGTTTTTCGTCCCTGGGTCTGCCAAGGAGGTCCTTTGAAGGTGACCAGAGGGGGAAGTAATGACCGGCGTCAATCAGAGGACTGCCCTCAAGGAGGGGATAGCGGTCGGTCGCCCTGCCTAAACCAGGGTCTGCGAGGTAGAGATTATGCTCGCCAGGAAGGGCTTCTTGCTGACGAAGGGCACAGTAGGTATATAACTGGCTTCCTGAGCCTCGGAGGTCTGCGGTGACTGCATCGGCTTTCGTGCTCCAGAGAAGTGTATTCAGGGCTGAGAAGTCTAATGGATAGGTCCGAACCTCTGTTTCCGTACGAAGGAAGTCAGTGAGGACAAGGCTGGTAAGACCTCGGCGAAGGTCCCCCTGGTCGTACAAAAAGCTACAGTGGATGAGACGATACTTTCCCCCACCTAAGAATGCCGCGCATGCTTGACCACATCGGTAAATAAGAGTATTTACAGCCTGTAGAATGGGCTGAGAGGGAAGGGTCGGGCTAAATCCCTGAGCCAGTATCCCAAAGTTAGCCGCATCCGTAATAATGCATCCTTCCATATGCACTTTCGGGGCGGTAGGCCCCCCCGCTGAGTCTATCCGAATCCCAATGCTACTTTGTGTAAGGCGAAGATAAGAAAGGCGGTTGTTTTGACTGGAAGGAAAGAACCAAAGTCCTTGCCACTGACCCGCAGCAGTGGCGTAATACGGCTCAAGTCGCCAGGCTTGCATAAAGATAGGTGCCTCGGGAGTTCCTAAGGCTTCCAGAGAACCTGCAACATAAATGCCTGAGGACAATTCTCCTCGCAGGGGTCCTGACTCCCATCTTCGTCCAGAAAAGTAAAGACGAGTGCCTGGCGAAATCCGAAGGATCCCTGCTGCTCCTACATAGAAGTATCCATCTATTACTATCGGCTTATCAGAGGGAAGCGAGATTAGCGCACTATCAAAGCCAAAATCGCGATATACATAAGCTGCTATGAGGGTGGCTTTCAGAAGCACACTTTGTACCCCTTGACGAGTCTCAAAGAGAAGCCTATCCTCGCGACTCGCATCTATGAAGCTTGTATCGCGCAAATTCAGAAAAGCTTGAACGCTGTCGCCTCTTCCTAAGATGTAAGGGCGTTGAATGGGGCCTTCCTGTCCATCAAACCAGAATCGAAAGGGACTGGATGTCCCTTTCTCCAGCCGAACCGACAAAATCTCTATCGGATAGGGGTGAGGGTTATATACCCATAATCGCTGGGTGGGGGATAGAAGAGTAGAAAAAAGAGAGTCAAATAGGACTATCTCGCGAGAGAAGCGCAATTGACCTGCTTGAGGCTCAAAAACTTCCCGACGGCAGCTACTTAGCAGGATTAGACCTATCAGTCCCCACCCTATTCCTCGCATTGATAGCAAAATTCGGAGAAGAAAGGCGATTCTCAAAAGGAAAGCGATTTTCCACACCAGAACACATCAGTGGCTAAAAATCTTTACCTTTGCAATAGATGCAGGCCCTTCGGGAGATTGAAGAAAAGCTGACAAAGTGGGTCTCTGCTCATCTTACGGAAGCTTTTCCACAAGTTTTTCTTGTGGAGGCTCGGCTTCGTGTGCATGGGCCCCAGCCTGAGGTTTGCTTACGAGTAGATACAGACAAAGGGATTACACTGGATGAATGTGTCAAGATTCATCTCTTTTTACGAGGGAAGATGGAGGGGTTAGAGTGGCTTCCAGAGAATTTTGGGCTAAGCGTCAGTTCGCCGGGGATTGGGTCTCCTTTGCGTTTGCGCCGTCAATATGTGCAGAACATCGGTCGCATGTTGGCAGTTCGCACGAAATCTGGGACGCTACGGGGTCGCCTTTTGAATGTGACGGAGGAGGGGATTCAGCTGCGTCATTCTCAGCGCTCTCGCTTCATCCCGTGGAATGAGATTCATACGGCTCGGGTGGAGCTGCCTAACTCTCGTCGTCCCATCCGATCTAAATCCCGATAGAGATGGCACGCACTAAAGCCTCATCCAAAATCTCTGAAAAAGAAAAGCTCTTTCGACAGCGTCTCTATACATCCATGCAGGAATTTATCCAGCAGCATGGCATAGACAAAGACCGCTTTACTGAGGTCATGCGTGAAGCTTTTTTAGACGTCCTTGGGGCTTCTGAAAAGGGTGGGGAAGGGAAAAATGTATATTCTGTGATTGTGAATCCAGATACCGCTGATCTTCAAATACTCCGCCGTCGTCGGATCGTTCCTGATGATGAACTGGAAGATGAATCCTGGCAAGTCTCACTCAGTGAGGCGTTGGAGGAGGATCCTACGGCGATTGTTGGCGAAGATTTATACGAGGAGGTATCCCTTTCTACGCTCACGCGGATCCAAGTAGATAAGCTCAAGACTCGGCTCAAGCAGCAGCTGCGGGATCTTGAGCGACGCGCCCTCTATCACCGCTATATTCATATGCTTGGCGAGATCATCACAGGGGAAGTCCTCAAGGCTACACGGGACGAGCTGATCGTCCTCCATGAGGGGAATGAATTATCCTTGCCCCGGCGCGAACTCATTCCGACGGATGAATTCATTCCTAAAGATAGCATGCAAGCAGGGCGTCGGGGCCGGGGTGTCTCAAGTGTCGTTAAAGCGGTGGTTCATCAAGTGCTAGATCCTCAGCGGGTGTCTCCTCACCGTCCGATTGTCATTTTATCTCGTACCTCTCCTGCTTTCCTTGAAGCGCTACTCAAGTTAGAGATTCCTGAGATTTATGATGGGATTATCCGTATCAAGAAGGTTGTACGCATCCCGGGCGAGCGTGCGAAAGTCTTAGTGGAAAGTTACGATGATCGCATAGATCCTGTCGGTGCCTGTGTCGGCGTCAAAGGCACTCGGATTCGCCCCGTGGTGGAAGAGCTCCGAGGGGAATATATTGACATCATTCCTTATAATCCAGATGTGAGGCGCATGATCTCTCGGGCACTAGCTCCGGCAACAGTCATGTATGTGAATTTATACCCTACTCGCCGATATGCTCGGGTCTTTGTAGCTCCAGAAGAGTATGCGAAAGCGGTCGGACGAGAGGGAATCAATGTTCGTCTGGCTCAGGAGCTGCTGGGATATGAGTTAGACATTCGGGAAGCTGCTGAATACGGCGAAGAAGAGGATATAGAACTCTCCGAATTTAGCGATGAAATCCCAGAAGCTATCCTAAAAGCCCTACAGCGAGAGGGCTTTCAGACGGCTCAGTCTGTCTTACAATTCCCTATTGATGAGCTTCAGAAAAGAACGCAGATAGATCTTCCTACTCTACAAAAGGTGTACGAAATTTTACAGGCTGAGTTTGAGGATGAGCGAGAGGACGTATAAGTTAGCTCAGGTTGCAACTGAATTGAATGTTTCACCTTATACGCTTGCGGAGGAGCTTCGCAAGCTCGGCCATGAGATAGAGAATCCCCGATACGCTCGGCTTTCAGAGGAGGTGTATCATAAGCTTTTGCGTCATTATGGGCGGAGTGTGCCTGAGGAGCGCTCGGTCTCAGTGCCACCACCTCCGCCCTTAGAAAAGCCTTCTGAGAGGGTTGAACCGACTTTGGAGATTCGGGGCAAAATAGAGCTGCCGCCGGGGCGTTTGAGAGCTTCTTTGCGTCCGAAGGCGCCACCAGTGCCGCCACCTTCTCCTGTTTCCGAGCCTTCTTCTCTGCCACCTTCTCCTTCCCCTCCTTCAGAACCTCCTCCTTCGTCTGAAGCCTCATTGCCCAAGCTGAATATCTTAGGGAAAATAGAGCTTAAGCCTCCTTCGTCGCGCTCTCGCTCGCTTCCTCTTCCTGAGGTTCCCAAACCTCTTGAAAAGAGTGAGAGGTCTGATAAATCAGAGAAGGAGCCTCCTTCACCCTTGAAGCCAGTAGAGCCCCTTGTGTCTTCGCCGCCAGCTACTCCGCCAGTTCTTCAGCCCCAAGCAGAAGAAGGTGAGGAAGTCCCTCATAAACGCAAGCGCAAACGCACGCGAAAGAAGAGGAAAGAAATTGAACCTACTCCTCCCCCTCTCCTCAAATCAAAGGCTTCCCTCCCTGAAGCTCGGCGTCCTGTTAAGTCTCAGATTAAGGCTTCAGGGGATGTGGCAACGAGGCGCCGCTTTCGGCAGGAGAAGTATAAGCAACGGGAGCGCAAACGAGAACTGGAAGAGCTTGAAGCTCAGGCAGCTGCTTCTACTATCCGAATCGCAGAGTATATCACTGCAGCTGAGCTGGCGAAAGCTCTAAATGTCCCTGTCAATCAAGTGATTGCGAAGTGCATGGAACTGGGCTATCCCACCTCTATCAATCAACGTCTGGACCGAGATTTAGCAGCGATTGTAGCTGAGGAGTTTGGATTCAAGGTAGAGTTTATAACCTTGGAAGAGACTCTTGAACAGCTTACAGCGGTTGATGAATCACCTGCTGATCTTGTGCCTCGCCCGCCTATTGTAACGGTGATGGGGCATGTTGATCATGGTAAGACTACTCTCTTAGACTACATTCGGCATACCAATGTGGTTGCTGGTGAAGCAGGGGGGATTACCCAGCACATTGGGGCATATGAAGTTGTACTTCCCTCTGGCCAGCGAATCACCTTTTTAGATACTCCAGGCCATGAAGCTTTCACGGCGATGCGGGCGCGTGGAGCTCAAGTTACTGATATTGCGATTATCGTCGTGGCAGCTGATGATCACGTACGACCTCAGACCTTAGAGGCTCTCAGTCATGCTCAGGCCGCTAATGTCCCAATCATCTTTGCTATCAATAAGATAGATAAGGACACCGCTAATCCCGATCGGATTTGTCAGGAATTGGCGGAGGCGGGCTTTTTGGTAGAAGATTGGGGGGGGCCGCATCCTGTTCAGCGTATCTCTGCCAAAAAAGGGATAGGTGTGAATGAACTTTTAGAGAAAGTACTCATTTTGGCTGAATTGATGGAGCTCAAGGCTAATCCCAATCGTCCTGCAAAAGGCACGATTATAGAGGCTCAGTTAGATAAGGCTCGGGGACCCATCGCCACCGTCTTGGTTCAAACGGGAACTTTGCGGATAGGCGATATTATTTTAGCTGGGCAGTACTTTGGGCGCGTGCGAGCTCTCTTAGATGAGCGGGGCAGACGCATAGAAAGTGCAGGACCTTCTCAGCCAGTTCAGGTTCTTGGGCTGGGTGGTGTGCCGGAGGTGGGAGAAAAATTGTATGTCCTTGAAGAGGAAAGTACTGCACGAGAGATGGCTCATCGTCGCGCCGAGCTTCTGAAGGAACGGGAACGCCGTCGTCTTTCGGGCAGTCTGCTGGAAGGTATCGCCAGTGGTCAAGCCAAACAGCTCAATCTTATAGTTAAAACTGACGTCAGCGGTTCTCTTGAAGCCCTGACTGACTCTTTAGTTAGACTCTCTTCCTCTGAGGTTCAAGTGAATGTTATCCATCGGGGCGTGGGGCAGATTACTGATAGCGATGTCCTTTTGGCGAAGGCTTCCAATGCGCTTATTGTGGGGTTTCAGGTACGTCCTAGCCACACCGCTCGTCAATTAGCCAAGCAGAATGGAGTAGAGATCCGATTGTACAATGTGATCTATGACATCATAGATGAAGTCAAAAGTGCGCTTTCTGGCATGTTGGCTCCGGTGATTCAGGAAGAGACGATTGGCAGTGCAGAAGTGCGTCAAATCTTCAAGATACCCAAAGTAGGTACAGTTGCTGGCTGTAAGGTAATAGAAGGCAAAATTGTCCGAGGTGCTAAAGCTCATGTAATTAGGGAGGGGGTTGTGCTCTATACCTCTTCTATCGGTAGCTTGAAACGGTTCAAAGAAGATGTCAAGGAAGTGGTTGAGGGCTTTGAATGCGGGTTGACGGTAGAAGGCTTTCAGGACATTAAGGAAGGCGATGTGATTGAATGTTTCCAAGAGGTACAGATCCGACGCACGCTGTAATGCCGATTTATCAAGTTCAAGTGAATGTCTTGCCTCGTCCTATCCTTCTTGATCCAGAGGGTGAGACCATCAGTAATGCTGCTCAGCGTATGGGATACGAGGAAGTGCGTTCCGTACGAGCAGGCCGCATATTTGCTATGGAAATAGAGGCATCCACAGCACACGCTGCTCTCCAGATTGCAGATCGGTTGGCGCAACAGCTTCTACATAACCCCGTGGTCGAGATATATGAAGTTCATTTGATTTCTCCGCAGGAAGCGAGGACTGAGAGGGAATAGAATACCTTCTTCTTCGCCTACTTCAGCCCGAGTAGCTCCTCGCTTAGGATGTGCGATTGCTAGCTCTTTTCTCATATAAGGAAGAAAAAATGTGTGCTATGCCTGACACTCTCAGAGGACATATAGGGACTTAGCTTGAGCTCATCTATAGAAGAAAGCGTCAATTTTCTAAGGCTTTATCCAGGAAGTCCTCGACTATTTTTTCCAAGGAGCCTTGGGTGGGGAGGGCTGCCATCATACCGTATAGGGCGGCGGTGCGTCGCGGAGGCTCTTGGGCTTGAGCCGTCCGGGTGATGAGACGAGCCATATTGCGTACCCATCGCTCAGGTAGAATGGCTAAACCTGTCCGAAGAAGAGCTTTGCCTGCTTGACGGCGCCACTTTCTCTGAGTTGAGCGGTGTTTCTCTTCGCTAACAACTGCCCGTAAATCTTCTAAGAAGCGCTTGACAACTCGGTTATGTCCTGCTGTCACGGTAAGATGTAAACTTGCTGGGTGCTGCTGCCGATCTAAGAACCATCCCCGTTGAGCTAGACCATCCCCGATTCTGTAAATATCTAAAGGTGGGTGAGCAGCAAGCGCCAAAATCGTTGCATTTGGTTCTCCTACGATGTATAGCTCAGGTATTTCCTTGATAGCGGTGCGAATCGCCTGAGTTGCCTGCCATGCCGCTTTAGCTGCTTCTATGTATCCTGATTCCCCTAGAAACTGGAGGACTGCCCAAGCAGCTGCTATCGCTCCTGCTGAGCGTGTGCCCGAGAAACTAGCAGAAGCATAAATCCCCCCTGGCCAGCTGCCGTAGATAAAGAATTGATGACGCCGAAGCTCCCTTTGCCGATAGAGCACCACGGAAGCTCCTTTAGGCGTGTATCCATACTTGTGAAGGTCGGCTGATATGCTGGTTACCCCCTCTACACGAAAATCATAAGGGGGAAAAGCAATACCACTTTTTTCTAAAAAGGGTAAGATGAGCCCGCCAACGCAAGCATCGACGTGACATAGAAGTCCATACTTCTGAGCCAGATCGGCAATTTCTGAGATAGGATCTATTACTCCATGAGGATAAGCTGGAGCAGAACCTACAAGTAAAATTGTAGATTCTGAGATGGCGGCTTCCATTGCCCTTACATCCGCTTTTCCAGAGGGGTCTAAGGGGGTGTGAATGAGTTTCAGCCCCAGATAGTGAGCAGCTTTGTCAAAAGCAGGGTGAGCAGAGAGGGGAGCTATCACTTCTGGATGAGCAATGTGGGGCTTGTGGAAGAAGGCGTAATCCCGAGCAGCTTTGAGGGCCAAAAAGATGCTTTCTGTTCCACCGGTGGTCATTGTGCCAGCAGCCTGAGGAGGGGCGTGGAGAAGGGCTTTGACGATCCCTACGATTTCATTTTCCATTTGTCGCAGGCTCGGAAATGCGAGAGGATTGAGAGCATTCTCTGAGATATACAGAGCATAGGCCCGCTGAGCCACTTCTAACACCTGGGGACTGTGATAATACACTAAGCTCCAGAGTCGACTTGCGGTGCTGTCGGTGTCGCGCGCTTTGCGCTGTTCTAAGTCCCGAAGAACGTCTTCGGCAGAGCGCCCTACAGACGGAAGGCCTGACATGGAAAGCCGAAAGTACGAAAATCTCTACTTTTGGTCATGGCTCGTCCGCCTAACCTTAGGCAGCAGCGCTTCGCTGCTGAGATGAAACGGATTCTTTCAGATATCGTGCGAGAGGCGGGGGATCAGCTTCCTGAACTGAGCGGTTGCTTAGTTGAACTGAGCGATCTCCGAGTAACCTCTGACCTTCAGCACATCCGCGTCTATCTTTTAGTCTCACCTGCGGAAAAACAGGAATTTGTGGTGCGTCTCTTGAATCAGCATCAGCGAACTATTCGGTACCTGCTTGCCCAAAGAATCAAGAATCAGGTACGAATCATGCCTACGGTTCAGTTTTATGCTGATGAGGTAGAGATGAGAGCCCGACGCGTAGAGGAGATCTTGAAAAACCTCCCTCCTCCTGGCAGAGATACTCCCTCACAGGAGTAGAGCATGTGGGGGCTAGTCTGGCGATATCTCTGGCGAAGTCCTCGCCCCATCGTGCGCTGGCTTTTGCGTCTGAGCTTTGTAGGGCTGCTTCTCTCGGCGTGGGCGTGGATAGTAGTGGCTTCTGTCTTCAATGGATTCTCGGCATTTTTGGAGGAAGTTTTCAGTAGAGCTGACCCAGATATTCGTCTGGTTGGGAGGGGTCTTTCTAATTCTCTTCGGACTCAAATAGAGTCCCTTTCTGAGGTAGAAGCAGTGGGTGGGCTCTATGAGAGGGTTGCCCTTTTGCGATACGGAAGTCGGCAGGCGGTGGTGAAGTTTCGCCTTATAGATGAGGCGTATGCCCGTGTGACTCGCCTTGGCTCGCAGATGCTGGTGGGAGAGGGTTTCCCCCTTCGTCAAGGCGCTATTTTCATAGGAGCGGGCGTCGCTGCCCGCCTTGCTTTTTCTGCTTCAGAAGAAGAGCCTCTATGGATCTATGTCGTTCCATCAGGTAGGCAGGTTGCTCTGATGGGGATGGAAGCCCTTCTTCGGCGAAGGGCAATTGTTCAAGGCGTCTTTAGTGTCCATAAAGAATATGATGAGAGTTGGGTTCTGGCTCGTCAGCAAGATTGGCCAAGCCTGAAGGGGGTTTTCTACGATGCTATAGAGATTCGCCTCAGGGAAGGTGTTAATGTATCTATTTTTCTGAAATCTCTTCAGGAGAGTCTTCCTCCTTTCGTAGAAGCTCAGGATATACGACGACAGCATGAAGGTATTTTTCGCGTCTTATCCCAAGAGAAGGCGCTGGGTCGGGTGGGGCTGACTCTCCTTCTTTTGCTGACAGTGAGCGGTGTGATTAGCACTTTGTCTGCTTTTCTCCTTTTGGGGCGGCGAGACTGGGCTCTTTATCAAGCGCTGGGTGCCTCTCCCAAGTGGACTCGGCGACTGGTAGGACGAATGAGCGCAGCGCTACTGATTGGAGGCAGTGGTAGTGGCTTACTGTTAGGTACTCTCACGGTGCTGATACAGCAGGAGTTTCAAGTGGTCAAACTGCGAGGTGGTGAGGGGCTTCTAATTCAACACTTTCCTGTTAAGCTCTTATCAGAGGATTACTTATGGCTCTTCGGACTGCTGATTCTGGTTGGAGGGGGACTTGCTCTTTATGCCTATCATCACCTTGAGAAGGTAGATTTGCGATCAGCACTTCAAGGAGACTAATATGCGGTGGTTGTGGTGGATTGGAATAGGGGCAAGTCTCTTTGCTCAAGATACGATTACTCGTCCTCGGATTGGTCTAGTTCTTTCGGGAGGAGGAGCCCGAGGGGCGGCTCATGTGGGAGTCATTCAGGCTCTGGAGGAAGCCGGTATTCCGATTGACTATATCACTGGCACTTCTATGGGAGCGATGGTAGGGGGCTTCTACGCTGCAGGCTATTCTCCCGCAGAAATGTTCCTCATCATGCGCCGGGAGAATCGTCTATGGCTTGGCCCAGGGCTTTTTTACAGAGAGTTTTCGTACTACACTCTGACCCGACCTCATGACATTACCACTTGGGAGATTCCCTTGGAATTTCTCTCAAGGGGTGATCTTCCCCTTCCAGAGCAGATTGTGTCGGATTTTGAGATTAATTTAGGACTCAATACCAAATTAGCTGCCATCAATCTTGCTACTGGAGGTAACTTTGATAGTCTTCTCGTTCCCTATCGTGCGATTGGGGCGGATTTATATCGCCGAAAACCCGTTATTTTCAAGAGAGGGAGTCTACCGCTGGCAGTGCGCGTCTCTATTTCTGTGCCTATTTTTTTCTCTCCTCTTACTACCCGAGAATACACAAACCTCGTAGATGGAGGTATCTATGATAATTTCCCTGTGGAGCCTATGCAGCGAGAATTTGCCCCAGATTTTATCATTGGAGTACATGTCGGCTCTCCTCCGATGAGTTTAGAAGAGTTTAGGCAAAAAGGATATTATTGGCGTCTTTTCTCTCATTTATCTGACCAACTCACTTGGCAGAAACTTCCTGAACGGAGCTTTTTTATCCAGCCTGACTTAGGGGAGATGAGTGGGACGGATTTTTCTACGGCTGGCTTGTCTTTTGCGGTTCGTCGGGGATATGAGGCAGCGGCTGCTTGCGTAGAGGAGCTGCGAGAGCAGCTTGGACCGTGGAGGGCGGATTCTGCTGGGTTAGCTGAGAAGCGGCAGCGCTTTCGCCAATATCGAGATCAACCTATTTCGGTTAGCGAGGTAGACTTTTTCCCTGCTACTCTATCCCAGCGATTTTTCTACCGTCAGGTGTTGGGTATTCGGTCAGGGGATGTCCTGACACCTGAAGGGCTGCGAAGCCGTCTGTTTCGGCTTCGTCGAGCAGCTTCTTTCTATAGCTTATTTCCAGAGTTTGTACCTGACTCAAACAACTCTGGACGAGCTCGCCTTACGGTTTTAGTGCGTCCTCGGGGTGAGGTGTTCCTCAGAGTAGGCTTAGGCGTATTTTCTCCCTCTGGGTATGTCATTCAAGTGGGTAGCAGAATAGAAAAGATCTGGTGGGCTGGCTGGGAGACAGAAGCCCTTCTGACTCAGAGTTCTTTTGCTCAAGGTGCTGAGTTTCGGCTAAGAGTCCGTCCGCCCTTCCCCTTAGATCTCCGACTTATTGGCGAGACGCAGTTTAATCGCTTTATTTACCAGCGACTCGGGCTCTATTGGCTTCCTCTCCCTCGTCAGGCAGATATATTTACCACGGTTGAGCAGGTGGGGGGTGGATTTCAGTTTGCTCTCAAAAGATTTGAGGCGCAGACGGGGGTTCTCCGATATGTGATTTCGGACCTCCATAGTACGCCAGAGGTTCGGACAGATGTGCGGGCTATGACAGGTTACCTTCGTCTCTTAGTAGATACAGAAGATGACCGGCAGTACCCTACGCAAGGGGGCAGACTTTATGCGGCGCTCTACCTCAGTCGGGCGGTGGAGCGTCCCCTCTTCACCCAGGCACCCTATGCCTTAGCAGAGCACTTCTGGCCACAAGCGGTAGTACGATATCGCCAAAGTCTCCCTCTTCTGCGGTCGCTCAGCATCGGCCTGCGAATAGAGGGCGGTCTTTCCTTACAAATACCATATGCCGATTCTATTGCTGCGATCATGGCCTCTCCAGCTTTTTATCCTTTCCCAGAAAGCCCGGTTCTTTTCATCCCTGAGTTTTATCAAAGGGGATTTGCGGCGGTAGGGGGACATGTAACGATTAGAGTTCTTCGCAAAGTCTTTCTGAGGGCGGAGGGATACCTTCATCAGGGTCTGCTTCGCATGCGATTTCCGAGTGCGCTTCAACCGGAGGGAGCCCTGACGCTTCCAGCAGCTCCTCTAAGTCTTCCCCCTCTCTCTCGTTACATCATGCTAGGTGCTTTTTATCGCACATTCATAGGACCCCTAGGTGCCTTCATCTCCTATTATGATAGACAGCCTCAGCCTATCCGAGTATTCCTTCACTTAGGATATACCCGCTTTCTGGAGCGTCCTTGGCAGTAGAGCTTAAGTTATTACCTTTGTTCTGATGAAAGCAATTCTCCACCTGACAGACTTCTCTGAGACTGCGCGTAATGCCTATGCGTATGCAATAGATATCGCTAAGAAGTTTGGAGCTGAACTGCACATTGCTCACATTTATGACCGTCCATATGCTAGCATTGCCTACCAGGGCGGGCTCTCCGCTATCATAGATGCAGAGATGGATGCAAAAATTCGGAGCGAACTTCTCAAGCATTTGGAGGCGTATGCTACTTCCGTAGCAACAGATGGGGTGCGTGTGCTTCTTCATCTATGGGGAGACCAGACCATCTGGCGGCCAGAAGAGTACCTTCATAAAGTCCCAGAGGCTGGCTTGATTGTAATGGGCACTCGTGGGGCTACGAGCATTTGGCATGGAGGACTCTTTGGCACTAATACTGCGCGTTTGATTCGCCATAGCCCTCTGCCTGTGCTTGCCATCCATCCCAAAAATAGCTATAAACCATACGAGAAAGTCCTCTTGCCTGTGGACATCTTTGAAGAAAACACGCTTAATCTGGTTCAAGCTGTTGTGAATTTCTTGCAGCCGTGGAGTGGGCTCAAGCTAACCCTTGTAGTTATCAATACACCCTACGTGTTTTATGATACCCCTTCTATAGATAAGTTTTTGGGGCAAGTGAAAGGCACTATACGATATGAGCCGCTGGAACTGAGAGTATATAATGACATTTCTGTTGAGGAAGGGCTCAGGCAAGCCATGGAAGCAGAAAAGGCAGACCTCCTGGTGATGGGTACTCATGGACGGAAAGGATTGGCTCAGCTTCTATTTGGAAGCATTACAGAGAATGTGGCTCAGCATCTGGAGTATCCTCTACTGACTTTTCCTCTACAAGGAGAGTAAGCCACTACTTTGAGCGCCTCGGGCTCCTGTCCATCCTCCGTATGTATTTGTCTCCCCTAACCAGCGCAAGAGCCCTAGCAAACCGAACCCAATGCTTTCACGATAATCCACAAGCTCTGGAGGCGATGGCATATACAGAATGTTCTGCTCAGCAGCCTTGCTTATTAGAAGCTCCATGAGAAAGCGATTATACACTCCACCTCCTGTACAACTGAAGCGTTGTGCTCCTACTTCGCTCAAAGCTTGAAGGAGTAGCTCAACAATGAGCTGCGTTGCTGTGTGGAGTTTATCGATGGGAGGGGCGGGGTACTGAAGAAAAGGCTGGATGAACTCTTTTTGAACTCTCTCATTGTCCAAGGCTTTCGGGGCAGACTGACGGAAGAAAGGATGTTCTCGGATTTGCTCTGCTAAAGAGGGAAGAAAATGACCCTGACGAGCGAGAGTTCCTTCAGGGTCATAGGAGAGCCTTGGATCTGCCTGAGCGGCAAGGGCGTTTAAAAGCTGATTGCAAGGGGCTATGTCATACCCAATTCCTGTAGGCAGATGGGTGAGATTCGCAATCCCCCCTAAGTTGAGCAAAGTTTCATATTCGCTCAAAAGGAGTGCATCTGCGTTGGGGATGAGAGGGGCTCCTGTGCCTCCGCAAGCTATATCCCTGGCCCGAAAATGGGTCACTACTGGGCATCCTACTTTCACTCGCAGCCGTTCAGAATCTCCGAGGCTCCATGTGAGTCCAATAGCTGGTACATGAAAGACTGTATGCGGATGCCAAGCAATAAGCTCGTATACTCGCTCTCTGAAGTTCCGAAAGATAATCTCGGCTGTCCAGTCCGTGTAGGCAATGCTAAGCTCTAACAAATGCCGAGCAGAGAGAGTAGGGGACTGAAGTAAAATCTGACTCCATTCAGAGGGGTACTCAAAAATTCTGCCCTCCAGTACAGCATAAACCCAGCCGGAGGGGCGCCTCTCATATCGGAGAAGAGCGGCTGTAACTCCATCCGCTGAACTTCCCGCCATTAGAGAAAGTACCCGATAACTACAAGGAAAGAAGAGACTCATAGAACTCACGTAGGTGAGGGAGAAAAGATTTTCGGTCGTATACGCGCTCGGCTAGACTACGAGCGGCCTCTCCCAGTCGGGCTCTTAGAGAAGCATCCGTGTATAAGAGAGACAAGGCTTCTATGAATTGATGGGGTGTTTCAGCGATGAGAAGGTGGTGTCCAGCTTTGCATGTAAGACCTTCAGCAGCTATAGGAGTCGCTACGACTGCGCGTCCCGTCGCAAAGGCTTCTATGAGCTTGATCCGAATCCCACTTCCAGAGAAAAGAGGGACAACAAATATGTCATTAGAGTAGAAAAATTCTCTCGCTTCCGTAATTTCTCCCAAGATATGCGTATGACTGTCCGCATAACGAGACAGCCAAGAGGGGGTATTCCTACCCGCAATGGAAAGGATGGCTTTAGGATGTTTCCGACGAAAAGGAATCCATACTTTTTCTAAGAACCAAACGAGCCCTTCCAAATTCGGGAGCCAGTCCAATCCCCCGATAAATCCAATTCTTGGTGGCTCTCGCTCTAGAGGGGGGGCATTGTACCTTTCAATCTCCAATCCAAAAGGGAAAACCATTACGCGTCCCTTGGGATGCTTAGCTTGACTCCACTGTGCCTCTTTTTCAGAGATAGCGAGGATCCCATCATATGTCGGCAAAGCCTGAAGTTCGTATCGCTCTATTCGCTGAGCTTGAAGGCGGAAGTAAGAACGCAAATACCAAGACTGCTCTTGGGCATAGCGATGCCAAATTTGAGACTCAATATTGTGCATCCGATATACCCGCCGCACAGGCAGTTTTTCAACGTATGGGGTCAGGTAAAGACTCTCCACCTGTACCAAATCTGGACGGAAAGCTTGTATTAGCTCCTCAAGAGTATGAGCATAGGCACGGCTCTGAAATCGGACCAAGTGATAAGGAAGAGAAGAGAAGAGATTCATAAAGGCTCCATAGAGGGTAGGGCGAGTGTTCATTTCCACTACCGTGATAGGTATGGGTAGATTGGGGGGCAGTTCAAAGCGATGCTTGTATGTATTCATTGTCAGTCCCCATGCTGCCCACCCCAGCTCATGAATAGCCTCTAAAGTATGAGCCGTGGCTAAAGCTCCTCCATCCTTGAGAGGATAAGGGGGTTTCGTAGTCAGCTGAAGAATTCGTCTCACTTGAGCGAGATTGTAAGAACAAATGTATTCTATGGACTGATACGGTTTTCCGCAGCTTCTTTAGGGAGGAATAGAGAAGTTCTTACTTGGGAGACCCCTCTCTACTCCTGGATTTCCCCTAATAAGGAGAATGGAGTGGATGAAGCCTTGTAAGACTTTGAAAAGGTAAGATGGAGTTATGCTCTCTTCCTAAAGGCTTAGGGGGTGAATGGAGGGTGCGAAGCAAGGGGTGGTAGTTGAGAGGAGAAGAGGTGAGGAGTGTGGGAGGTAGTTTTTGGGCGGCGGCAGCCA
>JANXAJ010000008.1 GCA_025062295.1 Bacteroidia bacterium | reverse complement strand
ACAGGCTAAGCGGGCTCCCTTCGGCGGAGTGCCAACCGAAGGACAGTCTCCTATGCCCGACTGTAAGTTTGAGAATCTGCGCATCAAAGACGGGCGGATGCAGTATGATCTGGTTTGCCCCGACATGCGCGCTGAGGTGGATATTAAATTCTCTGAGACAAAGTTTGAAGGCGAATACAAAATGCGGCGGGGTGAAACCGAGGTCATGGGCTTTCGGATGATAGGCGAGCATGTGGGCGAGTGTAACCCTTCTTCGAACAAGAACCCAAAATGAGCCGCCTATGTGCAGACAGGCATTAATCCCATCCGTAGTACTTTTCATAGGGGCTTTCGGATTTGTCTCGTGTAAGAAGAAAGACAAAGACAATCCGAGTGGCGGTGGAGGATCCGGTGGAGGCCTCCCTACCGACAATCGCGTCAGCTTCAAAGTGAATGGGCGGCTCTTGGAATACACTCCCCTCGTAAGCTTCAGTGGGGGATTCGAAAGGCGTTCTCTCAGCTCTGTTGATACCCTCATTACAGGGGTCGACACGATTGAGTTTGGTATTCTTTTCCCCCTCCCAATGACTCGTACGGACACCTCTTATCAAATCCATTCCCAGAATGATGTCCCTGGAGGAGAGTTCCGGGTGACCTATTACCGTACACGCGCATTCTATGTCACCAGTGCCCGCCATGGAAATCGGTATTCTTACCTCAACGTGCAGCTCAGCACTTCTGGAGGGAATGTAGCCCAGGGGACTTTCAGCGGCTTGCTATACAACTACTGGGAGGCCTCTGACTCTATCCGCATCACGGATGGAGAATTTCGCCTACGCTTCTAAGTTCTTGATAAGATATGCGATACTCAAACATACTTATCTGGGGGCTATTTAGCCTTCTTGTGATAAGCGCCCCTGCCTGCAAGAAGAAAGACAAAGATGATCCAGGTTCTGGACAAAACTCTGGAGGCGGTGGTGGGGGTGGCGGAGGCGGCGGTGGAGATGCTTCCCTGGGAACTATCCAGTTTCGGCTGCGGGGAGAACTGCTTCAGTTTCCTGTAAGGGAAACTTCCTACATGTATGGTCGGGCTCAAGCCTTCTCTCACAGGCTCAATCGTCCCTCCGATACCTTGGGGTGCGTTATCTCTTTTGCCTACCCTACGAGTCGTCCCGACACTTCCTACACTGCTAATGTTACCACGATGAGTGACATGTTTATTTTCATTTTCAATATCTACCGCTCAAGAGGCGATTCTGTGTACAGTTCCCAGACGATCTCCAAGTCGCCCCGCCTCACCATGAGCGTGTCAGTGTCCAATAATCAAGCGCAGGGCACTTTTTCTGGATGGGTATATGATGCTGCATACCTGGATGACTCACTCCAGATCACGGATGGACAGTTCCAAATCCGATTCTGATATGCGAAGGCACATCACAAGCATGGCGGTAGTACTTAGTCTATTGGCTTTCACTGCCTGTAAGAAGGATAAAGATTCCCCTTCTTCTGGTGGTGGCATGCCGGGGAGCGGTAGCTCTCTTCAAGCCCGAGTCCAAGAGACGCTGCGGCAGTTTCCCATGGTATCTGCGGTGCGCTCGGGTAACTACGGCACCTTAATAGGGATACTGTATGCTGGCAGTGATACCTTCTCTATCAGCATAAGTGATCTCATACTGCCTACTACTCGTTCGGATACTTCTTATACGGCGACCTATCGGGGCTCCAGTGTGGCTCGGCGCCCTCAGCTCCTTTACGGTCATCATGGTGTGCAGGGAAGGCGGGTTTATTCTGCTCCTCATCCCACTACGGCTGATGCGTATCTCACCCTCACCGTCAATATACAGGGCAGCCGAGCCGAAGGCACCTTTGAAGGGATGCTCTATGGCGGCCCCGGGCAAGAAAGCGCCTTCAATCCTACGGATTCAGTCCGAGTAACTGAAGGAAGCTTTAGAGTAACCTTTCAATGAAAAACCTCAAAATCAGATAAAAGGCTATGCGCTTCATTCGATTTGTAGGGTATGTAGGGGCTATTACTGCCCTTTTGTCAGCACAAGTGCGCATTCGGTCGGTAAGTGCATCGGAGCTTCAGCAGCTCTCAGGCACGTCGTGGCAGAGCCTTTCGCTTAGACCTGTAACGCCCACTCAGCGCTCCACGGGCACCTACGCTATACGTTGCTTAGCGGGGCAGCCGCGCCGAGAACATGCGATTCGCCTGCCCAGCAAAGAGGTCGCCTTCCCCGATAACGAGCAGCGGGTCTCTGATCCGACACCGCCTCCCGTGCCGTATGTGGCTACGAAGTGGGAAACCTTTCAGCAGGGGGCTGCAGGCGGGACTCAGCTCGTCTTAGCCCAGGGGCTCTCTTATGACCGCGGCTGTGAAGGGGACAAGGTACGTCAGGTAAGCCTTCTGCGCAGTGAGGGGGATTTCTCTCTGCAAATAGACCATCCGCGTGGAACGACCGTAACCTACTTTATCGGGCCCAACCGAGAGGTGCTGGCCCTCGTGCCCAATCCCAGAGAACCCATCATCGTAGCTAACTTGGGACAGAGCTGGTTCGATAGGGGGAAGCGGGCCGATGCAGGCGTAGGAGAGCTGCTGCGAAAAGCAGGCGCTATCCAGGAAGACCCTAAGATGGGCCTGCGTTTTTGCGGCACAATCAGCGTACGCGGCGTTCCGGGCCGCTCTAATGCCTGTCTCGTAGAGATTCGGGGCGATGCCTGCCCGAGAGACGCAAAAGGTCAGTCTACTCCCTTGGTTTATCTGATAGAATGGTGAAAAAATCCTTTCGCCTATGATACGACACTTTCTTGCTCACTCTGCCCTTTGGGGCGGAGTGGTAGGTATGATCCCTCTGTGGGCCCAAGATGCACGGGATGCCTTTGTCGGCACCTGGCGACTGGAAGGTCCCTGTAAGAATCGGGTTATCAAAAGCTCCGAGCCTATGGAGAATACAGGTAGTGGGAGCACCAGCGGGACTCTGACTATCCGTAAGGACCCCCAAAATCCGAAACGCCTCATCCTACTCAGTCGCATGCAGGGCAGCTCAAGCGGTGCGGGCGGCAGCGCTTCTGCGTCTGTTGAGGACTCCCTTGTAGCTGATGTAATCTCCTCTACCGAGCTGCGCATTCCTCCACAGACAGGAGTGATGGGAGACACCCGAGAAGGTACAGTGATAATGCAGGGCGGCAAGCTCATCTCTCGGCAACGAACGGTCATGAAGCAGGGTACTTTTTACTATGAGGGCGAGAGTGAATGCTCCTACGCTCCTGCTGATAAGCGTCCTGCAATCCCCTCGCGTCCTCGTATAGATAGACCTATAACAGGAGCGGCTCGGAACTGAAGGCTAACCATCCCGAGAGCGAGCTTAGCTTATTGAAATCCCCTTCTCTTTTTGCCTCCGGAGTGGTCAGTAGCTCATCCGTCTACCCTTTAGGTGAAGGCTTGGGTGGTATTCTTCAAAGGAAGATAGGGTAGCATGCAAGATGCAGAACAAATGAATTTCCATTCAACTATGGAGTGGTAAGTTTCCCCTCATTTCAGCTCAAGGTTTTTTGAGATAACAAGGTTTTGAATGAGTCCTATCAGGAGCTGCCGTTCTGTCTGCCGAGAGGGAATCACCCCTTTCTGACGAGCATCAGCCAACCTAAGAAGAGAAAGAGCTCGCCTGCAGGCTTCAAGATCTATGTGGCGCAAGGCTTGTTCATATGTCTTTGCTTGGAAGGCAAATCGTAATTGGAGCCGCTGCTGGATCGCTTTTAGGGCGGGGGGAGTTTGGCTTATGTGGAGGTAGGCGAGCTGCTGGTAAAAAAAGCGCAGGTGTCCAATAACTTGAGATAGGGGATAGCTTCGCACATCTTCCGCAAAAGCCGAACCAATTCGCAAGGCCTCTGAAAAGTTACCAGCCGCCAATGCATCTGTGAGCTTGTATAGGGGATACTGGGGGTCCATGCCTAATGCTTCCGTGATTTCTTCTATTGTCAATGGCGCTTCGGGTGAAGGGTGCCTATAGATTTGAAGCATCTCTAAATAAGACCTCAGAAGTCTGAGGTCCCTTCCCACAATCTCAACTAAAGACGCAGCAGCTTCGGGCATCAAGCGAAGCTGGAGGCTCTTTGCCTGCTCAAAGACCCATTCTACGACCTCATTAGGACGCAGAGGTCTGAATTCTTCGTAAAATATCTCGCCCTCACTTGGAAGAGGGGGCTTTTCAGGCTGAGCAAAATCTAAAATCAATCGGGTATGAGGGGCAGGATTCTGACAGTATCGGATGAGCAAATTGAGCTGGCTTTTACTGAGAGTTTCCGCGTCAGAGATGACAACGACTTTATGGGGAGCTAAAAACGGTGGCTCATATAACTCCTGAAAAGCAGATTCTGTGAATGCTTTTCCCTTGAAAACAGTGAGGGTCAAATCGGGCAGCATCTCTCCAAGTAGGTCCTTTATGAGAGATTGGCGCCGCTGCGTGCGGCGAAATTCCTCCTCTCCGTAGAGAATCCATATCATACTACGGCTTGTAGGTTGTTGAGAACTCCTTGGAGTCCCTCTAGAATGCTCAAGAGGGATTTGGAAGAGGAGATACCTTCTATCTCAAGGTTAAGTCCCTGTTCTGAAGGGACGAATTGAAATTTCGGTCGTGGCTGGAGATTGTCCAAATAAGCTATGACTGCGTCCAAGGGAGTGGAGAGGGGGAGGGGGAGACGAGCCTTCTGGCGCCGTACAAAGATATAGGGCAATCCTAATTTATCTCCTACCCATCGCAGTCGCATCACATCTGCTAAAGTCAAGACTGACGGAGGAAGGGGACCAAAGCGGTCTAATAGTTCTCTCAAGACTGCCTGGAGTTCAGCCTCACAAGAAGTCGCTCCGAGTTTGCGATAGATTTCCAATCGGGTCGCTGGATAGGGAATCCACTCCTCTGGCAGTCGGACCTCCCAGTCACATTCCACAGTGCATTGGGGCTCAGAAGGGGGAAGTGGCAAAGGTTCAAATCCTTCTTCTTCTCTGATGCGATTGATAGCTTCTTCTAAGTACTGCCTGTACAAATCATATCCAATCTCAGCAATAAAGCCGCTTTGTTCCCGTCCGAATAGGTTCCCAGCCCCCCTTAGCTCTAAGTCACGCATGGCAATCTGAAAGCCGCTACCCAAGTCACTAAACTCTTCCAGAGCCTCTAGCCGACGCAGAGCTTCCGGAGTCAGTGCATCTAAGCTGGGAATGAGGAAGTAGCAATACGCCTGACGCCCACTCCGACCCACCCGACCCCGTAGCTGATGCAAATCACTCAGACCAAATCGGTGCGCTTGATTTACAATGATGGTATTGACATTTGGGATATCCAATCCAGACTCTACTAAGTTCGTTGTAACAAGCACGTCAATCTGCTGATAGACAAAGGCAAGTAGAATATCTTCCACTTGTTTAGTCGGCATTTGAGCATGGACAAACGCGATCTCTGCCTGGGGAAGGAGAGACCGAAGCTTTTGAGTAAGCTTGGGCAGGTCTCGGATAATATTATGTACGAAAAAGGCTTGACCCCCACGCGCCAATTCTTTTTCTAATACCTCTTTTACCAAATCCCATGAAAATGGGCGAACTTTTGTCTCTACAGGCAGGCGATTCTTGGGGGGAGTAACCATCAGTGAAATGGCCCGAATCCCATGGAGGGCTAATTGAAGAGTACGAGGAATAGGTGTGGCACTCATAGAAAGAGTATCTACAGTGGGATGCTTAGATCTGAGTTTTTCTTTTGCCATGACGCCGAACTTATGCTCTTCATCTATAATGAGCAGACCTAAATCGTGAAAATGCACATCATCTGAAAGGAGCCTGTGAGTGCCAATGATGAGGTCTATTTCACCTGCCGCTAAGCGTTGGAGAATAGCTTTTTGTTCTTTTGGCGATTGGAGTCGGCTTAAGGCGGCCAGCCGAACGGGGAAGCCCTCTAATCGGGCTTCAAATGTACGCAGGTGTTGCATTACAAGGACTGTGGTCGGAGCTAAGAAGGCGACCTGCTTGCCATCTTGTACCGCTTTGAAAGCCGCGCGCAGGGCCACCTCCGTCTTGCCAAACCCTACATCTCCACACAAAAGGCGATCCATTGGCTGAGAACTTTCCATGTCCTTCTTGATTTCCATCAGGGCTTGGAGTTGATCTGGAGTTTCCTCGTAGGGAAAGCGAGACTCCATCTCTACTTGGAGGAGGGTGTCCTGACTGAATGCATGTCCTTTTTGCATGGAGCGCTTGGCATACAGACGCACAAGGTCAATAGCCATTTCTTGGAGGCGGCGGCGGACCCGTTGAAGCGTTCGCTGCCAGTCAGGACTTCCCAAGCGGCTTAGCTTAGGCTCAGCCTCACCTATCCCCCGATATCGCCCTACATCACTGATTTGTGAAATAGGAACATATAGCACAGCATCGTCCGCAAAGAGAAGTCGTAACCCTTCTTGCGGTGGCTCACTTTTCGGGATTTGAACCAGCCCCCCAAAGCGGGCAATCCCATGCCGCTTATGTACCACAAGGTCCCCTGGCTGAAGCTCGTATAGCTCTCGCAGGGCTAAAGCCTCGCTCCGACGGAAAGTCCGATGAACAGGGGGGGCATAAAATCGCCGAAATATTTGATGATCCGTATAACAGGCAATCTTTTCTTGAGGATCATAGAAGCCCTCTGACAAGCTCCCCACGTGGTGTACAACTCTGTAAGGCACTTCCACTTGAGAGAGAAGCTTCTGAAGGCGTAGTTGCTGTCTTTCATTTTCTGAGTAGAGATAAAGGGTATTGACAGGAAGGCTTCGTAGGTGCTCATAAAAGAGATGAAGGTTATGAGGGAAGCTGGGTTGTGGATGAGTGGGATATGAAAGGACCTCTGCTGGGGGGATAGCGGCCTCATGTCCGACCTCTATAGCTTGTTCGGCTAATTTGAGGAAGACTGTTTCTCCCGTCTCGGCTCGGAGTCGGCGAAGCTGAGCTAAGCAGGCCTGTCCCTCTTTTATGATGATTTCGGTAGAGGGTGGAAGAAAATCAAGAAGGGTAGCTGAAGGAAACTCTTCGATTGCTGAGGTCGGTGGTAGCAGAAAAGCCTCGCTGAGCTCTTCTTCAGAGAGTTGGGTCTCTGGGTTGAAGCGATGAAGTCGGGTGAGCTTGTCCCCCTCAAACCTCAATCGCAAAGGGAAAGGATGGGCATAGCTAAATACATCTACTACCGAGCCGCGCCAAGCAAATTCGCCAGGCATGCTCACCGTCTCTGTTTCTGAAAACTCATAGGTGCGCAAAAGCTCTACAAGAAATTCGCGATCTATGGTGCTTTGAGGAACCAGTTGGAAAATGTGGTCTTTCCAACGCTGAGGGGCTGGAAGGGCTTCAGCTAAAAAAGGAGCCGGAACTATGAGGCAGAGAGCCCTTCCTGAGAGGAGTAAAGTAAGATAGTAACCTCGCTCCAGAAGGGTAGCCCTCATCACAGCTGCTGGAGCCTCTTCTAAGGGTGGAAGAAGGACAAGATTGGTGCTCTCTCCAAGGAAGACTTGGAGGTCAGCGAGAGCCACCCGTCCGCTTTCTACAGAGGGTAGCACCATCAAGAGCGGTACCCCTCGCTCTAAAAAAAGATGAGCCGCCCAAAGCGCATACGCACTGCCGCGCAGCCCTTGAATATGAAGCGGACGACCTTTATCCTCAAGGGATGAAAGGGATACCTCACGAATCATGGGACGAAGGTAAAAGTTGCGTCAAAGCCTCTTCAATCGTGGGATACTGGAAGGTAAATCCTTCCTTGAGAAGCCTCTGAGGCCGAACGAATGCTCCTCTCACCAGAGCTTCAGCCATTTCACCCATGAAAAAACGGATTAGCCCTGAGGGAATGGGCAAGAGAAGACCTCCTCCTCTCCGTTGAAGGACTGCTTGAGCAAATTCCCTTGCGCTGAGAGGATAAGGCGCTGTAAGATTATATACTCCTCGCCGACTCTCGTCCTCAAGAGCCCATAAAAATGCCCGAACTACATCCGTAATGTGTATCCATGAGAAGCCCTGCTGCCCTGGAGAAAAGTAAGCTCCTACCCCATCAATAAAAGCCCGTCTCAGCTGTTTCCATGCTCCTCCAGCGGGAGAGAGCACAATCCCTATTCGGAAGATGGTAGGAGGAGTGGGAGCTTCTTGAGCCGCTTCTTCCCATGCTTGAGCCAGTCCCGCTAAAAAGTCTGTGCCTGGTGGGCTCTCCTCTGTCAGAATATCTGACGAAAGAGTCGCACCATAATACCCGATTGCTGAGGCTGAAATCAGACGAGCAGTGGGGGCGTAACGGCTGAGCCACGCACTCAAGTTTTGAGTAGGTATGACTCGGCTCTCCCACAGTTCGCGTTTGTAGCTCTCTGTCCATCGACGGTCAGCGATACTGGCTCCCACTAAATTGATAGCTGCTACTACTCCTTCTCCTGACAAGGTAGAAGGTATATGCTGTCCATCCCATTTCAGTCTGTCGGGCTCCTTTCCTGGCCGCCGACTCAGCACAAGGGGAGTGTAGCCCGCTGCCCGAAGAGCGGGAAAGAGAGCACTGCCAATTAGACCCGTTCCACCTGTCAGAATCACTCGGCGCACACTTGCCTAAACATAATCTCCTTCCTTACTTGTGAGAGAAGAAAAGTATAAGAAAAGAAGCGCATGTCAGTTTTTTTCTCATTTGGATCGGTGTACTTTAGTTCCCTTTATGAAACTCTGAACTAAATCTAAGGGTATTTTGTTCTTATCGCTTTTGAGCCTGTGAGAAGTGTCATGCAAGCCTATGAGAGCTACTGTAATGAATCAGCCCCAGGGGAGTGGTATTCCATTCCCCTCAGTGATGACCTGCTATCTTTATTTCATGCGCATCATCGTATTCTTGGCGGTGATGACGGGGATGGCTTGGGCTCAGGACCTTCTGCTTCGGAGGACTGCTCGCATAAAAAGGCCTACTCTCCCGGCTTTCGCTAATCAGGTAGAAGGCAAGGTGATAGATGGCAAAACCGGCGAGCCACTGCCAGGGGTTTTAGTGCGTACGCGAAATAAGGGCATCTACACTTCAGAGAAGGGAAGTTTTAGTCTGCCTTTCTCTGAGCCAGAGACCCTCACGATTTTCTTAGCGGAGTATCGACTGCTGAAAGTTTTTGTAAATCGTCCACAAGCAGGACTTGTTTTTCGGCTCTTTCCATTGGAGGTAGAGACAGAGCCTGTTCAGATCATAGCAGATGTAGAGAAGGAGACAGAAGCAGGTGTATTTGTGGAGCGAATGCGAAGCTTGGAGATAGCGGAGCTTTACTCGCAGGAGCAGATAGCTAAGCGCAGTACGGACTTTTACGCCCCGAACGTGCTTCGGCGCTTGCCAGGGGTTTCCTTGCTCTCTGGGCGCTTTGTCTCCATTCGAGGTTTGAGTGAGAGATATAATGCTTTTGCATTTGGGGGAGCTTATCCAAGTTGGGTGAGTTATGATGGATCATTTGCAGAAGCGGACCAGCTTCTTTCTAACCTTTTAGGAAAAGTGGAAGTGCGGAAATTTTGGACGCCGGAGCTTTTGGGGCATTTTGGTGGAGGACTAATAGATTTTCAGCTGCCCAGTGGTGGTGGGGAGGGACTACAAATCGCCTATACGACAGAAGTTGATTTTCAGGCAGTGGGTCGAGCATTCCCCCGCTTCCGCTCTCCGATTCAAGCTCCAGTGCCGAAGGATTTCCCCTCTCCGGCTCAAGTTCAAGCCTCAGAAAATGGCGGTCAACCACTGCCTGAAAACTTTGCCTATGGGCGTCAGGTGAAGCGGTATACGGTGCCAGATACGATGAGATGGTCGCTGCCCGGAGGTTTTCTATCGGTCGCCTATGATAAGAGTAGAGAAAGATGGCGGTTAGCTATTCGCAGTGCCTTCATCCAGCGATTCCTACACTCAAGTATCCTCTTTGGGGACGGGTACTTTGAGGAACAGGGAGAGCAGTGGATTTTCATCCCTACCTATCGGGATGAGTCCCCAAATCCTATTACTTGGAATATTCGGAGTGGCGGTTTATCTTGGAGCTTTAGCTATCAACCAAGCGCAGCCCATACTCTTTCAGTGGAAGGGATAGGCATTACCACAGGACTTCAGAGGATTAGTTTGGAAGAGGCAGGTTATATCAATCCGAGAATTGCCTTAGAGCCTTCCCTAAGCTATTATCCCACTTTTCTCCTCCAGCGGCAATCCCTTCTGCTTGTGCGTCCCACCTGGCGCTTTTCAGGCTTTAGGGGTTGGCAAAGTGCGCTTCAGCTTGGCGGACTTTTCCAGACGCAGGAGATACCTCAGGCAGGAGCAATGAATTATTTGCAATATCCAGGGCAAGCAGACTTCTCTTATGAATTGGAGCTGTATGAAGACTACGAGATTTATGCGCAAGTGTGGTCCTCTCAAGTGAGAGCTCAGCAGGGATATGTCCATCCATGGGTAGAGAAGCGGTGGGAGGGAGGGGGAGGCTGGCTACAGTGGCGATTGGGGGGATGGTACTCGCAGGAGATGCAGGGATTGCGGGGGCGACAGTTGGGATTTATGCCGGATACGGCGGGCGGCGCGCCGAATGTCTTAGACCCTACCGTGTATAGCCTGAATTTCATCCGAGAGGTCTATGCACCAGCACACATCCGTCCAGGGGGCTGGTATCTCATAGATCGGACGGAAGATTTTCATCGGCATCGGGGCCGCACCACGCTGGCAGCGGCCTATACTTGGCTGCGGGGATCATGGAATGAGCAGTGGGAAGCGCTTTTGGGGCTGCGGTACGAGCTTTGGCAGCGACGCTTGTGGCATATTCCTATAGCTACGGAACAGGAAGCCTTTCTAAGGGGTTTTCAGGATCAGCACCTCCTCCCAGCTGTTCTTGTGAAGTATCGCTTTGCTGAGCAGCATACCCTTCGCCTCGGTGGGAATATTACCCTTATTCGACCGCCTTTTCCCTCACACATACCCTTGCGATATTTTGACTTTCTCCTGGCTTATTACTGGAGGGGGGATACGAGCCTTCGTACAGGGCGTAGCTTCAACGCTGAGCTTCGGTATGAATGGCTCAGAGATAAAGATAACTTAATTGCCTTGGGGCTTTTCTACAAGCGTTTGGCGAATTTGCCTGAAATCTATCTCGTGCCTGCCAGCTATACTGCCGTCTTCACTTACTCTAATCGGCAGCGGCGCTGGGGAGAAATCATGGGCTTAGAGGTAGAGGCTCGGCGCACTTTATGGGAAGGTGGGAAAGCCCGCTTGTGGAGCTATCTCACCCTTACAATGAGTGAAAGTGCTTTGGAACAGTCTGTGTGGCAGAAGCTCGGACGCTTGGAGGGGCGTCTGCAGGGGCATGCACCTGTCGTAGGAAACCTTGGGCTCATCTATCAGAGACCCCAATGGGAGGCGGCGATTTTTGCTAACTATACGCATGATCAGATTTGGGCGATGGGATTTGATCCCTACATCTACCCGCATCTTGTAGAAGAGAAGCGTCTACTGGGAGAGGCGCAAGTCTCGTATCGCATAGGCGCTCGCTGGGAGCTTAGACTGGCTATTGGAGATTTTATCAATATGCCCTATCGTCGTACCCAGCGCGTGGGCAATCAAGATATTTATCGCTCAGGTCGGGATGCTACGCCCCTCTGGGAGCGCTGGGCGTATAGAGGCTACATCACTTTACGATACAGAGTGTATTAGAAAGGGGAAGCGTGTGGGGTAGGTTTTCAGGTTTATGACTGCTAAGGCTTGCTCATAAGCAAAAGAGCCCCGCTGGAGAAGCGGGGCTCTCTGAGTCAAGAGCAGGCTCTACTCTCAGGGTATAAAGAGGCGGAAAGTATGACTGCTCCCAGTGGTGGAAACTTGCACCAGATATACTCCTCTGGTGGGGATGGCGAAAAATTCCCCCGTAGAAGCAGTGAGTAGGAGCCGACCTACGCTATCAAAGACTCGAACCTGTCCTGCTTCTGAGCTGCGGACACAGTAAAAGTCTCCGACTCGGCTCAGTGCAGGAACCTCATTAAGAGAGGAGAGAGCAGTACGGGGCGTAACCCGTATGTTACCTGAGCAAACCCAATCGCAGGCAGGGCGCGAACCTCCAGGCGTATTCACTAGCAATACGGCTTGTATGGAGTACTGGTAGTAACCTACACTGTTGTAGGTATAGCTCAGATTGATAGGCAGGCTGGTGAAAGTTTGGGTCTGAGGGGATAAGCTCCCACCGGGGTTGAAAGTAACCTGAAGACTAACGCCACTGGGAAGGCTAGGCAAGTTGTTGTTAGGTTGTATGCTGATAGAGAGATTAGTGCCTGCACTCACCACGGTATCCGGCAGGATGCACTTAATACCACCGAAGGGAATGAAAAGTATAGACTGGGGCTGGCTGGATACCTGTGGGTTAGTGCTTTGGACTACGACCTGATAAGCACCAGGTTGTAGGCTGCTTCCCGAGAAGGTAACCTGAGCTGGGCTGGAGGTAACAGGGGCGCTGGTGAAGACAGGATTGTTATTTGAGTCTAATAGCGTAACAAAAAACTGATTGCCAGAACCAAAGTTACCCTGCGTGGTGAAGCTTACAGGTATAGTAGCATTAGTATCACATATTGCGAGGGGGAGATTGGGGTCTATGGAAATGGAAGGAGGGATAGGCTGTTGGACCTCTATATCACCTGAGCATGTTATCGCACAAAGAGGGCCTCCTGTTGGAGCCAAGATTTGTGCCTGAATTGAATAGGTGTAGGAGCCCCCGGCGGGGTAGGTGTAGCTCCAGGTTGAAGAGTTATAGGTCTGTTGGGGCAAGCCCCCTCCTGGAGAGAAAGTTACCTGTTGGACTTGGTAAGTTGAGGGGATAACAGACACGGTGAAGTCTACTGGGTTTCCTGCAAGGACAGGGTTAGGATTAGCTCGGCAAGTGATATCGATTAGGTCTATCTGATGGGGGGGACTGGATACAGGCGGGTTAGTATTACTGGAAATGGTGAGGGTGTAAGAGCCTGGGCTCTGACCTGTAAAGTCTATAGTCACGGTGTTGTTACTATTGACTGTGATGCTACTACTGGGGAGTGCGCCTCCTGGACCTGTTACTTGAGCGGTGAACTGCGTACCTGCTGGGAAGCCCTGAGGGTTGAAGGGTACGGTGACGGTGTTACCACCGCTTCCAGCACACAAGGCTGTGGGAGCACTCGGGTCTATTGTAATGCTTTGGAGGACATCTATCTGTCCAGAGCACTCTATCTCACACAGAGGTCCCCCTGTTACATCCAAGAGCTGTACCTGAATTGAATAGGTATAGGAGCCCCCGGCAGGGTAGGTGTAGCTCCAAGTTAAAGAAGTATTATGGTTTTGTATGGGCAAGCCTCCTCCTGGGGAGAAAATTACTTGGTGGACTTGATAGCTTGAGGGGATGACAGACACGGTGAAATTCACTGGATTTCCTGCAAGGACAGGGTTGGGATTAACTCGGCAAATAATATCAACCAGATCTATTTGATGGGGCTGGCTGGATGCAGGAAAGTTGAGGTTACTGCTGGAGACAATGAGCGTGTAAGTACCGGGGCTTTGACCTGCAAAGTTTATAATTACGTTGTTGCTACTGACTGTGATGTTACTACTGGGGAGCGCACCTCCTGGACCTGTTACTTGAGCGGTGAACTGCGTACCTGCTGGGAAGCCCTGAGGGTTGAAGGGTACGGTGACGGTGTTACCACCGCTTCCAGCACACAAGGCTGTGGGAGCATTCGGGCCTATGCTGATAATAGGTTCTACTCGCATATTTCCTGTGCAGGTAAAATGGCATCCAGCTGATGAAGCAGGCGAGTTTACAGAGGCAAATGCTACCGTGATACTGTAGGTGTAGAATTGTCCCGTGGCAGTGGCAAGATTGTAGGTGTGATTGATAAAGTAGGGAAATGAAGCCGGAGAAACGGGTGAGTAAGTAATGGGTGTGCTACCATCACCAGGATCAAAAATGATCTGGTAATCGCCTGTGTAGTTACCCATCAACATTGGTTGATCTACTATAAAAGTCACGGGTATTCCAGCCGTTGCTAAATTGTTAGTCGGTGGGGTACAGCTCACACTATTAATTCTTGCCTGCTGAAGCAGCTCCACTTGATACGGTGGGCTCTCCACCACAGGAGTGGCAGTGGTGCATTTCACTACGATGAAGTAAGTACCTGTACTCAAGCCAGAGGAGAAGTAGATTTGCGCGGGGCTGGCAGAGACAGAGTTTAAGGAGGAAGCAACGGGGGTTCCTTGGTCGTCCTGAAGCTCAACGAAAAACTCGTCGGTCGGACTAAAACCAGAGGCGGTAAAATGTACGTCGATAGTGAGGTCTGGACCGCACACCTGAGTGGGGGTACTGGGGTTTACTTGGAGAGATGGCTGCTGGGCGTAAATCCTACTACCTACGGTAAATACAATTAGTAAGCAGGTCCATGCCTGCACATAATACTGCAAGCTCTTCATTCTGAGTGTCCCGGAGCCTGCCACAGGACGGGAAACGAAATTGAACATGGTACTAAGATGAGGTACAATAATCATGCCTACTTGTGCTTGGAATGTTTTGACTTATCCAGCTTTTAGATGTAATTCCTTCTGCTACATAGGGTTAAGTCTAAAAAGCATACAGAGGTTTAGGATTAGCTGCCGCAAACCTCAAAAACGGGTCTTGAGCCTGGATTCTTATCCTGTCTCTATCGGATGACACTTAGTGTGTCATAAGAGTTCATAGGGAAATGCTGACAAACTAATGTATGCCAAATCAAGCGATTAGCTCTCCTTTAGAATGATCGGAAGCCTCTCTTTTATGCTCTAAAGCCTACCTGCACAAGGGTAGAGAAACTTTCAGTGTAATCTTGTTATCAATTAAGGCTTTCCATCCTTAGCTCAGATGTAAGTGTTTAGCTATGTGGGCTGCGATGCTTCTCTCACCTACATGAAAGGTTCTTCTTACATCACGAAGCTCAAGAAGAGGGACGATCCCTTGGACAACGTTTGTTGTGAAGCTTTCCACAGCGCTAAGAAGGGCATCAGGAGGGTAGAAGCCTTCTTCTACTGGGATGCCCAGCCGATGAGCTGTCCGAATCACCTGCAGACGGCAGATGCCGGCGATGCAGCCTGTTCCCAAAGCGGGTGTGCGAAGAACTTTCCCATCCCAAAAAAACAGATTGGCTCGGCTCGTCTCTGAAAGGAGACCTCCTGCAGAGACCAGAATCGCTTCGTGACATCCTCGGGCTTGAGCATAGCTGGCAGCTTGCACATATCCCAAGGCACTTAGGGTTTTGTAAGGACTCCAAGGGGTGGGAACGATGAAATTCACGGGAAATCTAACGGCAAGTTGTGGCGGACCTAAAGGAAAAGGTGTCTCACTTAGGGGAGTAATACATAATCGGAGATGAGAGTGAGAAGTGGAAGGAGTATAAGCTCCTTCCCCTATTCGGTAGAGGAGCAGCTTGAGGCGGGCTTCTGGGTATGCTTGGGCTAAACGATGAATCTCTCCAATCAGGAATTGAGGAGGTAAGGGGAGCTGCAAAGATAAGATGCGAGCGCCCTCTATCAGCCGATGGAGGTGATCGGAAAGAAAGAGAGGTTGTCCTCGCCAGAAGCGGATGGTTTCAAATAGCCCATCCCCGAAAAGCTCGCCTCGTGTAGGGGCAGGAGTGGGTATCCAAGATCCATTTACATAGAGGTACCACATGAGTTTCCGTGAATGTAGCGAGAGCGTCTAAGGCGGCTTCCTTTTGCCAGTGGCGATGACCTGCATAGTTTGACAGCACTCTGAAAGCATAGACGGGGATTTGAAGAGCTGCTCCGAATAGAAAGTAAGCAGCGCCTTCTTGGGTCTCTATGTGAGCATGAGGGTAAGCTCGACGCCAATAGCGTGCCTCGCGCAAGCTGGCGCTCACAGTATGTAGGGTCAATCCGATGACAGAAGGCATAGAAAGAGGAGAAATAGGGGCCACCCATTCCACTGGCTGGTCTCCGCGAAGCGCTGGTGGAGTAGGATGGAAGAAGCGACCTCGTCGCCCTAAATCGCCCCATATCTCTCGCTGAACATACACCACTGAGAGGAGAGGATAAGAGCGAGTATAACTCCCAGCTATGCCCAAAACAATAAGAGCAATCGGACGAGCTTGACTCTGAGAGTACAGTCGCCATAGGGTATTCAATGTAGCTAAAGCTCCTATCCCCGTGACGAGAGGAGGATAAGGCAGAATCCTCTCTACAGCCCTTCGTTCTATCTCACTGGGAGTTAGAATCCACAAGGGGTTCATTAGAAATTTCTATGCCCAAAAGAATGATATCATCAGCTTGAGGGGCATCGGCTCGCCATTCTTTTAGTATGCGCTCCCCTTCCTCTTTGCGATCGGTGAGAGGGAATTTTGCCATCTGAATCAACATCTCCTCTAATCGCCTATGTCCAAACTTTTTCCCCTCAGGATTTAGCTGGTCAGCAATTCCATCGCTATATAGATAGATTTGATCTCCTTCTTCCAGAAAAAGAGTCTCTTCTTGTACAGTATGTCCCAAAAGATCACCGAAACTGAAACGATACCGCTCAAAGGGTATAAATTGTCCATTTCGGACGATACCTCCTTTTCCGCCCATAGCTACATATTCCATCTTCATTCGAAGGCGATCTATTAAGAGGAGAGTGCCATCCACTGTGATAGGGAGGGGGAATTTATGCCGGAAAAGGTAGCCTAATCTTTCATCCAGCTCTTCAGCAAGCTGTTCAGGGCGCCAGATTCCCCGCTCCATCACTTGATGATAAATCTCTTGAAGAAAGAGGGTGCTTATCAGCCCACCAGCTAACCCATGTCCCACGCTATCTCCCACAAAGATGAGAATTCGTCCCTTCTCTTCCATCGCCCACACAAAATCCCCGCTCACCAGCTGCAAAGGCTTCCAGATAAGGAAATAAGGGAGGGAAATCCGAAGGGTTCCTTCGTCCAAATTCGCTTGAGAAAGCAGAGCCGTCTGGATGGATTGTGCCCATTGGAGGTCTTCATAGAGCTCATGAGCAAGCTGATCCCGTTCTAATCGGAGCTTCTGTTCTAACTCCTTCTGAGAAGTAATATCTACCCGCATGGAGACATACCGGTAGGGTACTCCATCCGCATCTAAAAGCGGACCGATTGTCGATAGTACCCAATAGGCACTTCCATCTTTGCGTCGGTTCTTAATCTCGCCCTGCCAAATCTTTCCAGCTTTGATGGTTTCCCATAAATCTTTGAAAACTTCTCGCGGCATGTCCGGATGCCGAATAATATTATGAGGCTTATTGAGGAGCTCTGAAAGGCTATAGCCAGAAACCTCGCAAAACTTAGGATTTGCATAGGTAATGACTCCACGAGTATCCGTCTCACTGATGAGGGCAAAGCGATCCACTATGCGCATGCGGTCCCCAAACTCTCGCTCTAAGGAGGACAGCCTTTCTCGGAGAGAAGCCTCCATCGCTTCGTACTGAGCCAAATGAGCCGCTATCTCAGAGAGGAAACGGCTCAATTCCTGGGGAGAAAAAAAGGAGGCCATCCTAAGCTGAGGGAATTTCTATTCCCAGAATGAGAAGCTCTCCAGAGAAGTGAGGAGAGAGCGCTTGAGAAAATGCTTCTCGTTGCCGAGCAAAATCTAAAGGATAAAAGGTCTGAAATTCCGCCTTCATATCAGGATGAAAAGACTCTCCAGCATACACATACAGTCGATCTGCTGGGGCAAGGGCTATAGTAGTCTCACGAGCGTATCGGCTGGTCATTTCACCAAAATGGTGGGGATAACTTGTGAGCGGGATAACGCTTCCCTGACGAAAGAGGACAGCCTGCGTGCCTAAGGCTAAGTAGGAGAGCTTGAGTCTGAGAAAATCCACTAAGATGACCATGCCCTCGATCGGAAAGGGGGGCTTGGATTGAAAAAATCTTGCTAAATGGTTATCTAATTCCTCTACCACTCTTTCGGGAGAAAGAATACCTCTGTCTTTCACGAGGTGCCGAAGCAGCTGGATGCAGAGGACGGAGAGGAGCCCTCTGGCAATGCCACCCTTGCGAATATCGCCTACAAAAATGAGACAGCGCCCGCGCGTTGCATGAAGCCAGTAAAAAGTTCCCTTTACCTTTTGTTGAGAATGAAGGATGACGAAGTAAGGAAGAGGAAATGAAGAAGAGGAGGGACTAGTTTCCGTTGGTGGTAATAGAGCCTGTTGGATAGCACCTGCCAGTTTGAAATTCTCTTCTAGCTCGTGAGCGAGCTGATCCCGCTCCTGACGAAGCTTGGCCTCCAATTCTTTAAGCTTGGTTATATCTATTCGCATGGACACGTAGCGGTAAGGATACCCTTCAGCATCCAGAAGGGGCCCTACCGTGGCTAAGACCCAGTAGGCGGAACCATCCTTTCGGCGGTTTTTCACCTCGCCTTGCCAGATTTGGCCCGCTTTAATCGTGTCCCATAATTCTTTGAAGGCTTCCCGAGGCATATCCGGATGGCGAATAATATTGTGAGGCTTTCCCACGAGCTCTTCCAAGGTATAACCCGATACTTCACAGAACTTTGAGTTAGCATAGGTGATGACCCCTCTAGTATCAGTCTCGCTGATGATAGCAAACTTGTCAAGGATGGCTTGCCTGTCTCGGAACTCCCGTTCTAAGCTCCTCAATCGCTCCTCTAAAGCTGCATAAGTCCCCTCATACTGGGCGAGGTTACGGGAGAGATGATCAAAAACTTCTATTAGCTCGCCAGCTGTAACTTGCTGCATACTTCATCTCATTTTGAACAAAAGTAAGGCAAAATACCACTGCTGGGCTTTCTCAAACCTTAGGTTGGCCTTAGGAAGTGCTTCAATCAGTACTTGCCATGCATACGAAGGGCCTTAACCACCCTTTCTACGGCGAGGAGGTAGGCCGCTTCTCGGAGGGATACGCGATGGGCAGCTGCTCGAGCAAATACATCATCAAACGCCTGCTTGATGGTATTATCAGCTCGTTCTTGGACTTCGCTTTCGGTATAGTAGTGCCCGCGACGATTTTGTACCCATTCATAGTAAGAGACAATGACTCCTCCCGCATTTGCAAGGATATCAGGGATAACAGTGATGCCTTTTTCATTGAGGATGGGGTCGGCTTCTGCGGTAGTGGGTCCATTGGCTCCCTCGGCAATGAGCCAGGCTTTGATATGAGGCGCATTTTGAGGGGTGATTTGATCCTCGATCGCAGCTGGGACTAAGATGTCAGTCTCCAGCGTCAGCAACTGCTCATTTGTGATGCGATCGCCTCCCTTAAAGCCCTCCAAGCTTCCGCCGTGGGTGTCGCGGTACTGGATGGCTTGATGAATGAGGATGCCATTTTCGTTGTAGAAACCTCCACTTTTGTCAGAGATGGCGATGACTCGGATTCCACTTTGAGAGAGGTATTTGGCGGTGATAGAGCCCACATTACCAAAGCCTTGGACAGCAGCTGTAAGACCTTCGGGTCGACGCCCTAATCGCTGAAGAGCTTGAAGGATAACCGTAGTGACGCCTCGTCCCGTAGCTTCTACTCGCCCCTTGGAGCCTCCCAGCTCTAAGGGCTTGCCTGTAACTACAGCTGGAATGAAGTTACCTTTATTCAAGCGAGAATATTCATCTACGATCCAAGCCATTTCCCGTGCACTGGTGCCCATGTCAGGCGCAGGGATGTCTTTATCTGGTCCGAAGACCTCGGACATGGCTCGGGTGTAGGCTCGGGTCAGTCGTTCTAGCTCTCCCACTGACATTTTTTTAGGCTCACAAGTGATACCCCCTTTAGCGCCGCCATAGGGAATATTGACCACGGCACACTTCCACGTCATCCAAGCAGCCAGAGCCATCACTTCCCGCATATTTACTTCAGGCGCATAGCGGATGCCTCCTTTTCCTGGACCAAGGGCACGAGAGTGAATGACCCGATAGGCTTCAAATACCCGCACTTGTCCATCATCCATCGCTACGGGCAAATACGCGATATGAATTTCAGCTGGGCGGCTCAAGATTTCTATCTCTTCTGGAGCAAGGCCTATCTTCTCTGCTGCGGCATGAAACCGACTGAGCATGGAAGCATACGCATCAGACTGGATTACAGGCTTGCTCTCTGACGCAAGGGTAGTATCCTCTTTCTTGCGGCTCATAGAGCAAAGGTAATACTCCCCCCCAAAGCTTATACTAATCTCGTACCTTTGCTTTATGCGAGTCCAATACTTGGGGCACTCTGCCTTCCTTATCACGACCAAAAGTGGGGAAAAGCTCCTTTTTGACCCTTTTATCACACCTAACGAACTTGCCAAAGGGAAAGTTTCTGTGGAGGGGCTCCATCCTGATTATATCTTCCTTTCACATGCTCACTTTGATCATATTGCGGATGCGGAAGCCATCTCTAAAACATCCAATGCACCTATCATTGGGGTCTGGGAGATTCACTCCTACTTTTCTGAAAGGGGCTGTCCGACCGTTCCTATGAATGTAGGTGGCACTTGGCGCTCCCCTCAGAATAAGTCCCTCTGGGTTAAGCTTGTGCCAGCGGTGCATACCAGTAGCTTTCCTGATGGGCGGTATGGAGGTGTGCCAGTGGGTTTTATCATCTCCGATGAGGGTCACACAGTGTACTATGCGGGTGATACTTCACTCTTCTTAGACATGGAGCTTCTCTCTGAGAGATACATGTTAGGAGCGGCGTTTCTTCCCATTGGAGGCACTTTCACTATGGATGTGGAAGATGCGGCGGAAGCAGCCCTTCTCTTAGATGTAGAACATGTGATTGGCATGCATTACAATACTTTTCCACCCATTCAGATTGATGGTGAAGAGGCAAAGAAGCACTTCAAGGACAATGACTGCACGCTTCATCTTTTAGAGATTGGTCAAGAGTTTGACCTTTCAGCTGTGATTCAAGAGAGCTTGGCAAAATCGTGAAGGTAGTCCTTCGGTTTGCTCCGAGCCCTACGGGTCCGCTTCATATTGGGGGGGTACGCACAGCTTTGTATAACTATCTTCTAGCCCGAAAATATGGAGGCATCTTTATTCTCAGAATAGAAGATACTGACCAGACGCGCTTTGTTCCTGGGGCTGAGGAGTATATTATTGAATCGCTCTCGTGGTGTGGGATCACCTTTGACTATGGCCCTCACATTGGCGGTCCCCATGCCCCCTACCGACAAAGCGAACGAAAAGCCATTTATGCCGAGTACGCTCATCTGCTGGTGGAGCGGGGCTGGGCGTATTATGCTTTTGATACCGAGGAGGAGTTAGAAGAGATGCGGAGGCGATTTGAAGCTGCGGGCATGAGTGCTCCCCAGTATAATGCCATTACTCGCTCTTACATGAAGAATAGCTTGACTCTACCTCCCGAAGAGGTGCAGGAACGGTTGCGTTCTCAGCCATACGTGATCCGATTTTTAGTACCCAGGGGACGAGAAGTGCGGTTTTATGATGAGATTCGAGGTTGGGTCAGTGTCCATACCAAAGAAATGGATGACAAGGTTCTCCTCAAAAGCGATGGCATGCCCACCTATCACTTAGCGAATGTGGTAGATGATCATCTGATGGGGATTACTCATGTAATTCGGGGGGAAGAATGGCTACCTTCTACCCCTCTCCATGTCCTTCTCTATGAGGGATTTGGATGGGAGATGCCAAAGTTTGCTCATCTTCCGCTTCTCCTGCGTCCAGATGGGGGTGGTAAGCTCAGCAAAAGAGATGGCGATCAGCTGGGCTTTCCCGTGTTTCCTTTGCGGTGGCGAGACCCTTTTACTGGCGAAGTTTCGGAAGGCTACAGAGAGAGGGGCTTCCTGCCTGAGGGCTTGACTAATTATTTAGCCCTTTTGGGGTGGCATCCAGCGGAGGAGAGGGAGATATTTACAATGGAGGAACTGATTCAGGCGTTCTCCCTTGAGCGGGTCAGCAAGTCGGGCGCTCGGTTTGACTTTGAAAAGGCTCGGTGGGTCAATCAGCAACATATTCGGAAGCTGCCTTTAGAGCGTCTCACTGCGCTCGTGCATCCATTATGGATGGCTCGGGGACTACCTTCTATCTCTGAGGTACAGCTCATGCAGCTCATGGCCTTAGCTCGGGAGCGCGGTGCTCTCCTGCCAGAGCTGATAGAAGCGGTGCGATTTTTTTATGAGGCACCTACTTTTCCACTCCCTCCTGAGAAAGAGTCTAAGCTCAACCCTAATCTTGTAGAAAAGCTGCCGCAATGGATGGACCATCTCTGGGCATTGGAGCCATGGAATGCCGCTTCTATTGAAGCTTTTATCAAATCTCAGGCAAAAAGTGAGAAGATGACCCTCTCGCAGGTCCTTCCAGCCCTTCGCTTGGCTCTCACGGGGGAGGAAATGGGCCCTTCTCTGTATGTGATCATAGAGCTTTTAGGGAGAGTAGAGACGAGGCGGCGATTGGAACGGTTCTTGGCAGAGTATGGGGTGCGGCGAGAAGTGTAAGGGTTGTAAAAACAGTGTATTTGTAGGAGATTGGCTTGCAGGGGTAGCGCCGCCTGCAGAGGCTCCGCCGCTTGTGGAGGTTCGCTTTAAAGCTACTCGGCGAGAGCTTTTCTGGAGCCGTATAGAGCCCCCTCTTACGACAGGAGAATGGGTCGTAGTTACTGAGGTGATTCGTCGCAGCCCAGAATCGCCTCCTCAATATGGACGGGGATATGATATTGGGATTGTACAGCTTACTGGACATTTGGCAGAGGCGCGTCGCCGCAGCCTCAAGCGAGACATTCCCCCTCAACAAAAGGTGCTGCGTCGTCCTTCTCGGGAAGAGCTCGCTCAACTCATGAAATGGCGTCAGCAAGAGCCTCGCATCCTCCTTGAAATCCGGGAGATGGTCCGAGAACTCGGGTTAGATACTCAGCATCAAATGAAAGTAACAGATGTGGAATTCTATGGGGATGGGCGTAGCCTTATTTGTTACTTCACAGCGGACGAAAGAGTAGATTTCCGAGAGCTTGTCCGTCGCATCGGCGAAAAGTACAAGGTTCGCCCCGATTTGCGGCAGATTTCTGCAAGAGAGGAAAGTGGGCGCATAGGCGGGATTGGAGCCTGTGGGCGTGAGCTATGCTGTAGTACTTGGATCACCGCTTCTCTCACGATTACTGCGGAAACAGCTCGGTATCAAGGACTCTCCCTCAATAGCTCAAAGCTGCTGGGCTTGTGTGGAAAACTCAAATGCTGCCTCAGCTATGAGCTGGATATTTACAAGGAAATCAGCCAGCGAATCCCTCAAGTTAGGTATCTTTTGACTGATGATGGGGAATGGCGATATCTCCGAACTGAGCTTTTGTTGGAGCGGCTTTGGTTTGAGAAAGTAGGTGAGGGGCGCCAGGTGTGCCTTCCAGCCTCAGCCGTTCAAGAAATCATGGAAATGAATGCTCAAGGCCAGCGTCCCCCCTCTATTGAACCCTACGCCATCAAATTTCCAGACCTTCCTACCCGTATATGAGAGTGGGGGAAATAGCGCTGTATTAGAGCAGATCCAAGGGGGGAAGGGACGGAAGGTCATGTTCTGAGCTTTAGTGCTTTGTATCTTGTGACGAAAAGGGATGGAGGATAGCTTTTTTTCCTTACATTTCTTTTCCTGAGCGGATGAGCCGCCACAAAACATGAAGTACCCCTATCACACCGCCTGCCAGCATACCATAGGGATGCCATCCCAAATATACATTCGCGGCATATCCCAATCCAAGCCAAATTCCCAAGATAGCAACAGTCTCTAATCCTAAGCTAAGCAGCTTGCGCTCCTCACCGCGCCACTGGCGTCTCGGCTTCAGCGTAGAGGGCATCAATAGCCTTTTGATATTGAGCCAGGATCACTCGCCGCTTGAGCTTGAGGGTCGGTGTAAGCTCACCTCCTTCTATTGTCCATTCCTTTGGCAAGAGAATAAACTTTTTGACCCGTTCAAATTGCGAGAACTGTTGATTGATTCGATTGATCTCACTGTCAATCAGCTCGATCACTTGCGGATGGTGAATCAGCTCTTCCCGACTGGCGAAGGAAATACCCTTTTCTTGAGCCCACTTCTCTAAAGCGGGAAAGGCAGGAACAAGGAGGGCTGCAGGAAACTTTCGGTACTCACCGACGACCATCGCCTGTTCAATGTAGATAGAGCTCTTGAGGGCAGACTCAATAGGCTGGGGAGCAATATATTTCCCCCCTGCTGTCTTAAAAAGTTCTTTCTTACGGTCAGTAATATACAGAAATCCATCTTGGTCTATTTTGCCCACATCTCCTGTACGAAGCCACCCATCTTGAAGGACCTCAGCGGTTGCCTCGGGATTTTTGTAATATCCCTGCATCACATTAGGACCTCGCACGATGATTTCACCTTCCCCTTCCGTATAGCCCTCCAGGGGCTCTATCCGAACCTCTACATTCGGGATAGGTTTGCCTACTGAGCCTAAACGATAAGCATCAAAAGTATTGACGGAAATCACTGGGGAAGTTTCAGTAAGGCCGTATCCTTCCATGATAAAGAAACCAGCCCCCCAGAAAGTGTGAGCCAGATGCTTTGGCAGAGCAGCAGCTCCTGTGACGATGAGCTGCACATTCCCTCCTAAGGCCTCTTTCCACTTCCGAAAGACAAGCGCCCGAGCTAACCAAAGCTGTATTCTATAGCTGAGAGGATAAGACTTCTCTGGGTCATAGGCTTTTACCAGGTCTAATGCCCAGAAAAAGAGAACCCGCTTAATCCCTGTCAGCGTTTGTCCAGTAGCTATGATACGCTCATACATTTTTTCTAGCAGACGAGGAACTGAAGTGAAAACATGAGGCTTTACTTCCAATAGATTGTCGCGAATAGTGTCTAAGCTCTCGGCATAGTAGATGCCTATACCCATGCTTAGATAAGTATAAAAGACCATTCGCTCAAAGCTGTGATTGAGAGGGAGAAAACTCAAGGCTCTAAGGGGTTCTGAGCCCCGAGGCATCAGATTAAGCTCCCGAACTGCAAGCACATTGGAAACAATATTGTGATGGGTAAGGATGACCCCTTTGGGAACCCCAGTGGTGCCTGAAGTATAGAGAAAAGTGGCCCAATCCTCAGGCTTTACATTTTCCTTATAAGGGGTAAGGTCTGTGGCGTCGCCTTTACCTATGGCGAGAAAATCCTTCCACGAAGTCGCATCAGGCTCTGGATCAAAGACATACACTTTTTCTATCGTAGGACATCGGGGGAGGATACTTTTAACTTTTTCCCATACTTCGCCTCCCGAACAGAAGAGGAGTCGGCTCTCTGAATGTTGAATGATGTATTCGTAGTCTGTGGCGATGGCATTTGCATAGAGGGGGACTACGACGATCCCGATTTGGACTGCTCCTAAATCTACAAAATTCCATTCTGGGCAATTCGGCGAGACGAGAGCGATCCGATCGCCCTTTTGAAGCCCAAACTTGAGCAAAGCTCGGCTCACGACATCAGCCAAGTGAGCGACTTCTTGGGTGCTATAAGTCTGCCAGCGTCCTCCTTTCTTTGCAGCAATAGCATCTGGACGCCCCCCCTTAGAGAGCTGCTCGGCGAGGAGATCATGCAGCCTCCTGATTTCCATATAGCAAAGGTAAAGCGCAAGTTTTTATATTGTCTCTGCCTTGCGAACTTGTGCCCCCTTCTTTTCCAGAGCTCTTACTACTTCTGCTAAAAATTCATGAATCTCTGTATCGGTCAGCGTATGGTCTCCTTGGAGGTAAAAGCGCAATCCATAACTGAGCCGTCCCTCTTCATCCCTGTACCAGTCAAAAGGCTCTATTCTTTGAAGGTAGGGGTGCTTCAAATCCCTGATAGTTGCGATTACGTCGGCATAGCTTAGATCGGATGGCATGTAAAAGCTAATGTCCTTGACTACTACAGGATGATAGGAAAATTTCTTGAAAAGAGGCACCTGAAATAAAGCCTTGCGATAAAAATGGAAGCTAATTTCGGCTGCCCATACTCGCTCGTTTTGGAGGTCAAATTTCTTCAAAAAGGGTCTGGAGAGCGCCCCAGCCTCGGCGAAAGCTCCTTCCTCGTCGTAGAAGCAAAGACCCTCCTGCCATACCTCGGTAGGAGGGAGGGGCTTTTCTAAATACGATATACCGACTCGATGAAAAAGGGCACGAAGGGCTGAGAAGAAGTAGCTTGAAGGATCTACCTTATGTTGAAGGTCTTGAAAAGGAGGTCTGCCCCATCCCCACAGAGCAAGCCGTTCCTCCTCTCCCTCCTTAGAATAGACTCGCCCCCATTCAAATGCCCAGAGGCCTGATACCCCGTGTTTGCGATTGTGGGAAATGACCTCTAATCCACTACCGATAAGAGAAGGTCGCAAATAAGCTACTCCCTCATAGAGAGGATTGGCTAGCTTCACGAGTTGAGTGGTAGAATTCGGAAGGAGATGATGAGCCCCGACTAAAGAAGGAGTACGTATCTCCCAAAATCCCATTCCCGTGAGCACTTCTGAGAGGAAGCGACGAAGTTCAAATCGCATGTCTATTTCAGAGGGCCTTGCGTAGGGTACAAATGAATGAGGGAGAGAGACGAGTGTCTCCCATCCCGAAAGTCGCAGAAGCTCCTCCGCAATATCGGCGGGACGAGTAATATCCAAACGGTAGAGAGGTACAGCTACTTCCCACTCCTCGGAGGATCGGGGATGTACCTGAATCTCCAGTCGAGAGAGAAAGAGTTTGAGAGTATGGGAAGGGAGAGGAAGTGATGTCCATTGGCGAAGAAGAGGAAGGCTAATGGAAAATTGACGGGGTGCTGTGCGCTGTCGGTCGTGAATTTCCTCATACTGAGAGACGAAAGCCCCAGGATAGACCTGCTGAATGAGCGCAGCAGCAGCTTCAGCTGCCCATGGAACCTTGTCAGGATCTGTACCCCGCATGAAGCGGTATCCACTTTCGGTATGAAGTTGTAATCGTCGCCCAGTTCGCCGAATATACAAGGGGGAAAAATAGGCTGATTCAATAAAGACCCTTCTAGTGGAAGCGGTGATTGCTGTTCGTTTAGCTCCCAAGAGTCCTGCTAAACAAGCAGGTCCCTCCTCGTCGGCGATTACTAAATCGTTTTTTTGAAGTTTCAGTATCTGCTCTCCAATACCCTCCATCATCACAGATTCGGAGAGAAGGGAGACTCGAAGAATCTTTCCTGAGATTCTTTCTGCGTCAAATGCGTGAAGTGGCTGTCCAAAGCCTATGAGAATGTAGTTTGTGATATCCACCACGGGGTGGATGAGACGCATTCCCACTGCTTCCAAGCGATAGCGCAGCAGGGAGGGAAGGACACCCTTCTCCTCTATCCCTTCAATATACACCCCGCCGTAACGCGGACAGGCTTCCAAATCCTCCACTTGAATGCGTAGAGGGAATGGAATCCTCTCTTTCTGGACTTGCCATGAGGGCAAAGAGAGAGTTGCCCCAGTGAGTGCTGCGTATTCTCGGGCGATACCCCAATGGCTGAGAGCATCGCCCCGATTAGGGGTGGGGTTGATCTCCAATACCACATCTGTATAGTCTTCCAGCACCTGGCTCAGGGGTAGACCTATCGTAGTCTCTGGCGGTAAATGCAGAATGCCTCCTGAATCCTCCCCCACATTAAGTTCCACTTCAGAGCAGAGCATGCCTTCAGAACGGATGCCTCCAAAGGTCCGAGGTTCAATTGTAGTCCATCGTCCATCCTTCCAGACCTGACTACCTGGCAAAGCTACTGGAACTTTATCCCCGATCTGGATATTTGAGGCAGCGGTAATAACAGAAACGACTTTCTCTGGAGCCAAGCGAACTTGAGCTATCCAGAGCTTTTTTCCCTCTGGATGAGGTTCAAGTGTCAATATCTCCCCTACGAAAATGCGCGAGAGGGCCGGGGATAAGCGCCGATACGAATAAATAGACTCCACTTCTAAACCAGCTCTTGTTAGCCTATCTGCGAAGGCTTCGGGGCTCTCTGGGATATTCACTAATTCCAAGAGCCAGTTCCACAAAATCCGCATGTGGCAAAAATGTGAAAGCCTACTCAGAGGAAGCTCAGCCGATGATAGGGAGAGGGTCCATATATTCGCAAAGCTCTTTTGTGTTCAGCTGTGGGGTAGCCTTTATTTTTATCCCACCTATAGACTGGATAGTGCCGATGAAGATGATGCATGAGCTGGTCGCGGACCACCTTAGCTACAATAGCTGCGGCTGCAATCTCGGGAAGGAGTTGATCGCCTTTGATGTAGGTCTCGACACAGTTCTGGAAGGATGGGGCATAGGGTCCGTCCACGCGTATGCAATCGGGAAGAAGAGGGAGACTTTCTACAGCTTCTTTCATCGCTTCAAGAGTAGCCTGCAAAATGTTAGAGGCATCTACCGCTTGAGGTCCCTGCATACCAATTCCTATCAAAGCCCTTCTCTCTAAAAGGGCCTCGAAGACTGAGAGGCGTTGATTGGGAGAAAGCTGTTTGCTATCCCTAAGAAACGGATGAGAGAAGTGAGGGGGCAGAATGACTGCCCCAGCCACTACAGGCCCTGCTAAACAGCCTCGCCCGGCTTCGTCTACGCCAGCAATAAGAAAGGATTGCCTACCGGGAAGCACAGGCTACGAAAATAGCTTGACGGAGGAAAAACATGACACTGCATTATCGGTGCAAACCAAGTGCGCTTCGCTCAATTTCTCAAGTTTTCGGCATAACTTCTATGCTTTTCGGGAAGGGTGAGTTTGCGGTTATGTTTGGTGAGCTCTGGTCTTAGTTGAAAAGCTCACTTAATTAAAGCAAAAGCAGAAGTGGGCTGTGGAGGATTCGAACCTCCGACCTCTGCTCTGTCAAAGCAGCGCTCTGAACCATCTGAGCTAACAGCCCGCTTATTTGGAGAGAAGGGCTCTTAGTTGGGAAATTGCTTCTAGGTCCCCAATCTTTTGGCGAGTAGTGACACGGGTTTTCGGTTCGGGTAGATGGGCTTCTCCTCCCTCCTCGCCTTTCTTTTTGCCTTTGCGTGTTGGGCGGGAAGAGGCTTGGGCCAGCACAATAGTTCGGTTCTGCTCATCCAGTTCTATAACTCTAAAGAGCATGGTTTCACCTTCTTTGGGAGCTTCTCCTGTGGGTGATTTGAGGTAGTGCATTGGGCAGAAGCCCTCCACCCCGAAGGCTAATTCTACCTGAGCCCCTGCATCTGTAATACGAGCGATGACTCCTTCATGATAGGATTCAGGCTGAAAGACAGCCCGGATCATCTCCCATGGGTCTTCTGAGAGTTGTTTATACCCTAAACGCAGCCGTTTATTTTGGGCATCTATGTCCAGAACTACCACCTCTACCTCTTGACCTCGTTGGAGAATCTCGGAGGGATGGCGTACTCGCCGAATCCACGAGAGGTCTCTTACATTGACGAAGCCTTCTACCCCAGGCTCTAACTCAACAAAGGCGCCGATCATGGTATAATTTTTGACGATTCCCTTGTGGGTAGAGCCCACAGGATACCGCTCCTCTGCATGAAGCCATGGATCCGGAGAGAGCTGTTTCAGACTGAGGGTTAGCCGCTGAGCCTCAGGCTCAAACTGGATGACCTTAGCTTGAATTTTATCGCCCACCTTGTAGAGCTTTGTAACTTCTACGGGCGTGGTAGACCATGAAAGTTCAAATACAGGTAACAGCCCCTCAATGCCAGGAATAACCTCCACTACAAGCCCGTAATCGGCGACACTGACGACAGTTCCTTCAACCACAGCACCCACTTGAAGCCACTCTGGTGGGACTTCCCAGGGATTAGGCTGCAGTTGTTTGATACCTAAATTGACTCGCCCACTCTCGGAGTCATAATCCAATACCACTACTTGAACCTTATCTCCAGGCTTATACAACTCTTCAGGATGAGAAACTCGTCCCCATGACAGATCACTTACATGGACCAGCCCATCCATGACACCTCCTAAATCAACAAATATGCCGAAAGAGGCTACATTCTTCACAGTTCCCTCCAAAACCTGTCCTCGCTCTAAGATGTTGAGGATTCGCTCTTTCTGACGAGCAAGTTCTTCTTCCAATAGGGCTTTATGAGATACGACGACATTATACTGAGCAGGGTTGATTTTGACCACCTTGAAGCGCATGCGTCGGCCTAAAAGCTCTTCATAAGAATCAGAAGCTCGTAAAGGCTTGAGGTCTACTTGGGATCCAGGTAAGAAAGCCTCAATGCCACTGATGTCTACCACGAAACCTCCTTTAGTGCGCCGACGGATCACCCCTTCAATTGGGATGTCATTCTGCATGGCATGCTGGATAAATTCCCATGTGCGGAGAGAGTGTGCCAAACGACGAGAGACTCGTAGTCCTCCTTCTTGCGCATCTGCTGTCTCTATGTAAACTTCAATCTCTTGACCAGCTTGCGGCGGAGGTTCATCTGAGGCCCATTCTGAAAGGGGGATTCGCCCCTCTGCTTTGTGACCAATAGAGATCAACACCTCGTTTTTGTCTACAGCGATTATCCGCCCCTTCACAATTGCATTCTGGATACGAGGGGGCGAGTAGGCCTCGTACAACTGGTGAAGGTCAAGCTCCGAAGTTTCAGTCATGTGGGTGCAAAGGTATAAAAACTTTAGGGCAAGTGAAGCTTGAGCCCGTAATAAGCGCCTGAAGCCTCAGCTCGCAGGAAGTAGGTTCCGGTTAGGTGGGGTGGGAGCGTTATCTGGCGTTGGCGTCGCCAATAAGCTGCATCGGCATTAGGAGCCTTCCAAACGACATTTCCTTGTGAGTCATACAAGACGAGGGTGAGCTGCTGAGGGAGCTTTTTCGGAAAGCGCCAACGAAGAGTATAGAGATAGCTTCCTCTTGACTTTAGGTCGAACATAAGGCTAAGGTTGGGAGTACTAAGTCGGTGCCACAATGGAGGAGGCAGGACGCTATCCTGAGCTCTGCAGGTCATCTGAGCAATTATGCCGCGCCTTACACCGATAAGCTTTACCTGAGCTGAGTCTCCAGCAAACTCTATCAATCCAAAAGCTGGACGAAAGTGTTTCTGGGAAATGCCTTGTCCGCCTCGATTGAAGATACTGATTCCGAGGAGTCGAGCCAAGCGATAGGAGCGCTTTTCTGTCTTGCCTGCGCCGCCTGTCATCAATTCTGGGAGTCCTCCCATCGTACCATCCTCCAGAGTGCCAATATGTGTATCACCACTCACTACGATGACACCAGAGATGCCTTTAGACCAGCACCAGGAGAGGAGGGTGTCTTGGTCTGCTGGATATCCTGCCCACGTGTCAGCAATAAAACCAGCTAAGAAGATAGAGGGGATCTTAACTATCCCAGCCCCTAACGAGAGCACCTGACCTGGCAGAGTGAGAAGCTGTTGGATGAAAAGCTGGAGATTACGATTGTAAGTAACCCCAGAAAGGATAACTTTCCAGCGAGCGGTGCTTTGGGAGAGCGCCTGAAGAAGCCATCGACGCTGCGCCTCCCCCAAAATAGAAATCTCAGGTCTTGGACGAAAATAATACCGCCCCAATTCACCTAACTCAAAGACTCGCATGGTGCCCGTTCGACTGCTACGGTTATCAATGAGAAAAAATTCTACATCTCCCCAGCGGAAGCGTTGAAAAAGGCCTTCCGTGGAGTCTATCAGGGGGTAGTGAGGGAAATATCGCTGATAAGCTCGCATAGCATTCTGGCGGAGAAGGGGATCAAAAGGGTAATCACCAACAGGTAAAGCGAGGGTCCGATACTGTGCCCGATAATCTCGCCCAGTATTATCAGCGACATAGTCATGATCATCGTAGATATATGCCCATGGGGCAAGGGCATAGAGCGGACCGATGGCTGGATCCGTGTAACGCTGCTGATAGAGGCGATGAAGATGCTCCCATCTCATAGGGAAGAAGCGGGTGTGAGGGGGAAATGCCTTCTCTGTAGTGTCAGGATATCCCCAATCCCCTAAGTGGATGATTAGATGAGGTTTCTGCTCTGCAATGAGCCGATAAAGCTGAAGCTGGTCCTTGCTTTTGGGGGAAATGTCGTGACAGGAAAGAAAAGCAACCCGCAAAGGCAAAAGAGGGGGAGTATGAAAAGTCCCACATACGATGCGGCCTGTGGAGAGGCGCACTCTATACTCATAAAGGGTGGAAGGATTGAGATCAGTTAGTGTAAGGCAAATAGGGGGCTCTGCTGTTTGGACCTGCTTTTTCTCAAAAGTGGAAATGGAAAGCTCAGCACTGGTGTCCCAGATGCAAAAATGGGCGACATGCTCGGAGACTCCCCCCACTATGACCTGTCCCCATATCCATCCACAGAATAAAAAGTAAGTCATTCGTGGTGACGGGCGGAGTCGAACCGCCGACCCCCCAGATTTTCAGTCCGGTGCTCTACCGGCTGAGCTACATCACCAGCAGTGCGAGGGTATAACCTCTCTGATTTATGCTTCCCTTTCCTGAGCTTACTCGCCCAAAATATACAAATGCCTTACTAGCCTTTGTATGCCTCTACCTCTCTCAAGAGGAGAAGCTGAACAAAGATTCAGTTCTTCCCTTCCAGTACGAACCCGCCCCCCCCGATGAGAAGACGGAAATACAGTTGCTGAGGAGTAATGTTAGGGCCGTTCTGGAGGCTGATCCCCGCCGTTTCCCACTCTTGAAATTCAGATAGGCTTCGTCCGTATCCTGCCTCAAAGCCTATCATGAAGGCTTTATTGAAATACTGCAAAGCGAGACTGACACTCCCTTTCGCTCCACCAGCTGACAAGCTACGAGGCGGTATCCCGCTGCCCGGCTCTATTGCCTGCGAAAAATCCACCTGCGCAGGGCGACCAGAAACTGTGAAAGTATATCCACCTCCTCCTATGCCTATCATGGGTAGAAGTATAAAACGATTACCCAATCGCCAGAAATATCCCATGCGGAAAAATCCGTAGCCTCCATTCAGCTTTTCCCCAGAAACTGCCTCTCCATATCCTCCGACAAATACGCGACCCAAATATGCCCCTCCTCCGCCTCCTATCAGAAAGCCTGATAAGGAACGAGAGAGAGATAGCCCCTTAGCTTCCAACGCTTCTCTGAGGCTTTCATGACCAGTCAGAACTGTGTAACCTGCAGCAAACCAGCCGGCACCACCCCAGACATTTTTGGTCTGGGCTTTGAGGTAGGAGAATGAGAAAATGCCTACCAATGCCGAAACTACACACTTCCTCATGAATATGAAAGTACGATTTTCATGTAGCATGCTTCTTTTGAGTAGCATGCGGCAAATGTACAAAAGGGATGCGAAAATACGATTTTCAGGTAGGCGGCTACCTTTGCGGGAGAGATTAGCTCAAGTAGCTCTTGTTAGCTCTTTTAGGATGGGTATTTTTCACCTTGCAACTTGAGTTGCCCTACGAACCAAAAGAAACTCGGCGATATTCTCTGCATCTACTATGCCCAATAGGGAATTATCTTGAACCACCATCAAGAAAGGCTTCTGATGCTCATTCATAAGCTGATAACTCTTATTGAGTGGCATAGTAGGTGGGGCAAGAAGAAGCTCTGAATACATCACCGGAACCAGCGAGGTCAAGCGTGGTCTTCCTTTACTCAGAGACTGAAATGATCTGTTCCTGAGATAAACTGCCTGCTGGCATAGCCCATGAGTTCATGATGAGAGCGGAGCTTGTATGTATAACCAGTGGCAAGTCCGAGGCTCGTGAGGGCAAGTATAGATAAGGACTTTGAGACGAGATTTCCGACAGAGAGTTCAACATGTGCATACCCTAGTAGCCGTATGAGTAGATGACCTGTATCGATAAGTCTCCAAGGGGAGAAGATATGCGCTCGTGGTGACGGGCGGAATCGAACCGCCGACCCCCAGATTTTCAGTCTGGTGCTCTACCGACTGAGCTACATCACCACGCCCTGCAAATATACAGCATACAAGGATACCTCAAGCCCTCAGCTGCTCCGCTCGCTGAATAAGAAGAAATTCGGCAATATTTTCAGTATCTACAATCCCCAAGATTCGTCGTCCCTCCGTTACAACGAGGAAAGGCTTGTGCTGCTCACTCAAGAGACGAAAAGCCTCATGAAGAGGGAAGAGAGGGGAGACAGTAAGAAGTTGTGTATCCATCACATGGCTCAGGGCAGTTGTTCGGGTTTTTCCCTCGCTAAGGGCTTCAATGATCTGCTCTCGGGAGAGACTACCGACTGGCTCTCCCAGAGGATCTAACACAAGGAAAGAGCGTGCCTGCGAGTTGAGCAGCAGGCGAATAGCGTCGTCAAGGGTTTGATTCACAGAAAGGGTAGGTACCTGACGCAGAAGGGCGTGAGCAACAGTGAAGCCCTGCATCGCATTGCGCTGCTCAGCTTGCTGCCGCTCTTGAGCCGCAGCAACAAACACGAAAAAGCCTATGAGAATAAGAAAAGGATTGCTATAGATTCCCAGTAGGATGAAAATGACAGCAAATCCCTGTCCTATGAGAGCCGCAATTTGAGTAGCGCGTACATATGGGAGCTTTGCCGCTAATAGAGCTCTTAGTACTCGTCCCCCGTCCATGGGGAAAGCAGGTAAAAGATTGAAAAGGGCCAGAATTCCATTCATCGTGGCTAAACTGTAGAGCCATACGGAGAAGGAATTAAAGCCATGTCCCAGCTGAAACAAAGCCTCCAAGGAGAAAAAAGCTGGCTCTCCCATTAATAAAAGGATGACAAATAAAACGCCAATCAGAAGGAAATTCACTAAAGGACCAGCTAAGGCGACTACAAGCTCTTGGAGCGGCTTCTCTGGAATGCGCGCCACGGAAGCCACCCCACCGAAAGGATACATCGTAATATCTCGAGTCGGAATCCCATAAGCTTTCGCTGCAAAGGCATGACCCAGCTCATGAAGAATAACGCTGACTACAAGCCCTACCAAAAGCAAGAGTCGCCAAAATACGAACTCTATCGTGGCGTGAGGTGAAAAGGCAGCACTAAGTCCCACCCACAGCAGTAAGAGCCAGAAACTCCAATGTAAATAGATGGGGATTCCTGAAATGGTAGCTATGTGAAGGGTAAATCGGCTCACACAGCAAATATAGCTAATCTCGTGCGGCAGAGGCACCAGATGGAGCTTTCCGAATCCCCACCACCTCCATCTCTATCCGCCGATTCAAAGCTCGTCCCTCTTCCGTCGCATTAGAAGCCAAAGGACGACTCTTCCCATATCCCACATACTCCATTTGTATGGGGTGAATCCCCGCTTGTCTGAGCCAGTTATACACCGCTCGGGCTCTGCGCTCAGAAAGCTTCTGGTTATATTCATCGCTCCCTATGGCATCCGTATGACCAGAAAACCGGACACGAATATTTGGATTCTCCTGAAGTAAGCGCCTCAGGCGCTGAAGTTCAGGTATGGACTCAGGACGCAACTGATCACTATTGAAATCAAAGTAGATATTGCGCAGAGCAAAGGTCGCCTCCATCTCAATCGGCAGCAGAGGTATGGAAAGAGGTGGAACCAGAGAGTCAGGAGACACTTGAAGAAGTTGAACATGTGTAATGTACCCCGGCGACTGCACATAAAGATAAAAAGATCCACCCTTTTTAGGGAGAAAGAATTGAAAATCACCATTATCAGACGCGAAAGATGCTAAAATTTCCTTCTGAGTAATGGGATCAACGAGAATGGCTTCACCAGAGATGCGCTTACTACTTTGCTTATCATAAATGTAGCCCTTGATGATAAGATGGGTGGGAGGAGGTGCTTCCACCACTGGAGTGGGTGAGACTGTAGAAGGAGTAGATTCTACAGGTATAGCCCTATATACGAAAAATTTCCCTCCTCTATCGGATGAAAAGTAGATGTGATCTGGAGAGAACGGGTAAAAGTAAATGTCATTCGCACAGGAGTTGATAGGGGCAGGTAGAGCTTGAGGCGCTGTCCAGTCGCGCTCACCGCTTCGTACAGAAAAGAATATATCATAGCCTCCAGCACTTCGGGCTCCATTGGAGGCGAAATAGAGTGTATCTCCAAAGATGAAAGGGGCATCTTCGTCAGCCTCTGTATTGATAGGGGGAGGTAACCGCTGAGGTTCGCTGTACTGACCACTGGTATATATGCAGCGATAAATATCTCTCTTGTAAGAGGAGGACGAACCGCCAGTGTAGGTAAAATAAATGTCTTGAGTTTTTGGGTCTATACACACGCTTACTCTGCCTCTCGGGCGAGTAGGAATTCGTTTCCATAGCTTGGGTCGGGTATAGCCTTGAGGTGTAGGAACGGTATAGTAAATGTCCCCCTTACCCCGTGAGATGTAGAGGAGGAGAGTATCGGGAGGAACCAGACCAATCAGCGCATGATGGTATGGATAGGAGGTAGGGCTGCGGGGAACTATCCATTCATAAGGAAGCCCATGATGGTCATATCGGGCACCGGGTCGTCGGGCACGAGAGACTGCATACAGCTCGTCTCCTACACGCCATGCAGCATATACGGGCGCCCATGCAGCTAATCCTTCAACTCGCTCTATTCTCCAGTTTGAGGAGTGCGGTAAAGTTGCGCATCTTTCAAGCTGCGCCGCATGATCTGCCGAAGAGGGGGATTGTACCTTTTCTGCATAGGCACCAAAAAGGCGCTTAGCTTGTTCAATATCGCCTCGCATGTGCAATAAAGAACCAAAGCGTAAGAGATGTTCCGCCTTCCATCCTTCTATGGGTCGAGAAGCTGCCTGCTCATACAAATGAAAGGCTTTTTCACTTTCTCCCAACTCTGCGTAAGAGCCTGCAACATATAATACTTGATCACCTATGAAGGCACTGGGATACCGTTCATACAACTGGATAATGCGCTCGTACATTCCCAACTCCCACCATCGCTCTAAGCGTCGGGAATTTGGCAAAGAAGATTGAGCCCAAATAGAGAGACCTAATGTGCCTACAATAGCCCAAAGGGGCGTAAAAGTCATCCCTGCAAATATAAAGCGGATTCCTCTGATTTACCTACTCAGTTTTTTCAACTAGGATTCCAAACTCCACGCGACGATTGATAAAGCGGTGGTAGGGAGAATCATTTGGACGGGCAGGACGTTCCTCGCCATACCCTACGGGCTTGAGCCGATAGGCAGGAATGCCCCGCTCTATCAAGTGGCGATAGACAGTGTGGGCTCGCCTCTCGGAGAGCCTTTGGTTGTAGGCGTTAGTGCCAATGCTATCTGTATGACCAGCTATTTCTACAATCAAAGTAGGGTATTCATTCAGAAGTCGTACGACAGTATCTATTTTAGAGGGTCCTTCTGGTCGCAGATGGTATTTATCAAAATCAAAGTTAATCCTGGGGAATCGAATCTCACTCAAAGCTGCGCTTGAGAACATAGGTATCTCTTCTTCAGCATCCGAAGAATCTGGGAGCACAATAAGCTTAATAAATTCAGCATATCCCTGACAGGAGGCACGCAGAAGATACTTACCCCCAGCTGGCTTTGGTTGAGCAAAAGAGCCATTTTTATCGCTAATCAGCGCTATTACACTATCGCTTTCTAAAGGGTAGAGGAAAACTTTGACACTGAGCGGTTGTTTCGTATTTTTATCATAAGCTTTCCCTGAGAAAGTATAGATCCGAGTCAGGGATGCAGGTGGGGAAGGAGGAGAAATAGGCTCTTTGACAATCAGATAGAGATCCATTTTACCTTTCCCTCCTGAGCGCATGGAGGAAAGATACACTGAATCTGGGGTATGGAAATAGATGTAGCTGTCATGAGCGGGAGAATTGAAGGGGCGAGGAAGACGCCGAGGCGGTCCCCACTGTCCATTACTCTGACGCACACTATAGAAAATGTCATAACCTCCAATAGAACTCGGTCCATCATGCGAGAAAAAGAGAGAATCCCCTGTGATGAAGGGCGCATCTTCATTGTGAGGTGTGTTGAGCGTCTCTAAGTTCTGCGGCTCAGAAAACTTCCCATCAGGAAGTCGGCGAGTAATCCACAAGTCCTTACTACCCTTTGTCCCTTGGCGATCTGAGCTAAAGATGATATCTCCTGTCTTTGGGTCTTGCCAGATTGCGTGCTCGCTGCCTCTGCGAGAATTCGGAAACTCCTTCCAAAAGACAGGCTGTTCCCAACCTTCTCCTTTCGGTAAAGCGATGTAAAAATCTCCGCGTCTCCGAGCAGAACGATATACAATGAGAGTGTCTTTGACAAATCCAGCTATGCCTTCGTGCTTTTCACTAAAAAAGCCTATGTGCTCTGGTTTTTGACTTATATTCTTTTTCCAGTAGAGAGCCTCATACGGTAGAAAATCAATTGGGTCTCTACCACGTCCAGGGTCCCAGCGAGTAATAAAGTAGATCTTACCCTTATGAATGTAGAGAGAGTACTCATGTTCAGGTGTGTTGAGCTCATCTAAATTATAAACTCTCCAGCGAAAGTCTGTAGGTTCAGGATCTTCTGCTTTTTTCAAATGCTGAGCATAACTAAGATACAAATGGATAAGCTCTATAGAGTCTCGGGAGCGAACCTGAGTCAGAGCCTGATTGAAGCATTCTATCGCCAAATCGGCATTCTCTGACTCCAAATTTAGTCGCCCATACTCCACTAAGAAAGGATGCTCTACTTTATTCATGTCAAGTGTCTGAAACGCTTTTTGATAGAGTGAATATGCCAGTTTTTTCTCTCCGACTTGGTAATAGCTGCTGGCATAGTATAAGAGCAAAGACGGTGAAAGGATTTCTGGATCAATAGCATCATCTGCGAGGGCTTGGTAATAGCCGAGATAGTATTGACGCTCCACAGCCCGAGCTGAACGCTGCGCAAAGAGAGAACTAATAACCAGAAGGCACGAAACCCACTTCAGGCTTCTCATAGCTTGACAAATATAAAAGCAGGAAGGCGGAAATCTTTCCACCTTCCTGCAAAAAAAGCTGGGTGAGGCTTAGCTCCTGCCTACTTGAATGAGTGCATAGATAAGCCCTGGTATGAAACAGAGGGCTGTCAGGAGCATAGAGAGAAGAACCTTATCAGGGTCCCAGTTTGTGGCAATACCTACGGCTAAAGTAGGTGTAAGGATAGCCAGCACCCAGAGAGAGAATGGAGCGACCCCTGAAGTCGCTTTTTCCCACAGGGCTGTGAAGAAGGTGGAAAGTCTGTGGAGAAACCCCTGTTTTTGGGGCTTTGTGGGGGCAACTACATGAGCTGCATTCACACTTGAATGAATTGACACGGCTGTGGCCTTCCCACCGCCGTTCGTTTCTGCACTCGTCCCAAGGACGAGAAGTCCGAGTATCGCTACGACGCCCTTCATACGCATTTGGATTTTCGCAAAGGTATATCTTTTCTGAAAAAAAAATCTCCATCCTCTAAAGAGATACAATGAGAGGGGACGAGTGAAGAGAACCAATCCAGCGGAAGGCGTCTTATTGACGAACCCTTCTGATTGTGTGGAGAGAAGCTAAGTTAGAAACCCCTATGGAGGCTCTGCCGCAATTGGGCTGCGATCCTTCCCCATTAGCTCAAGGGTATTTGCTATAGGCCTAATAACTCACATACTTCCCTAAGTGTATTGTAGGCATGGAGACTCATGCGATAGGCGGGCGATGGGACTGTGGGTGGGTGAAGCTTTTTCAGCGGAAGTGGCTGCTGACCCACAGGGAGGAGAGCTATCGGTCCGACCAGTCCCTGATAAGGTCTTTGAGCTTTTTCCAGAGTTTCTCTGACTTGGTGTATGAGGTGCCAGAGTTTTACTCGTCGGGGCTCCCATTCTAAGGGATGGGTTAGGATCTCTTTGATTGCCCAGCCCAAAAATGGAGGTAGAGCAGTTGTGTAGATGCCCCCAAATCCTTTGCGTTGAAGGTAAGCTACGAGCCAATCAGGGCCTATCCATACAGCACCCACCAAACCGACCGCTTTGCCAAAGGTGAGAAGGCGAGCCAAGGGATTCAACCCTACTGTCTCGCTCCATGACCGTCCTTGGGAAAGGATGAAAGTCGTGTGAGCTTCATCTACAATGAGGTGAAAATCATAACGGCTCTGAAGAGATAGAAGAGCTTCTACATCAGGGCTCGTGCCTCGCATGGAGTAGAGGGATTCTATGACGAGGAAGGTCACGCCTTTAGCTCGGCGAAGCCGAACTTCAGCCGCATCCCAATCATTATGAGGAAAGCCCCATGCCGTAGCTCCACTGAGTCGGATACCATATCGGATGGAAGCATGCACCTCTCTATCAAAGAGAATGGTATCCCCTCTTTGAGGAACTGTAGCCCAAAAAGTAAGATTAGCGATGAGACCACTTGGAAAAAAGAGAGCTTTCTCATGCGGACGACCCCAGAGGACCTCAGCTAATCTTTCTACTTCATGGAAGGGGAAGGCATCCCCTCCAAGATACCGAGAGGCACCGCTTCCGCGAAGCCATTCTCGGGGAGCTTCGGACAAAATCCGATGAATGATCCCATCATGAATGAGACCCAGATAATCATTCGTTGTGAAGTCTGGTTTTTCGGCAGGCCTACTCCAAAACGGTCGTTCAGGCAAGGTATGGAGTCTCTGACGAAGCCGTTTTTCAAGCTCCATATCTCAGGCGAATTGCCCCCATTGCCCCGCCATAAGCCAGTCCGATCACAACTGCTCTTTCTCTCCGAGGGGGAACCCGAGTAGACCAGAAAGGCGAATAAAGACTCGGAGGCCAGTCCTCAGTTTGCATGAGGTGCAAAGCAGCCGCTAACCCCAGAAGAGGAGCTGCGCCTAAACTATGTCCAATGTAGGCTTTAGGAGATACCACAGGAACTTCCCCCCATACTGCTTGGACTGCTTGCCATTCAGCTAAGTCTCCTTGCTTTGTTCCGGGTGCGTGGAGAACTACAAAGTCAGGAGCTGGCTCCTTCATCGTCTGTAGAAGGGATTCAAGATAGTCTCTATCTACTGCCGTGAAAGCCACTCCCTCTCGGGCGGGGGCGGTATGAATCCTGAGCTCCTCTACATAGAAAGGGCTTATGGGTTCCAAGGAAAGAATCCCTAAAGCTACTCCTTCTCCCAAAGCAAAGGTATTTCGTCCCTCTGATGAGCCAGGTCGCACATATGGCATAGAAGCAGCAGCGGTGTAAATCCGAAGTCTAGCCATAACCTGCACAAAAAATGGAGTAAGAGGAGCTTCTACCGCTCCAAAGATGGCGGCTTTTCCCTCTCCTGCTCTGAGAAAGAGCCTCGCCTGATAGAGAGCTAAAAGGCCGCTAATGCAGGCTTGGCTAATTAATACGGCTGGTCCCTCTATTCCTATCTCTCTGGCAATGAGAGTAGCTAATGTACCGAAACTGCTCATGGGTGAGAGTATGGGAGATAGAGAACCATTCTCCTTCCAGCCCTCAACAGCCTGAATAAGCATCTCTATTTCACCGCGAGCTGAGCCTAAGTAGAGTGCCTGAGGAGAAAATTGTTGAAGCTCTTCTCCGCACTCCTTGAGTAGTGACCTCAAGAGTCCAATAGCTCGGGGTCCTGTAGTCTGGATAGGTAGGCGATATACAGGAAATCCATCTATCTGAGTCCAATACAGACCTTTTTCATCAAAGAGAGCTGCTCCTGCCGGTTGGCTCCAGAGTCGCAGATACATCAGAGAGATGATAAAGTTCAGCAATCAGTTGCACAGCCATTCCTATGGATAGCATGGTGGCGGCATCGCTTGGTGAAGCATCGGGAAAAGGATGGACCTCCATGAAGACCCCATCGGCCCCAGCAACAAGCCCCAGCCGAGCATATAAGCTCACGAACATCCGATCGCCCAGGGTCATACCCACTCCTGTGTTCGGACGCTGGACCGCGTGTGTAGCATCCATCAAAACGGGGTAGCCCCCCTGCCGCATCTTGGGGATATTTCGGAAATCCACTACCAAGTCATCGTAGCCAAAAAAAGTTCCCCTTTCTGTTAGAAAGACTCGTCGGTTGCCTGTCAAGGCCACTTTCTCTGCAGCAAAGAGGATGGCCTCCGCACTCATGAATTGTCCCTTCTTGATATTGATGACCTTCCCCGTTCTCCCAACTGCTTGTAAGAGGCTAGTTTGACGGGCGAGGAATGCTGGGACTTGAAGCACATCCGCCACTTGAGCGGCTGCTTCTACCTCTATCGTTTCATGAACATCTGTAAGAATGGGTACCCCTCCTTTTTCCCGAACTTGCCGTAAGATTTCAAGGGCTTGGGCATCTCCTATTCCCTGAAAGGAGGTTGCTCGGGTGCGGTTCGCCTTTCGATAGGAGGCTTTGAAGATATAAAAGAAACTTGCCTTCTGACATGCCTCTGCCATAGCCTCCGCAACTCGCATGCAGATATCATAGGACTCCACTACACAGGGACCTGCGACGATACACTTCTTTTTATCTTGTGCATCTGGAAACCAGCTCTGCCATTTAGCATTCATTCCCCAACGAATTGGGGTTTCCTTTTCTCTACAAAGGCTTGTACTCCTTCCTTATAGTCCTTAGTCCTTCCTGCAATCTCCTGATAATACAGCTCGTATTTGAGGGCTTCCTCATAGCTCCGCTCGAAGCTCCTCAAAAGCAGTTTCTTTATGAGGGCGATGGCTCGCGGAGCCTGGGCAGCTAAGCGAGTAGCAATAGCGTGGGTAGCTTCCTCCAACTTCTCATCCTCTACCACCTCATTGATAAGGCCCCATTGTAGGGCCGTTTCAGCAGGCAAACGATCACCTAAAGTAGCTAAAGCGAAAGCGCGTTTGAGTCCTACTGTGCGCACCAGATGGAAGGAAGTGGCTGTATCTAAGGAGAGCCCTACATTCACGAAGGCAATAACGAAAGAGGCGCTTCTTGCAGCAATTATGTAGTCGCAAGCTAAGGCTAAACCAGCCCCTGCGCCAGCAGCAACCCCATTTACACTCGCTATCACAGGCTTCTCCATTTCATGGAGAAGAGTAACTAAGGGATTATAGCGCTTTTCTACCGATTCTCCGAGAGATCGCTCAATGCCAGCGATGTCCTTCAAATCCTGTCCAGAACAGAAGGCTCGTCCAGCCCCTCTCAAGACCAAAGCACGAATGGACTTATCTTTCCGAGCCTCTCGTAGAGCTTTCAGAAGCTCTACGCTCATCGCCTGGTTGAAGGCATTGTAGCGGTCAGGACGATTCAAAGTAATATAGGCTACACTCTCCTTGACCTCGTAGAGGAGGGTTTCGTACATGAAGACAAAGATAGACGATGTCTCCCATGGAAGCTCTTAACGAAAACCTCAGATTTTCTGGCTTTTCCTTGCAGGTAGCGTCAGTAGATAAGCGGATCATCCTCAGCAAATGAAAGATAAGCTCTCTGGAAAACCCTCTTCCTCCGAAGTGGCAAGGCTAATCACCTGGGCTGGATTTTCTCATAGTGAGACCTAAATGTACTTAGGAAACCGTTAGATGATGGAGGTTTAGGGTTTCTTCTTCTTTGGAACAGGCGGAGGTGGAGGCTCAGCCGTCAAGCTATCCCGAAGAGCCCTTGCTTCTTGGCGAATCTCTTCTTCAGGTGCATTCTCAATAAGGCTCTCAAGAAGCTGCCGAGCAGACTTTTTCTTATTCTCGTCAATCAAAATACGAGCCAAAATGAGGTAAGCCCTCGCTCTTGGCTCTATGTACTGGGGAAGTTCATCTCTTAGGCGGTAGATGGCAGCACGAGCCTCCCCATATCGTTTAAGAGTGTAGAGCAGTCGGGCTTGTTGAGAGAGAGCCTCGGCTGTGAGAAGGTTTTTTTGGACAGCAGCCGCTTGACTCAGGTATTGAAGGGCTGAGTCCAGGTACCCCATTTTTTCCTGCAAGCCGGCAATCCCAAGAAGAAGTCGCTGACGGGAGAATTCGTTGAGAAGCGTATCTTGAAGAAAGCCTGTGAGAACCTTGAGAGCGGTATCGCCCTTCCCTATCGCTGTCGCTATGTCTGCCCAGAGAAGAAGACCTTGAAGACGCAAATATCCTCCTTTAGGTAAGTATTGAAGAAAGGAGTCCTGAGCTGCCAGAGCAGCTGGAAGAGCACCGCGAGAAGCATGAAGGCGAGCAAGCCTTTCCCATGCTCGGCTGCGTTGCTCTGGGTAGTGGAGGAGTTCTTCGTAGTAACTGAGAGCCCGTAGGGTGTCCTTGAGGTTCTCAGCAGCCCATGCCCGCCAAGCTAAGGCTTCGCCTGCCAGAGAAGGAAAACGAAGAGCTAAAGCTATAGCTTCTTCGCTGAGGATTGTCCAACGCTCCGCTTCAGCTAATTGCCGAAGTCGCTCCCGCTCAAAGCTGAGCCGGGTCTCGCTTTCACTGGGAAGTCGCCGCAGAAATGCCTTATAGGTACTGTCATAACTCGGTGCAGGTAGTAGGGCCCTCAGCCCTTCTAAAGCGAGCCTGGCCGCTTCTGGGAATGAGGGGTATTCTCCCAAGACCTGCTGAAGGGTAGCAATCGCTTCTTCTTTCTCCCCTAACTCAGCTTGGGCCAAGCCTAAACGAGCTTTCGCTAAAGGTGCTTTAGAGGAGGTAGGAAAATATCTCAAAAGGGTCTCAACCGCTTCTTTTGTACAGGCTGGCTGGTTCAACCAAAGGGCACATATTTCTGCTCGTAAGTACAGAACCGCATCGGCTCCCGCAAGTGTAGGAGGAACTTCCAAAAGCACAGCTTCAGCCTCTTTATACCGCTCCAGCCGCATGAGCGTCTGAGCAAGATGATAACGCACTTGAACAGGGCTTAGATTGGATTTGAGCAATTCGGTATAAAGATTGAGCGCTTCGCTATACCTTTTTTTCAAAAAGTAGGACCCTGCTGAGACGAAGGCAGCAAGGGGGCGGAGGGAAGTATTTCCTCCTTTTCGCAGAGGTTCGCTGTGCTGGAGGGCTTCATCTGGCCGCTTGAGCTGAAGGAAGCTCCAGGCTATGGCGAGATGGGCTTCTTCCCTATAGGGAGTTGCTCTATGTTGGGGATGCCTAAGAAAAGCTCTATATGCTTCAATCGCCCGCTCAAGGTCTCCTTGACGATAGATGGCTTCGCCTCGCCAGAAAAGAAGGAGGGGTGTATGAGGACCCTCTAAACTACACCCTCGGGCAAAAAGGCTCTCTGCTGCGGCATAGCGTTTCTCAGCGAAGAATTCTATCCCTCCCATAAGCCAGAAGCGCTGGATCGGCTCTATAAATGATCCCACCTTTATTGTATCAAGAGTATGAATGGCTTCAGTGTACTTCCTTTCTATAGCGTAAAATTCAGCTAAGTATCGAAGGGCTTCTTGAAGCTTAGGAGGATTAGGAAGCCGTAGGTAGAGCAAAAGGGCGTTCTTTCCTGATTCAATGAGTCGGAGGTCCCAGGCTATTTGGGCAGTCAGCCAGAGAGCTTGAGGGGCAGGGGCGGTGGGAGAAGGGGCAATCTCTCGCAGCATGCTGAGAGCCTCCTCTTTTCGTCCGAGCCGATAGAGCGCAGAAGCAGAGCCATACCGAGCCCATGAAGCGATAGAATCTTTTCCAGTCAGTAGAGGCTCCCATAGTCGCAGTGCTAAGGTATCTTTGCCTTGCCGATAAGCACAAATGCCCTGATGGAGACGCACAAGGGCATTCTCCGGTACTCGCTTGGCAAAAAGATCAGCCTTTTCGCACTGCTGAACTTGCATCAGGGTTATGGCGAGGAATGCCCAGAGGGTATCAGCATAGGCAGGCGGAGGCATTTGAGTAAGCCAGCGTTCTCCCCACTCCACCAGCCGAGTAATGTCAGGAATCTGAGCCAGTGCATATGCCAGCCAGAGGGGTGCAGCTTGGGCATAGAGAGCCTGTGTCTGTACCGCTTCTAAATGAGAAACTGCAGCTCGCCAATCCCCCCGCTCATAATATATAAGCCCTAAGTAGTAGTTCGCTGCATCATGAAAGGGTCCTACCTTTTCACTGAGAGGACGCAAACGCTGGATGGCTTTCACCTTATCTCCCATGGCATATGCGGCATATCCCTCCATGAATTCCATCTCCTGGCGAATGGGACGGGGCATCTCTTCAGGTCTCAGTTCCGACAAATGGGAAAGGACTGCTTCATATTCTCTTTTCAGGAAGGCATATTTTGCCGCATAGAAGCGAGCCAGAAGGCTTCTGTAGGAGGGATGAGTAGCTTGGCTGAACTGGGCTAATTCATAAGAGGTGCTGGCGCGAAGAAGGTCAAAGAGAGCGTATTTCTCCCAGAGAGGCACAAGGGGTGGAGGGGGACTAAGGGGGAGAGGGAGGGGTAGGCGGTGCTGATAGAGAAGGTCTTGCTGACGAGCCCAGCTCTGGGCACCGTGAAAGTGGGCAGGCTCTGCTTGGGTTCGGAAAGATTCAGGTCCCCATAGGGGCGGTAATGCTTGAGCCCAGCATAGACTTACCCAAAGCGCCAGTCGTTCCATAAAGCAAGGGCTTGCGCCTCTGTGTCTTTTTGGAGCTGCTCCACTCTTTGCAGAAGCTCTTCTTCTGCGCCAGTACGAGTAAGCCACTTATGAAGGAGATAGAGGTCTCGGACCTTACCCAGTAAAGAGGTTAGGTTTGCAGGCGGTGTTTCGGGAAGAGGGGCCCAAGTCCCTGCTAACTCCCAACGGCGCAATATGGTTCGCAGTTCATGCAGCTGAGTGGGATCAAAAGGGGGAGCTGGAAAGCTAAGAGCGTTCTGCTTTTGAGCTTGGACCCAACGAGAGACCTGCTGAGCCCAAAAAAGCAGACCTTCCTCTGAGCGCCATGGAAAAGGAAATCGTTCCTTCCATGTACGAAGGAGGTCTCGTATCGTTTGTCTCTCTGCCTTATATACCCTTTTGAGGCGCCGACGACGACGCTTTACCTCTTTTTTAGCGGCTTTTCGCCAATGAGGTGCATGAGCCTGAATCCATTCCAGATTGAGATACGCCTGACGAAGTTTGCCAGCTCGACGAAAAAGGGTATCCAGTGAGGGATGAGTAGGAGGTTCGGCTGGGAAAGTATAGAGAGAAAGATACACACGCAGTCGCTTGATGCGACGACGAAAGCGATAGACCGCTGAGGGTGTCAATTGGCGCAGGCGACGCAACCCCACCTTAAAAGGGTTACGACGCTTGGGCGGACTTGAGGTTGCGGACAGCTTCTTTGAAGGCATTGCCGCGTTCTTCATAGCTTCTAAACCAGTCAAAGCTTGCACATCCAGGTGAAAGGAGAACTACATCATCTGGACGAGCTAACGCATGAGCTTTTTCTACTGCCTCCTTCATAGACTTAGCACGCTCGATCACCGGTACGGTATCACAAAACGCCCGATAAATCGGCTCAGGGTCTTGGCCAATCAGTATGAGGGCCTTTACCCTCGCTCTAACAATGTCTAATAGCTCGCCCCAGTCATTTCCTTTATCCACGCCCCCCGCAATCCAAATAATGGGCCGTTCAAAACTCTGCATGGCATACCACACCGCATCCGTCGTTGTGGCTTTGGAGTCATTGACGTATAGGACGCCTTCCACGATCTCAACGCGTTCCATCCGATGTGGCATTTTTTCTAAAGTTTCAAAGGAGCGGCGCAGATCTGCTCGCCGTAAGCCCATCAAGCGTCCTGCAATCGCAGCAGCTAAGCTGTTTTTACGCTGAGGAAGCTCCTCTAAAGGAGTTCCCTCATACGAAATCTCCCATCTTTCGGTATCTCCGTTTGTTTTCATATCGCATATAAGTTTATCTTTTTCTATCCATGCAACGATACCCTCACTTGGATGGAAGCTATACCGCCATATTTGAGCCTGAATCTTATAGGACTCAAGCCAACGGTTCAAAAGCTGACTATCAAAATCGTAGAGGAGATGGGAAGAGGAGGGAAGTCGCTCTACAAAGCGAAGCTTCGCCTCGGCATAGGCGGAGAGGCTTCCATGCCAATCTATGTGATTTGGTACCAGACTTGTGATTACTGCTAAATGCGGAATGAGAGAGAAAGTATCCCAAAGCTGAAAAGAACTGGCTTCCACCACATAGTACTCATAAACTGTAGGCTCACTCAGCGCTGCGCAGAAGCTGTAACCGATATTTCCACAGGCCACCGTGTGGCGTCCTGCCGTACGCAGCATGTGATTGAGTAGGGAGGTAGTAGAGCTTTTGCCAGATGAGCCTGTGACAAGCCAAAGCTGAGCAGAAGCAGGGAAATGGCGCCACCCCCACTCTAAGTCTGAAAAAACAGTTACTCCCCTCTCTTGAAGGACTCGCAGACTCTGATGATTGGGGTGGATTCCTGGGCTTCGCACGACCCACTCTACCTGAGAGAGAAGGCTGGCTGGATCAGAGGTTACTTGCCAAGTAAGTCCTTCCTCATGAAGGCGAGCCGCATAATTCGGTGCGGGCGGCTTGTCTGCAACTAAAATGAGATCATAGCCCCATTTTTTAGCTAAGAGAGCTGCTCCTACTCCACTCTCTCCCAGTCCCCAGATTCCTACAGTGCTCTTCATCTGAGCTTGAGGGTTATGAAGGAGAGGGCATTTAGAAGGAGGGCTACTATCCAGAAACGGATAACCACTTTAACCTCATGCCAGCCACCCAGTTCAAAATGATGATGAAGAGGAGCCATTCGGAAGATCCTTCGCCCTACGCCATACTTTCGTCGGGTGTAGCGGAAATAAGTCACTTGAATTATCACAGAGAGGGTTTCTGCAAAAGGGATTCCAGCGATGAGGGGAAGGAGAAGCTCTTTCTTGACCATGAGGGCCATCGCCCCAATCAAGCCTCCTAACATGAGGCTCCCTGTGTCACCCATGAAGACTTGCGCTGGATAGGCATTGTACCAAAGAAAAGCAATACATGCTCCAGCCGCTGCCCCTGCAAAGACCGTTACTTCCTCTGCATGGGGAAGGTATAGAATCATAAAGTAATCTGCCCATATCCGATTACTGGAGAAGTAGGCGAAACTTGCCAAGCTGACAAAAGCAATTGCCCCTACGCCAGCAGCAAGCCCATCTAATCCATCAGTGAGATTGAAAGCATTGCTTGTAGCTGTGAGGATGAGAAGAATAAGAAGTCCATAAATCAAGATGCGTATCCATAAGGGGGCCACCCAATTACCGATTGTACCATAGGAGATTTCCTGATTCTTGACGAAGGGAAGGTTTGTTCGGAAAAGGGACTCGGGGCGCTTCTCTCCGAAAAGCTCTGCGGCGACAGCGGCTTCCTTACCTTTTGGCACATGTAGATGAACCACTGTGGTTTCTCGCTGAATGGTATAGCTTGTAGGAGACGGAGACTTCTCGTCGGTGGAGCGGAATCGCCATTCACTTAGTAGAAAGGGATGCCCTTCAACGGCTATGAGCTTATCTCCTTTCTGGAAGCCGACTTCTGCTAAGAGAGGGGAGATCCGAATCCGTCCATCGGGACGCACTCGCTCTCTTGTGCTGTAGAAGCTGGGATCAGTCAGCATGAGGGTGGTAAGCCAAAGGGCTCCCCCTATCTGACCTAATAGCTTGAGGCGAGGGGAGAGTCCTTTTTTTCCTCGTTGGCGCTTGAGCCAATCATCCAAAAATCCAATCGCCCCAAGCCAGAGAGCCAGACCGAATAGAGCCCACAAATAGGCACTCCGCCATTCACCCCAAAAAAGAGCACCCGCTGCTAAGCTCATAAGGATAAGGAGTCCTCCCATCGTCGGAGTGCCCTTCTTGCTGGCGTGGGTAGGAGGTCCTTCTGACCGAATGGTTTCGTTCAGAGCGTGTCGGCGCAGCCACCGCAGGAGAAATGGACCTACAGCCAAGCCTACCCCCCCAGCAGTCAGCGCCGCCATAAGGGTGCGGAAGCTGATATAAGATGAAAGACCCATCCCAGCAATCTGGTAAGTCTCATCCAACCAATGCATCAACTCAGTGAGCATAAGCCAAAGCTTCTAAAACAGCCCTGTCGCTAAAAGGATATTTTATGCCTTGAATTTCCTGGTAAGTTTCATGCCCTTTTCCGAGGACAGCAATGAGGCTACGGGGCGGTGAAAGCTGAACAGCGGTTTGGATGGCTTCTTGCCTATCGGGGATAGCAAAAACCTTTGAGCGGAGAGTAAGAGGTATCCCTTCCATCATCTCCTGAATGATAGAGAGTGGATCCTCTGAGCGGGGATTGTCGCTCGTTAGTATGACTATGTCAGCCAGACGAGCAGCGATCTGACCCATCGGTGCGCGCTTTTTTCGATCACGATCGCCGCCCGCTCCAAGCACGACGACGAGTTTCCCTTCTCCCGAGAGAAGCGGACGCAGCGTCTGAAGCACTTGCTCCACAGCGTCAGGCGAATGGGCATAATCTACAAGTCCTACTCGCCCTTCTTGTAGAGGAACAGGTTCTAAGCGGCCGGGAAGGGTTCTTAGTAAAGTAGAGAGTTGAACAAGTTCATGCCAGCGAGCCCGAAGCTCAGCGATCTCACCTTCGCCCTCTATCAGAAAAGCCCCTGCTACTGCTGCTAACAGATTATATCCCTGGAAGCGCCCTATCAGAGGGGCAGTGAGGGTTGGGCTCGTCTCCAGTAGAAGGGGTATCTCTCGATGAGGGTGGGCTTCTCCGTACCTTAGATGCAATTCATATTCTATGCCCCACAAACCTAAGTCTCGCAAGCGAAGCGAGAAATCAGCTACTCCTTGAAGGCTGTAGCTGTACCGTACTGCTGAAGTGTTCTGTAGCATGAAGAGTCCATGCTTATCATCCGCATTTGTGAGAGCAAAAGCTGTCTGAGAGAGGTTATCAAATAAGCGCTTCTTTGCATCACGATAAGCAGCAAACGACCCGTGATAATCTAAGTGGTCGTGAGAGAGGTTTGTAAAAATAGCGCCGGAGAAAGGAATGCCTTCGGTCCGCCTCTGATCTAAAGCGATAGAACTCACTTCCATCACCACATGAGAGATGCCCTTCTGGAGGTAGTAGCTCAAAAGGCGATGGAGCTCATAGCTGTCAGGCGTTGTCAAGGTGGCGGGAAGTATTTCTTCTTCTGCTAAGCAAAAGACAGTGCCAATAAGGCCTACACGCCGTCCTAATCCTTTTAGAAGCTGATAGATATAATAGGCTGTGGAGCTTTTACCATTAGTGCCTGTGATACCAATCGTTTTGAGATGATAGGCGGGGTATTCAAACCAGGCAGCACATAAATGAGCGTAGGCTTCTCGGCTGTTTTGAGTCTGAAGGAGGGTAACGGAGGAGTCAATCTCAATAGGAGTCTCTACAAGGATTGCTCGGGCGCCCCGAGCGACGGCTTCGTGAGCGAAGCGATGCCCATCATTCGTACGTCCTTTCCAGGCAACAAATAGGGACCCTGGCCGCACTTCCCGACTATCGGCAGTAAGATGGGTAATGTCTATGTCCATCTCACCCTGAATCCGATAGACTCCCTTGATGCCTTTGAGGAGCTTAGAGAGGCGCTTCATAACCGAGCTTCAAGAGAACTTCTTCAGGAGTTCGGCGTTCTACTTCCACTACAAGGGGGCCTTTCCCCTTCCAATAAACAGTGTATCCTGCTTGTTCAAGCTCATAGAGAGCACTGCGTAAGCTCATCCCGATAGTGCTCTCTGGAAGGGAGCGGTTATGAGGGAGAAATTGTACATAGTAAGGGGTTGAATGGGTGCGTACCCATGGCGTGGGGGGACGGTCGGGGGTAGAAATGCTCAGAGCATTATAGAGGGGGATCACTCGCCGCTGCACCATGACCGGTAGGGAGGGCTGCGAGCGAGGCATTACAGGTTCCAGCGACCGAGGAGCTACGCCCAAGTCTCTAAATACCACAGCATCAGCTATTTCCCGAAAAACTGGGGCTGCTACTTCGCCGCCATGGATACTGCCATCCTGCGGCTCATCTATCACCACGATGCAGGAGTAGCGTGGATGCTCCACTGGAAAAAACCCTACGAATGAAGCCCGATACCGATTCACATACACTCCTCCTTCTACTTTTTTGGCTGTACCCGTTTTGCCCGCAATCCTATAAAGCGAGGTCGCAATCGTGCGAGCAGTTCCTTTCTCTACCACTTCTTCCATCAGCCGACGAAGGGTCTGAGCTGTAGGAGGTTTCATGACAAGTCGGCTCGGAGGCAGAGGCGGCTCTTCACATCGCCCGTCAGGGTATCTTATCTCTCGCACTAACTTGGGAGGAACCCATCGTCCATCATTTGCAATCATGTTGTAGAAAGTCAAAAGCTGAAGAGGGGTAAGCTGAATATTATACCCAATCGCCATCCAAGGGAGGGTCGTTGGATTGAAGTGAGAGCTTTGCAGGGGGATATAGGTAGGACGCGGCTCTGAATGGAGGGAGATACCTGATCGTTGTAGGAGCCCAAATCTCTCTAAATAGGCATAAAACTTCCTTGGCTGATGTCCAAATACTTTGAAGGCAAGGCTAGCAAAAGCTACATTACTTGAGCGAGCTAGCGCCTCTGCAAAGGTCATGATAGTCGTACCATAGCCATCGGAGAGGCTTCGATCCGCCACCATAAGCGTGGCGGGGACCAGCAGACGCTGTCTCACTTCAATCGCACCTTCCTCTAAGAGAGCTGCTGCCGTCGCTACCTTAAAAGTAGATCCAGGTTCCCAGAGAGTACTCACAGCATGATTGAACGTCTCTCCTGCATTAGCTATAGCCAGAATCTCACCACTCTTTACTTCCATCAAGATAGCCACTCCTTCTTGAGCACGATGACGCTTCACTGCTCGCTCTAAAGCGTCGCTCACAATATCCTGAAGGTGAGGGTCTATTGTAGTGAAGATATCAGCCCCTGGCTGGGGCTCATATTCCGCTAAGTCTTCTAAAGGGATCTCAATTCCATTCGGAAGGCGCCGAACGAGTATCCAACGCTCCTCTCCGCGTAAAACTTCATGAAAAGCACTCTCAAGTCCTCGCCAAGCCACAGAGTCATTTACTAAGTACCCCAGAGTAGCCCGCGCTAAACCTCCATAGGGATATGATCTTTTATGTGTGATCTTTTCTATGATAAGGGCCTTTCTACCTAACTTATTTCGCAGAAGAGGCAGTTCAGCGATAGCTTTCTGCTGCTGGTAGGTCAGAAGGACCTTATAAGGCAAAAGATAGACATGGCGATCCCCTGCTTTCCATCGTTCGTATAATAGAGACCAAACTTTCGCAGCATGAGGATAAATATCGGGAAAGAGCCGACTCAGCCCTTCTGCTAAGAGATGAAGAGAATCTTGGATTTCTGCTTTTTCCCATGCGGTAGGGTCTACTGCGACTCGGAAGAGAGGCATGCTGGTGGCTAAGAGAGTATAATCCCGAGCAAAAATGCTACCTCGCTCCCCTGCCACTCGGCGGAGGTAAGGGCGCTGAGCATAAGGCTCGTAGGGAGAGGCTTCACGATACTTCCACTGTAGGTACATCAACCGACCTGCTAATCCTATCCATGCGATGACAGATCCAATAAGGATGAGATAAAAGCGCTTGAGGGTCTTACTCATAGATGGGAACAAGGATTGGCGCTTCTTTTGGCAGTTCTAAGCCAAGACTATCAAGCATTGGCTTCAGGGCAGAGTAGCTGCGCTTCTGGCTGACGCTCGCATTGAGTTGGAGGTATTCAGCACGTCTTTCCGAGAGAACTTTCCGAAGTTGGTGGAGTTGTCTTACCTTCATCTCTGCCCGATATTGTGTGGCTACATACACGACTATCCAGAAGGCAATATATAGCCAGAGAGCGACGCCTCGAGGTATCCAGCGAAGGAAGAAAAGAAAAGGGGGCGCCTTCATGTCTTCTCTGCAACCCAGAGAATGGCTGAGCGGCTTCTAGGATTTCGGGCTACTTCGGTTGGAGAGGGTCTGACCTTACGAAGAAGGCGCCACTGGAATTGCTGATGACCTGTAACTGGATCCCAGCGATAGGGGGTTCGGATAAAGGCTTTTACCAGTCGAGCCTCTCCACTATGATAAGTAAGGATCACCAATCGTCCCCCTGGGACAATGAGGGCTTCTGCGGCACGCAGAAGTCTCTCTAATGCCTCAAGTTCTGCATTTACTGCTATTCGAATGGCTTGAAACAGAGGAGCACTGTAATGCGAAGCTTTCGGACCAAAGACAGCTTCAGCACAGGCGACCAGTTCCCCCGTGGTGAATTCGCTGTGCCAATTTTTCAGGATAGCTTTAGCCAGACGATGACTCTTGGGCAGGTTGCCATAAAGCCGAAGGATTTTAGCCAAGGAAGAAATCGTTTGTTTGCCGATCCAGACCCACGCTGGCTCACCGATTGAAGGGTTCATTCGTAGGTCCAGCGGCGCTATCCATCGGTAGCTGAAACCCCTTTCGGGCGTATCTAACTGATGCCAAGAGACTCCTAAATCTGCCAAAATCCCATGGACCCGCTCTACTTCCCATCTTGCCAGTAGCTCCTTTATGTCCCTGAAGTCTCCTCTGATTCCTTGAAACCGTTCATCTTGCAGGACAGAAAGCGGGGCAGCTGGGTCCTTATCTATAGCATAGAGGCGTCCTTTCCCGCTTAGCTTCTTCAAAATCGCCCGAGCATGCCCACCTCCCCCATAGGTCGCATCTACATAAATACCATCTAAATCTGTGATTAGTCCTTCCACTGCTTCATCGCACAAGACAGGGACATGGTAGGTTTTCACCACAGATTCCATGAGTCTATAAGGATTTGTCTCCCAAGAAAGGGGAGGAAGAGAGAAGCTGCCCTGCTGGGGTCAGAAAAGGCCTCCCTTTCTCTCCAAAGAGATTGGGAAGCCCTAAGGAACGCTCCCTTGATGGAGTATCCCAACCTTTGAATTCTACACCTCCTAAAAGGTCGGGATAAATAATCTTTCTGCTCAAACACGGATTGGCAAAGGTAAATACTCCCTACAGCTTTATGAATTATCCCCACCGTGCTGTACTTTCGGAAGGTGGATTGGGAAAAGGTGATAGAAGCATGGGATAGGTTTCGGTCGGCCCTTTCAGACTATGAAGAGGCGCTCCGGTCGGAGATGGGAGATGCCCTCCGAGCTCATGAGATGCAGCGTCTGATTCAACTTCAGCAGATGGAGAAGCGTCTCCGACGCCTTCAGACTGCCCTGCACAAAGTAGAAAAGCTTTTATCTTTGTAAAGATGGGATGGATATGGCTTCAAGTAGTTCTTTTTGGTGGGTGGGGCGGACACACAAGCCAGAATGATTTAGTAGCCTCTGATGAAGTGTGGCATCGGTTTTATGGAGCAGGAGGGTGTGGCGTGCGATTTGGAGGGCAGCGCCGCCTTCAGCCTGGACTTTTTTTTGAAATGGGACGCTTTGTCAGCCAGGACCGTCGTCAGGCTCGCCTCACCCAGACCCGTTGGAACAGTCTGGGGCTAAGCCTGCGGCTGAGGCCTCTCAAGAAAAGCCTCTCTCCCATAGTTGAGGGGAATGTCTTTCGTCTGACAGCTATGCCTCGCTCTTCTCAGCGGCAGCCGATTTCAGGGATACCCGCTTCCTTTTCGGTGAATGGAGTTGGATGGGGTATAGGTTTCTCATGGCGTCCTAATCCGTGGAGTGAGATAAGCCTTCTGTACTTTCGCCGTCGACCTCAGACCACTCTGTTGGAAGGGATAGACGGTGCAGCCCGAGACCGTATAGAAGGTTTCTTCGGACAGTTTGCTCTCCTTTTCCTGCCACCCCAGCCTTCTACTTCACGCTTTTGATGAGTCAAGAACCGAGTGGTGTTTTTGACATGTTGGGTCCCATCATGATTGGCCCGAGTAGTTCTCATACCGCAGGTGTGGTGCGAATTGCTCGCGTTGTTTATCATCTCTTGGGAGGTATGCCTTCCCAGGCTTGGATAACCTTTTACAATTCGCTGGCTATGACCCATAGAGGGCATGGCAGTGATAAGGCAGTCCTTGCGGGACTGATGGGACTAACTGTGGATGATGAGCGAATTCGGGAGGCTCTTACACTCGCAGAGGAATTAGGGTTGAAATATGAGTTTGACCCTGTTATCAGCTCAGCTAAAGGTCATCCAAATACGCTTCGCATTCGTGCCTCCCGAGAAGGTAAAGAAGTAGAAGTGGAGGGTATCTCAAGGGGAGGTGGGCTTATCCTAATTACAGCTATCAACGGACTACATACGAATTTCACAGGGCAGCTCCCTACCCTCGTAGTTCAAGCGAAAGATATTCGGGGGGCAGTGGCCTTTCTGTCAGCTATCATTGCATCTGACATGGTGAATATTGCCACCCTTACCGTGAGTCGTCGAGCGAAGGAAGACATAGCTCTCCAAGTTTACGAGATGGATGAGTCCCTCCGTCCTGAAAGTCTGACTTATATTCAGACTCTACCATGGGTGAAAGAAGCTCGGCTTCTTCCGCCAGTTTAGGATAGTCTTGGTTCTCTGAGGGTAGGCTGCACGCTACCGCAGCTAAAAACGCATCACCTTTTGCAGATGTGTGGATTATCTCTTTGAGACAAACTTGTATTTTCGTTTCATGTTTTGGTATGAAGAAGATGAAATAGATGTAGAAGGCCTGCGCCAGCGGTTTGAGGGGGAGTGGCAGGCGGGGCGGCTCACCTACTACAGTCAGAGTGAGCTTAAGGAGCTTTTTGAGTGGTATATGGAGGAGAGTCGCTTTTCAGCTGCGCGTTTGCTGATAGATCATGCTAGTTATTTGTACCCTGATTGGGAGCAGGTAAAATGGTGGCGGAGCCGAATAGCCTATGAGGAGGAGCGATATTTAGAAGCGTACGTACAAGGGATGGAAGCCTTTGAGCGGATGCCTTTAACCCCAGAAGTTTATGAACATTTAATAGAAGTGAGTTTAGCAGCGGGACGAGGGGAAGCAGCTGAGTGGCTTTTTGAGCTGTGGTGGGAGGAGACTGAGTCAGGGGCAGCGCGCAGTTGGGGGGCTCGGTTGTTAGCTGAAGGTTATCTTTTTCGGGGTGAATGGGAGAAAGCCATTCCCTACTTGTGGAAAGGGTGGAGTGTTGCATCTCCCCCTCGCCAAATGACTTTTATTCAATATCTGGTTGGAGCCTATCGCCGCTCAGAAAAGCTACACGAAGGCCTTCATGCGTTTTCTCAGCAGCTGTGGGAATCGCCGCTTGAGCCTACTTTATGGCTGGGTTTAGCCCGCCTTTTCCTGAGTAAGTTCGCATACAATCAAGCTGCCCAGGCTTTGCATCAAGCCGCTTCGCTCTTAGAGAGCACAGAGGAGCCTGAGGATAGATGGATGGGAGAGTTGCATATTCTTTGGGCCCTTTGGCATGAAGCTCAAGGCCATAGAGAAGAAGCCTTCCGCTCATGGTTATGGGCTCGACACTATCTTCCCCGGAAGGCTATTATTCTCTCTCATCTCGTGCTCCATTATCAAAGGTTGGGAGATCTTCAGAGTGCCCGCCGATATGTGGAGAGCTTGTACAAATATGGTTTGCATTCTCCTCGGATTCGGCGCCAGATTGCAGACTTTCACTGGGAAGAGGGAAGTTACGTTCGGGCTATCTTCCAGTATAGAACCCTCATCAAGCATGAGAAGCATCGGATTCATGCGCTGGGTCGGCTAATGGTGAGTCTTATCAAGGTGAGAGAGTTTTCTCGTCTCAGAGGGGTCCTACGGTATGCCATGCGGCACATGGCTCGAACACCTCAGGCATGGCTTGAATGGGTGGAGATGGCTTTTGCTGCTGGGGAGCATGCCTTTGCCTTACATCTACTGGAGCGAGCTTTTCGGCTGAAGGGGCTTGTTCTACCTGCGGCAGCTTTTTACTGGCATGCCGCCCTCTTAGTTTATCAGCGCCAATATGACGCAGCCCTCGTGAGTTTAGAGCTAGCGCTACTGACGGACTCAACTCAAGTAGAGCTCTTTCATCGCTTGACAGAGGGTCTTAGTCTACCTCACCCTTTTCGAGTTCTTCTTCATCGCTATAGGTATGGGCAACTTTCCTTTGCCTAATCTGCCCTCTCGTACTTCCAAGCCGCGCCGAGAGGGCCTTACCATGATAATGGATAAGGGCTTAGGTCCTCACGCTGTGGAGGATCTACTAACGATTGCCGCCCCTTATATAGACTTTGTCAAGCTGGGATGGACGACAGCGTATGTAACGGGGTCTTTGGAATCAAAGGTCAGGCTCTACAAGGAAGGGGGAGTGGAGCCCTACTTCGGAGGGACTTTGTGGGAAGCTCTCTATGTGAGAGGAGCTACCAGTGAATTTTATCGCCTCTTAGACCGATATCAGATTCAGGTAGTGGAAGTTTCAGATGGAAGCGTAGAAGTACCTCATGAGGAGAAGCTGCGGTGGATAGCCGATTTTCGTCAGCGTGGATATGTTGTGCTCTCCGAGGTAGGGAGTAAGGATGCTGCGAAAGTGCTGCCTCCTTTTCGCTGGATAGAACTTATTCAGGCTGAATTAGAAGCCGGTTCGCTGTGGGTGATTGCTGAGGCTCGGGAGAGTGGCACAGTAGGGATGTATCGCTCCACGGGAGAGGTTCGGGAAGGGCTTGTGGAGGAGGTCGTTCATGTGATTCCTCATCATAAGCTCATTTTTGAGGCTCCTCAGCGCAGTCAGCAAGTATGGTTCATTCGGCGATTTGGCGCCAATACCAATCTGGGCAATATCTCCCCTGAGGACATTTTGAGTGTGGAGACTCTGCGGCTTGGGCTCCGTGGGGATACCTTCTGGACCTTCATCCGACAAGAGTGACAGGATTCTTTGTAGTGAGTGGAGTGCTTCTTTATGGCCTTCTGGCCGTTTATATAGAGCGCAAGCTTGCAGCCTGGGTTCAGGACCGAAGGGGACCAGAAGAAACAGGCCCTTTTGGACTTCTCCAGACCTTTGCTGATCTTCTCAAGCTCCTGCGCAAGGCGGAAAGCATACCTGAGACAGCATTCAAGGGAGCCTTCTTGTTTGCCCCTCTCCTCGCCTTTGGAGCTGTCATAGGTACCCTTGCATGGATTCCGGCTGCCGAGCCGAATGCAGACCACGAGTACGCTCTGTGGTTAGCTGGAGCTACCCTTTCCTTAGAAGCTGTAGCCCTCTTGCTGGGAGGATGGTCCAGCGGAAGTAAATACGCTCTGCTAGGCGCCTATCGCTTGCTTGCTCTTTTACTAGCATATGAACTAATCCTGGGACTCCTATTTCTGACTGTACTCACCCACTATGGAACCCTCAGCTTTAAGGCAATCGTTGAATCGCAAAGGACTTTGTGGGGTCTTTTTCAGAGCCCGGGACTTTTCATGGCTGGACTAATATGGGTAGGAGCTGGTTTGATGGTCGCCCACCGAGCTCCTTTTGACCTTCCAGAAACAGAATCAGAGCTTGTTGCAGGTACGCTGACGGAATATAGTGGTTTCCGATTCGCCCTATTCATGCTTGCTGAATATTGTGTGATGCTTTTCCAAGCGGTTTGGATGAGTTATGTCTTCTTCGGCGGTCTTTTGCTTTTGTTCACTCCTTGTCTGATTCTCTTACAGATGATACTGCGATGGACTTGGCCTCGCTGGCGTCCAGATCAAACACTCTCGTTGGCATGGCGAAAAGGAATACCCCTCGCTTTTACTGCATGGATAGGGGAGCTTTTGTGGATACGATTCAGTACTTAGGCAGGTATTTGCCGTTTAGGAGCTTGATCTCTGAAAAAGTTGTATCTTAGCTCTTGTATGAGACCGAGAAGTTGGATTGTAACCGTCATTTGTGCCTGTGCATGGGCTCAGCAGAGAATTGCCCTACCTGCCGAAGCAACCAGTCCCCTTCTTCGGGCGTTAGAAACCTATTCCACGAGGCAAACGCTGAATGCTTTTCAGCGAAGGGTCGAGTGGTCGCCCCTTATTAATCTAAACTTTAGGACAGCCAACCTTGCATGGCTACTTCCGAATCAGGACTATGTAACGATTCCTGCCACTCCTTCTACTGAACCTGATTTCGCTGAAGATACTCTTATCAGTAACGGGGTGGGGCCTAACACTCGTCAGAATCCGCCAGCTGCTTGTGTGGGGACATTTTTTGATTCCCTTTTGTCGGCGTTTGCATATCCCGTATTCGGGATTGAAAGGGATACAATCCTTAGACTCGATATTCAAGGAACTCTGTATTATTTATGCACAAATGGGGGCGTGGCAGAGCGCTATGACATTGTGCCCCGTCGAGCAGGCTCAGCATGGCGAGTGGGTATCAAGGGAGTCGCAACAGCTATTATCAATTTTGCAGGGAGTCAGCCGTGTGAGCCAGCAACATCTGCCCCTTCCCCAGACCCTGTGGCTGATGGGGCTTACACCCTCTTTTATCGGATTTACCCCGCTGAGAGGGTAATGTGGCCTCTCTACGATCCACCCCGAGCAGGAGCGAAGCCCTCTTCAGACAGCATTATCGCAGAAGTTACAAAGCCTCTTTCTCAAGTCAGGCTTATTAACCGACTCTTAGACGAGGAAGGACCGAACTGTCCAGAAGTTTCGCAGAGCTTCTTGGAAGTATTTGACTTTGCCTACTTTGAGTCACCAGTAGTTGTTCGTGATTCTGGTTCGTACTATATTGCCCTGGAAAGCGAAGTATTCAATCGGAACACTTTCAACCTTGCGGACACCTTGTATTTCTTCATGGGACCGAGGACTTCGGGGGATATTGAGAGCCATCCGTGTCTCACAGGAGACACGCTTTTCGCAGGTCGAAGTGTCTTTTCTGTTGGCCTATACAATGCCTCTACTGGAGTCTATGAAGGAGCTCCTGTTTTGCAGGGAGGGTTCATAGTAGATTGGGCACCAGTGGGTGGGATAGCGGCTCAGCTCAACTTTGTTCTCTTTCCTATCATTTATGCCTACGAAGATCAAACTGCGTCAGGTACATGGATCAATGGCGGAACTCAATCGATCATGACCCCTTACCCCAATCCGACGACAGAATGTTTGAATCTGCGCTTTGAGAGCCAGCGCGCCAGTGAGATTCGCCTGACCCTGTACTCGCTGGAGGGAAGAATAGTCAAAGCCTGGTCGCCCTTTGCTATACCTGCCGGCGAAGCTCAGCTCTCCGTTGATGTACATGATATTCCGAGTGGTACTTACATTCTCCGAGTGGAGAGTGAATTGGCGAGAGCTGCTTTTGAGGTAACTGTCCTACACTAAAAGGAGAATAGCTGTGATTTAGCGTGCCACCCCCAAACGCCCAGGCACCCAAAAAATCAAACGACCAAAAAAATTAACCCCAAAAAATACACAGCAAAAAA
>JANXAJ010000007.1:21588-61300 GCA_025062295.1 Bacteroidia bacterium | reverse complement strand
TCTGCCTTCACGCTCGAGGTATTGGTCTGCTTGGGCTAAAAATACTGCTGCCAGACCTGCTTGAACGGATGCTTTGAGATCGCGCTGGTCAAGGAGTTTCTGGAGGGAGACGGAGAGCTTGGGGCGATGGCTAATCGGAACCGAACCAAAAAGGAGGTTATCTATGCTACTGCGCGTAAAAGGGGGATTCATGCAGATGAGTTGCATGAGGGGCGGGTGTACGGGGATTTTAGTGGGGTTGGGGTCGGTTACGACTTCGCCTTCGGGGGCGTAAGGGAAAAGAGCCAGTTAGGCTTCGGACTGGCTGCTGCGCAGAAACTCTAAGCTGCCCAAGCGAGGTTGCCCCTCCTGCAGCCCCAAAGGCATGGCATAAAGCCGCATGCCCTTAAGCATGACCTCCGGCATCGGTAAAGCCAAAGTAGTAGCCGTAATATGCAAAGCCGACTGCAGCACATCAAAGCCCCATACGCTCTCTTCTAACAAAGCTTTGAGGAGTGCTTTCCGAGTTTCTTCGTTTGCTTGGCCTGTGGAGAGATGATTATCTACCAAGGTTTGGACGGCTGCCATGAGGAGTGTACCTGTGCCGCATGCGAAGTCCGCCACCTTGAAAGCGCCTACAGCCTGGGGGTCTGCCCAGTTTAACTCCCAGCGTTCTGGCGCTAAGGCTAGCCGCAAAAGAAGGGTAGCCGCCGCTACCGAAGTATAGTACGTGCCCAAGGGCTTCGCAATATCCCCTAACAGCAGGTGATAAATGCGCCCTGCTACATCATGCCGAAGAATAGCCCGCTGTCGGGAAAGGTCTTGGGCTTTTCGCATAGCTTGGCGTAGCGCCTCGTCTATCCCTGGGTCTGTAGGTAGCTCCTGTAACACTCTAACCGCTAAGTCAAAGACCGCATGGTAGTTGATTGATTGAAGAATACGACGCCATTCCGCCCGTAAGAGAGATTGTAGAGAAGGTTTTATTTCGTACTTAGCTAAAGGAGACACATCTTTGTGCCATCGGCTCAGCTCCTCATGAAAAAGCAAAGCATTCATAAGGATAAGCCCTGCAATATCTCGCACAGCGGCGGCTTGTTTAGTTTTATGCGGGCTTACAGTTTCAGGGTCCATCCCCAGAATCTCCGCTAAACGCTCCTCTATGCCCCGCAGCGGGAGAAAAGACTGACTGAGAATCCGCACGCCCTCTTTTAGCGTTTCTACGGCTAATTTGAGGTCCTCCTCCGATAAAATACGCGTAGGAAGCTGACGAATAATCTCTACCAGCTCCTCGGCAGAGCCGGTTTGCCAGCGCGCCTCACTTTTTTCAGAAAGGGCTATGGCAAAATCAAGACTTTGCTTTTTCAGAGCCTCTTCAGCATAGAGATGAGAAAGCTGGCGCCATTCTTTGGGATATACCACTGCTACCCCTGCATGGCATAACCGCTGCCCAAGCCGCTGAAGAATCTTTTCCCAGGCTTTCTGGCGCGCATTGGGCGTGGTTTCTACTTCAGCTTCTATGACAATCGGAAGCCCTCCCAGCTGCACATATATGTCAGGAATGCTACGCCGCTCTTTGAGTTGCAACTCAGGATGTGCCAAAAGCCCCATCTGAGCAAAAAACTGGGCCAAACGCACATTGAGCACTTCCTGCTTAAGCTCCATTATGCGAAGGTAGCGGAGGGTAGAATAGATGAGGAGAAATGAGAAATGTATTACCTTTGCGAAGCTGGGCCTGTAGCTCAGGTGGTTAGAGCGCAACACTGATAATGTTGAGGTCCGTGGTTCGAGTCCACGCAGGCCCACGGGGAGTTAGCTCAGATGGTAGAGCGTCGGCTTTGCAAGCCGAAGGCCAGCGGTTCGAATCCGCTACTCTCCACCGAGAGCCCGACTGAGCCTACGCGTATATTTGCATATGCTCACTTGGTGGGTCGGTCTCATATGGTTGCAGTCTCCTTTATGGGAAGCCTCTGTATCCAGCTCTGCTCGCATATCCCTGCTCCCAGATGGGAATGTAATTGTTTTTGACAAGCGTCCCTATGCTCTAAGTGCGGCGAAGGGCGAGAAACTATGGGAATGCAGCTCATGTGGTCGCTTTCCCTCCAGTGAGTGGCGTCCCATTGGAGATGCTCTGCTGTGGGAAGCAGGTAGGCTTATCACCGCAGACCCCAGTCTCTCCGTGGATAGCGTGCGAAAGCTGCATCCTTTCTGGAGCATGCAAGGCTACCTGGTACTAAATGCCATAACGGGAAAGGTGATATTTGACGCCTTAGCGAAGGGGGAATCTTGGGCGTGGGTGAGTGGTCGCGCCGTTTTGCCTAATCAGGGACTTTTGGTCGTTTTTGGCGTCGGCGCCAAGGACCCTTCTAAGTTTCTCAGTTTGCAGACGTCCATCATAGCTGCCTATGATCTGCGCACGGGCGAGCGGCGCTGGCACCGTCCAGCAGGTGAAAAGCCCAGTAGCGAGCAGCTCCAAAGCAATCTCGCCGCATATGACGGCAAAGTGTATTTCCTCACCAATCGGGCTCTTTATGCCGTAGATGCTACCTCGGGCAATACCCTGTGGCGGACGGAGATTGTAAAGGGGATTAGCCTTCGGGCGATGACAGGCACCTATATCTTCATAGATGAGGAGAAAGAATGGGTGGTGGCTTTCGGGCGCGGGCGAGTTACCGCTGTGCGTCGCTCTGATGGTCAGCCTGTCTGGCAAAAGCCCGTAGATGTGCCGAGAGATAACATCTTACATGCATTCAGCACGCCCAAAGGAATCTTGCTATTCACCGACGACTTACAGCCCGGCTCGGCTGAGCGAGCCACAGGGCGGAATCTGTTCTTTCCGCCAATAGCCGTCTTATTGAGCTATGAAAATGGAATAAATTTGTGGGGAGAGCGGCTGAAACTTCCAGGACTGCTGAGTGGCTATATTCCGCTGGATGAGAACCGCCTACTCTGCCTTTTCCAACGGGAGCGAACATGGACAGCCAGTCGCCCAGCAGATGAGTGGGCAGTAGAAGTAGATGTACTGGATATTCAGAGAGGAGATTTCATGTTCAAGCGTCCTATTTCCCTCAAAGGCGCCCTATTGAATGCACAGACCGTGCCAGGAGGCTTTTTAGTGCAAACGGTCCGGCGCTTGCAGTATCTCAGCGAGGATGGTCAGGTCCTCTGGGAAAAGCCTATTAAGCGCCCCTTCCAATTGCCCTTCGCAGTGCGAGAAGAAGGAGGCGTATTTCAAGCTTTTCTGATAGATGAGACAGGGCAGGTCTTTCGCTGGGATGGGCCTGGTACCGAAGCGCGTCCAATAGGAGACAGACTTTCAGCCTTTCAAGCAGACCCTCCTCAGGGCATCATCTACGATGCAGGCAAAGTGTGGATATGGGGCGGCTCTACAATATATGCTCTGACTCCCGAGGGTAAAGTTATCTGTGAGTTTCAGCGTCCGGTGCCTGCTCAACCAGCTGCTCTGCGTATCTTAGGCGCTACGATATCTGCCGCAGGGTACCTTACCTCTGCCTATCTCACTTATAAGATGCTTCAGACGGTATCGTATGATCCCGAGCGCCCGTGGGACCGTCCAGATGCCTCTACCTCTCTGAAAAAGTCGCTTGAAGCGGCTGCTTATGGATTAGGTGCGGTCGGAGCTGCCCTTGTAGCGGATGCCGCATGGGCTGCTCTGGTGAAAGCTCGCCGTGCCCGAATGAAAGAAGCTGAAAACATGGTCTTTCTATTAGGCATGGAAGGCAATACTGTTACGCTCTACGCCTACGACAAGCAAAAATGCACCTTGGCTTTTCAGAAAGGATTAGGTCCTCTAAGCATATTTCAGAATCCCCAGTATGAGGTAGACCCGATAGACCGTCGGCTCTATACGATAGAGAAAAATAAACTGCGCGTCTATTCTCTCGCCGCTGAATGAGCCTCTCATCTAATCATGACTCACAAACTCTACGAGGATTAGTCATACGGGTAGAAGGCATTAGCGAAGGACCAGAGCAGAGTGAGGAATACCTGGAGGAACTACTATTTCTTGTGAGAAGTGCGGGATATGAAGTAGCTCGGGCAATCAGCTTCGGTTGGCGACGACCTGACCCTGCCACCTTTCTGACAAGCGGTCGCGTAGAGGAGGTAAAAGGAATACTTGCCCAGCAGAGCGAAAAGATAGACTTTGTACTGGTTGATGCAGAGGTTTCTCCGGTTCAGGTGAGAAATTTAGAAAAAGCTTGGGGGAAACCTGTCGTGGACCGAGAGGGGCTCATTTTAGAGATTTTTGCTCGCAGTGCGCGCACGGCTCAGGCGAAAGCGCAGGTAGAGCTGGCACGATTAGAATATGAGCTGCCGCGCCTTGCACACCAATGGACGCATTTATCCCGTGAGCGCGGGGGCATAGGCTTACGGGGCGGCGGAGGAGAGCAGCAGCTTGAGATTGACCGGCGAAAAATGCGTGAGCGCATCGCTCGTCTGCGCAAGGTCCTTCGAGAGTTTGAACGGCAAGCCGAAATTCGGCGTAAGGGGCGCGATTCCCTGCCTCGTGTCGCCCTTGTTGGATATACTAATGTCGGCAAATCTACTCTCATGAGACTTATCACAAAGGCTCCCGTTTTAGTTGAGGATCGTCTTTTTGCCACCTTAGACACCACCACGCGAAAAGTAGTGCTCAGTGACATGCCTTTTCTTCTCTCCGATACGGTTGGATTCATTCGGAAACTTCCTCCTAATCTGCTTCAAGCATTTCATACGACCCTTGCCGAAGTGCGGGAGGCAGACCTTCTCCTTCTCGTTGTAGATGCAAGTAGCCCCGGGTACATAGAGCAGATTCGGACTGTTGAACGCACTTTAGAAACGATTGGGGCAGGAGATATACCGATTCTCGTTGTGATGAACAAAATGGATCGCCTTTCTCCTCAGCAGCGTGAGCTTGTAGAAGAGAGCTGGCGAGCCCAGAGTCCTTACCCAACAGTGTTTATCTCCGCTGCTCAGCGGGAAAATATTGAGGCGCTTTATTCGGCAATAATAAATCTTTTACGCTCTTTTCTGCGTTTTCAGGGACGAGTAAAATCTGAAACAGAAACCTGAGTTTCCATCTCTCCTGGAGGAATAGCTCTCCTTTCTTGGGTTGATCGCGGTGTTGGATGCCTCCTTTTGCGGGAAAAAAATCTAATAGGATTTGAGTAAAAGGCAGATGGAATTGGATATGTGCCCATAACCGGAGGATAAGTCCCTATCTTTGCGCGCAGTGGTTTCAGAGCCCGTTCTCCTGCTTGTGTATAATCGTCTTGATACCCTCCAGCATGTGTGGGAGATGCTTAGGCGGGTAAAACCTCGCCTCCTTTTTATCAGTGCGGATGGACCCAAACCAAATGAGCCTGACCAAATACGGACTCAGGCCGTCCGAACTTTTGTCCAGTCTCACATAGACTGGCCCTGTGAAGCATACTTTCACTTTATCCCAGAGAATTTAGGCTGTCGGCGAGCCGTCGCTCAAGGTCTTTCTTGGTTTTTTTCTCAAGTGGAGAGAGGTATCGTTCTTGAGGATGATACACTTCCTCATCCTTCCTTTTTTGAGTTCATGAGCGAGATGTTAGAGCGGTATGCCGATGATGATCGTATAGGAATGGTTAGTGGTACTCAGCTTTTTCCCAATCATCCTGCTTTAGCGCCAGGCTGGGATTTTATTCGGATAGGGGTGATATGGGGATGGGGGAGTTGGCGTCGTGTCTGGGCTAAATATGAGTTGGAACCTTCATGGTGGGCTCGCCTCCGAGCCGAAGGATTTCCAGAGCATCGGCTCAGTTCCCTTGGCCCTTATGCAAGATACCTCTGGGAAATGACACAAAGAGTAATGGAAGGTAAAATAGATACATGGGACTATCACCTTTCTTTACTCCTTCTGCGAGAAGGACACCTCAATGTCATACCTACTCAGAATTTAGTCCGGAATCTTGGACATGGTCATCCTCTGGCTGTGAATATTAGAAAGAAAAACTGGATGAGCTTTTTGCCTCTTCAGCGATGGCAGAGAGGAGAAGGACCATTGTGGGTTCAACCCAACTTAGCCTACGAGCAGGATATACCTGTACCGTGGGGCTTCTGGACAAAGGTACGGCTCAAGCTGAAATACTATGAATATGCATGGGGACTTCGTCGTTCCCTGCCAGATGATCCAATTGAATGAAAATTATCTCTGGGAATGAAGTTCAAGTGGACTATTTCCATTTTGCACTCTCTGCTTTTACTCCGAATTTCCTTTTAGAAGTTTCTCTTCGGGGATGAGGTATCTTTTGTCTTTTACCCGAGCATATCCTCCTCGCGCTTTTTGGACGATCCCAGTTCGTCCTGCTTGGGTTCCGAGCTTATCAGCTTCCTGATAATAGATTCGAGCATTATGCCAATCACCTAACTTCTCATAAAGCTGAGCTAAGTAATAGGCGGCGTATGCTTGCATCCAGATATTTTTGTAGGCTGCTTGCTTAGTGGCTTGAAAGTAAGCAAAGCGGGCTGCTTCTTCTCGTCCCCATCGGTGATAGAGGCGTCCATACACATAGTAAAGGGCGGTGCGTTGGTCCCCTGTTAGAGAGGTTAATCGTTGTCTGAGAGGCTCTAAGGCTTGTTGGGCGGATTCGTATGCTTGTCCATGTAAGAGCCATCGGGCTTGCCACAGAAGCCGTTCCACCGAGTCAGGCGGGGAAGCAATCCATCCTTTTGCCAGGCTCTGGGCTATTTGATCTTCTTCCCAAAGGAGACCTTCAAAAGCTGTTGCTTTTTTCCAGAGCGCAAAGGCTTGAGTAGAATCTCCTCTACACCAGCTCATATATCCCCTCCAAGCATATTGAGCGGTAATCCCGAAAGGCTGCAGCTGCATGTCCATGAAGTGCTGCCACATCCGATGGGCTTCCTCCCATTTGCCTGTGTAGAGGTACAACTTCCCCAGCCAATAGTAGGGGTAAGGAAATCGTCTAATCTGAGGTTGAGAAGTCAAAGCGAGGAGGAGAGATTCGGCTTGAGAGAAGGCCCCTTCCTCTAACCGATGGAGCGCAATAGAGAAGCGCCATAAGTAGGGCGGCTCTTGATTCATAAAGAATATTTTCGTACAACTGTCTAACCAAGCATTGGCAAGGGTGTCCATGTGGCGAAGTGCATAGAAATAGAGCAAGCTTGATTCCCAGAAAGTGTAGGAGGAAGGATTACTGGCGAATCGGAGTGCTTGGAAAGCGGCATGCCACCGACTCTCGGGCGTACCTGGGAGCCAATCCCCGTAAGGAGGAGGCAAAGTCGCAAATATGACCTGCCATAAGCCACTCCATTGGTGAGTGAGGGGGTCTGTAGAGAGTCCTTTTTGAAGGAGGCGCCAGCTTTTCCAAGCAGCATACCCAGCAGAGAACCAGTTTTCTTCCAGCACATGAAGGATAGCCCGCTGAGCGTACATATCGGCTGCCAGTTCTGGGAGAGCAGGGGCAATCTGACGCTCAAAAAGCCTTTCACTGAGGGTGCTCACCTCCCAGAAGGCTTTTCGCTCAGTAGGGTGAAGGGGAAATAAAGCCTTGAAGAAAGCTAAGCGGTGATGTGCCCATGTGATGTAGGCATGGTTCCACTCCCACATTATTTCCTTCTCTGCTCTTTCCAAGTTCAGGTCCCAAAGGGCATACAAGAAAGCAGCCCGCTGTGCCCAGACGCTGCTACACCATAGACCGAGCCACTTCAGCGTAAAATGTCTCATCTATGAGGAAACGGCCACAGCTTTCACAAATGATGATTTTGTCTCGCTGAATGAGCTCCCAGTAGAGTTGGCGAGGGAGGAGGGTATAGCACCCGCTACAGGCATATCGCCCCTTTACTCGCTCCACTGGTGTGATAGGGACTACAGCCTTTCCTCCTCGTAGAGAACGGCGTCGGCGCTCAAATAGCTGAAATAAGCGCGGATCCTGCCGATTCAGGTGCTGGCTCAGCCCCTCTATCTGCTCTAAAAGGTAGGCTTCCTGCTCAGCTGTTAGATGCTTAATCTCCTCTAACCTTTTCTCTTTTTCGGTGATGCGCGCTTCAAGTTCATGGAGATGAGATTCATCTTCGGCATAGCGTTGACGCAGCGCCTCTGCCTTTTGTTGCAAACGGCGAATGTCCTGATTGTTCTTCTCAATCGTTAGGCGCGTCTCTTTGATTTCCACCTCAATATCAAAGTACTCCTGATTAGTTCGGACAGCTTCTAATTTTTTACGCAACTTCTGCTCATGATCGCGTAAGCTGTCATTACTCACATAGAGCGAGCGAGCTTCTGCCTCTATTTGCCGAATCGTTTCGCCTAACTCTTTCAGCTCTCGATGAAGAGTGAGCGCTTTATCTCTCAAGTCCTCTATCTGCTGGGGAAGGTCGCCCTGACGAGAACGGACGGTATAGAGGCGGTCGTATAATACTTGGAGTTGAATAAGTTCTACCAGCCGCTCGCGTACATGTGCTGTTTCTATGAGGCTCATATCCAGTAATCAATTGGATTGGTTCTGAGACGAGTAGAAAAGATGGGCAGGTCTGGAAAAAGACCATGAAGATAGCGGGCAATCTGGTCGCTAATCCACACTTCCGACTCATAATGCCCAATATCTATGAGCCAGAGCTTCCCCCGAGCTTCAAAAAACCGATGATAAGGAATATCAGCTGTAACAAAAGCGTCTACTTTGGCCTTTATAGCTTGTGGCAGGAGAAAGCTCCCTGCTCCTCCACATACCGCTACTCTTTGGATAGCGGTTTGCGGGCCTCTGGCATACCGAAGGACCGGAATCTGCAGGCTTCTTTTGAGGTGATTAAGAAAATCCTCAGGGGGAAGAGGAATGGCTCCCTCTCCAATGTAGCCCATGCCATACTCTCCTTCACCTTGGAGGAATGACCGTGGAGTGAGTCCCACTACTTGACAAAGAACATAGCTTACGCCTTCCCGAGCTTGGTCAAGATTGGTATGAAGGGCATAAACAGCAATATCAGCCCGAATAAGCCGCTGGATCACCTGATCAGCAAAATTATCCCAGGATAGACGCTGTTTCTGTCCGAACCAAATGGGGTGATGGGCGATAAGGAGGTTAGCTCCTACGGCTTGGGCCTCATCTATGAGCTCTGGCGTAATATCAAGTGTGGTGAGGATGCCGGTGAGAGATTGGGTAGGGTCGCCCCATAGGAGCCCTACAGTATCGTAGGATTCAGCCCAGTGAGAAGGTACCCAGCGCTCTAAAGCCTCAATGACCGTCTGAAGGGAAATCACGATTCAGTCGCTCCTTTCTTTTTACGAGCGGTAGTAGCAGCTTTCCGCTTAGGGGCAGGCTTAGGCTCAGGAAGAGGTTCGAGTAGCTCCGGAACCGGTAATTTGTACTCTGTCCGCTCGCGAAGCCGGTCAATATACCCTGTACCAGCTGGTATCTTTTGACCTGTAATGACATTCTCTTTGAGTCCTACAAGCTCATCCGTACGAGCTGTAACGGCTGCATCTATGAGCACCCGGATAGTCTCTTGGAAGGAAGCAGCGGAGAGCCAACTGCGAGTCGTAGCAGCTGCCCGAGAAATCCCAAGAAGTTTTGGCTGAGCAATAGCAGGGCGAGCTGGGCGAGCCTGAATCTCCGCTCGCCCTTGAGCCCGTAATGCTTCGTTTGCCTCTTCTAACTGGGACTGAGTGATAAAGGCGCCTTTCTGAAACTCTACAGACCCTCCAGGATCAATTACAATGTATTTCCCCATCAGAAGTGCATTTTCCTGGAAGTATTCAGACTTATCTACCACTTCTTCTGGAAGGAATATCGTATCACCGGGGTCAACGATCTCTACTTTTTGAAGCATTTGACGGAGGATAATTTCCAAATGTTTCGTACTGATGCGGACAGCTTGAGGGGCATAGATAAGCTGGATATTGCGCAAGAGGTACTCTGCGACAGCAGAGACTCCCAAGATGCGTAAGATGTCATGGGGGCTGATCGGTCCATCACAGAGGGGCTGCCCTGCACGCACCTTATCACCGTCTTGGACGAAAAGGAGGCGGGCGGTCGGCACTTGGTGAGCAACTGAGATCTTGCCATCGGGTGATTCTATCTCTATTTCGTGACGGGTTGAGCGGCGACGGCTTTGCATACGCACAATCCCGTCTATTTCAGCTAAAACAGCGGCTCCATTTGGCGATCGAGCCTCAAATAGCTCAGTTACCCGCGGCAATCCTCCCGTAATGTCCGCTGTACGAGCAGCTTGAATCGGTGTGCGGGCTAAAATAGCCCCAGCGCTAACCTCTTCCCCATCTTTGACCATGAGACGAGCCCCCACAGGGAGGGTAAATGATTCTAACACCTCATCATAATACTGACTTCTTATCTCTATGGAAGGGGTGAGGAATCGGTCAGAAGACTCAATTACAATGTATTCGTCTTGCTGAGACTCCTCTATATGTTCCTTTCGAAATGTTTTGCCTTCTATGAGGTTTTGCCAGCGAACAATACCGGACTCTCCAGCGAGGATGTGTCGGGCATAGGGGTCCCACACACAGATTTCCTGTCCTTTAGAGAGCATTTCTCCATTTTTCACTCTTAGGACAGAAGCGTACGGCAAGTCAGCTCGCCAGATGATTTGCCCTGTCTGAGGATGACGGAGAAATACCTCACTTGTCCGACTCAAGACCACATTTTCCCTTTCTCCTCGGTAGAGACGCTCCACAGTTCGGAGATCCTCACTAAATTCTACTATCCCATCGTATTTCGCTTTGAGGGCACTCTGTCCGGTGATGCGCTGGGCGGTTCCTCCTGTGTGAAAGGTTCGGAGGGTGAGCTGAGTTCCTGGTTCGCCGATGGATTGGGCAGCAATGATTCCTACCGCCTCTCCGATTTCCACTAAGCGTCCAATGGCTAAGTGGCGTCCGTAGCACTTTTGGCAGATGCCTCGTTCAGCTTCACAGGTAATGGGCGAGCGGACCTCTACTGCTTCTATGCCAGCCCCTTCTATGGCTTTAGCGATCTCATCAGTAATCTCCTCACTCGCACCACAGAGCTTCTCACCTGTGAGAGGATGATAAATGTCATTTAGGGCGAAGCGACCTGCAATCCGAAAGGCAAGCGTTTCTATTAGCTCTTCGTTCTCATCATAGAGAGCTGTAAGTCGCAGACCTCGGAGCGTTCCGCAGTCTTCCTCCGTAATCACCACATCTTGCGCAACATCAACTAACTTACGAGTAAGATAGCCTGCATCGGCTGTCTTGAGAGCAGTGTCAGCTAATCCTTTACGGGCTCCGTGAGTGGAAATAAAGTATTCTATCACATTCAGGCCCTCTCGTAAGCTAGAGAGGATAGGAGTTTCAATAATTTCCCGAGCACCCAAGCGGCGTTGGGGCTTATTCATAAGTCCTCGTAGAGCGCATAACTGCCTGACCTGCTCTCGAGAGCCCCGAGCCCCTGAATGCATCATCATGTAAATGGGGTTGAAGCCTCCTTCATGTACTTTGAGTTCTCGGATAAGTTGGTCTGTAATCTCATTAGAAGTGCGAGTCCAGAGGTCTATAATCTTGTTATACCTTTCTCCATCACTGATGAGTCCCATCGCATATTCTTGACGGATCTCTTCTCGTCGTTGGAAGCTCTCCTGAATAAGTCGTTCTCTATTGGAAGGAACAATAACATCGTGGAGGGTAAAGGAAAGTCCTCCTTTGAAGGCAGACTGAAAGCCCAATTCTTTGATTTTATCCAAAAACTCGGCGGTGCGGCGGTGATCTGTTCGGCGAAAGACCTCCATAATCACATCCCGAATGGCAGTTTTAGTAAGAAGCCCATTCACATATGGCATTTCAGGGGGAAGAGTCTGATTGAACATCACTCGTCCAACTGTAGTAGTGATTCGTTTCCATCGTCCGATAATCTGCTGATATTTGTCTTCTGGTTCATCCCCGAGGACCCAAACCTCCTTCTCAACAGGAAGTCTTACCTCAATAATAGCGTGCATGTCTATTCTACCTGCATCGTATGCCTGAAGGGCATCCTGAGGGTCGGCAAGCTTCATGCCTTCGCCTTTTGCTCCGCGGCGCAGCTTTGTGATGTAATATAATCCCAAGACCATGTCTTGAGAAGGAACAGCTATTGGGGCACCATTAGCAGGGTGAAGGATATTGTGGCTGGAGAGCAGAAGTACTTGAGCCTCCATAATAGCAGCTTGACTGAGGGGAACATGCACTGCCATTTGATCCCCGTCAAAGTCAGCATTATATCCTGTGCAAACGAGAGGATGCAGTTGGATGGCTTTACCTTCAACGAGGCGAGGCTGAAAGGCTTGGATACCCAAACGGTGAAGGGTTGGCGCTCGGTTCAAGAGAACTGGATGTCCCTGCAGTGCATTCTCTAAAATAGGCCAGATTCGGGGGTCTTTCCGTTCAACTAAGCGTCGAGCACTTTTTTCAGTCCGAGCTATCCGCTGTGCCAGAAGGTCTCGGATGATGAAAGGCTTGAATAGCTCTACTGCCATGTCTTTAGGAAGCCCACATTCATGGAGCTTGAGGTGAGGACCTACGACAATAACAGAGCGCCCTGAGTAATCTACCCGCTTACCTAAGAGATTCTGACGGAAACGCCCCTGCTTACCCTTGATATTTTCGCTCAAAGAGCGGAGAATGCGTCCGGAGGCACTTTCGGCGGAGGCTCGCGTTTGATTGCGCTTGCGCGCACTATCCAATAGAGCATCTACAGATTCCTGTAACATGCGGCGCTCATTATTGAGGAGAATTTCGGGGGTTCGGTTTTCCATCATCCGCTTGAGGCGATTGTTGCGTTGGATAAGGCGCCTGTAGAGGTCATTGAGGTCTGCGGCGGTAAATCGTCCCCCAGGCAGAGGAATAAGGGGGCGCAGCTCGGGTGGAACCACCGGAATCACCCGCAGAATCATCCACTCAGGCCTGTTTTCGACGCGCCGATTGGCAGCCCGAAACTCTTCTACCGTCTTGAGCCGACGCAAAATATCGCTTCGGCGCTGGACAGATACTTCATTTTCTAACTGAGCTCGCAATTCAGCCGAAAGCTTATCTAAATTTAGCCGACTCAGCAGGATATCCAGCGCCTGAGCCCCCATTTTTGCAACAAAAGACTCGGGACGAATAGCCGGATTCTCTTTCGCTAAATTGCGTAAGAGTCGGAGGATTTCTTGGTACTCCTCTGGTGTGAGAAGGTCCCCAACTTCTATTGTTTTACTGTCCCGAGCCTCTTTGCTGCGTCGCACTTGCTTAATGACATGAATCGCATCTCCCACTTCTATCACGACATACCGATCGTAATAGACGATTTGCTCCAGCTTCTTTGAGTTGTAGTTGAGGAGGGCTCCAAGCTTAGATGGATTATGCCGGAAGTACCAAGGATGAACAACGGGTTCCTGGAGGGAGACATGTCCCATGCGAACTCGCCGCCACTTCTTTTCAATTACCTCTACACCGCAGCGATCGCATCGTATGCCTTTATACCGAGCCCCTTTATACTTGCCGCAAGCACATTCATAATCTTTGACTGGACCGAAAATACGCTCGCAAAAGAGCCCACCCATTTCGGGCTTATGCGTCCTGTAGTCAATTGTTTCTGCTCGTACGACTTCCCCTCGACTCCATTCCAAAATGCGGTCAGGAGAAGCCAGTGCCAAAGTTACACGACGGATAGGAACGGGTATTGTAACAACCGAATGTCGCGAAGCTGTCTGCGTTTTCGTTTGTTCCATAGGTTATGATATAAGTTTAGGATTAGTCAAATTTGACATCTAAGCAGAGTCCGCGTAGCTCGTTGACAAGGACCTGGAAGGAATCAGGCACGCCGAAATAAGAGATGTTTTCCCCTTTGATGATCGCTTCGTGTGCCTTCATTCGCCCCTCAATGTCATCAGACTTGATAGTAAGCATTTCTTGGAGGAGGGTTGCAGCGCCAAAGGCTTCCAAGGCCCAGACTTCCATTTCGCCAAAGCGCTGGCCACCAAAATGAGAGCGCCCCCCAAGCGGCTGAGAAGTGACCACCCCATACGGCCCGACAGAGCGAGCGTGCATCTTGTCATCCACCATGTGATCCAGCTTGAGCATGTAGATAACTCCTACTGTCGCTGGCTGATCAAAGCGTTCTCCCGTTTGCCCATCGTATAGATACACTCGTCCATCAGGCGGAAGTCCAGCCCGCTGAAGCCACTCATTCACTTCCTCGTAAGTGGCCCCTGCAAAAGGAGGCACCTCAAATTTCACTCCTAACTTTTGACCAGCCCATCCTAAGATAGCCTCGTAGATCTGCCCGATATTCATACGAGAAGGAACCCCAAGCGGATTGAGTACAATATCTACCGGCGTCCCGTCCTCTAAATACGGCATGTCTTCTATGGGAGCAACCTTGGCGATAACCCCCTTATTGCCGTGGCGTCCAGCTAACTTATCCCCTACCTTGATTTTTCGCTTTGTAGCTACATATACTTTTGCCATTTTGAGGACGCCCAGGGGTAGCTCGTCTCCTGAACCGAGATATTGTTTCTCCCGCTGAGCATCGCTCTGATAACGGCTGTAGAGGACCATGTAGTTTTCAAAAAGCCGTTCTATGAGGGCATTGGTGTGAGGGTCGGTCGTCCATCCGCTTGGATTCAAGTCTTCAAATCGGAGTGAGGCAAGCCATTTCTCTGTAACCTTTTTGTTGGGCGGAGAGACATCCTTACCAAATTTGTTCCGAACTTCTGCCAGCTTCTTCTCCTCTAAGAGGACGAGAAGCTTCTGTATCATTTGTCGGCGCAGCTCCTGAAGCTGCTGATTGAGTCTTTCCTCTATTTCTCTTTCTTTTTGGCGTCTTTCTTCTGTGGTAGGGGGACGACGATCTTTGCGATAGAGGTAGGTGGCAATGACGTAGCCGTGGGAAGCTGGCGGCATAACTAAGGGAGTGCTTTTGACTTCGGCACTGCGTTCTCCGAAAATCTGACGAAGGAGCTTTTCTTCAGGAGTGAGCTCAGCACTTTGCCCCTTGGGGGTTACTTTCCCTACCAGAATGTCTCCTTCTCGTACCTCTGTGCCAACTGCCACGATTCCATTCTCGTCTAAAAATCGCACTCTATCTTCACTTTCATTTGGAAGTTCCCGACTCAGCTCCTCTGGTCCAGCTTTGGTTTCTCGTACTTCTGCCTCATATTCTTGGATTGTAATGCTAGTCAAGACATCATCCTGCACTAGACGCTGGGAAATCACAATCGCATCTTCAAAGTTGTATCCTTGCCAAGGCATGAAAGCTACTAATAGGTTCTTGCCCAGAGCCAATTCTCCGCCTTCTATGGAGAATCCCTCAACAAGGGGCTGTCCTTTTTCCACTCGCTGTCCTTTCCGTACGATTGGTTTTAGGTTCATGCAGGTGTTTTCATTCGTGCGACGAAACTTTGGAATCTCATAACACACGACAGGGGGCGAAAAACTGACGAGCTCCTCTTCAGGAGGACGCTCGTACCGAATCATTATCCGCTTTGCATCTACATACTCAACAACTCCTGGATATTCAGCATAGATCAGCACACGGCTGTCGCGAGCTACATGCTTTTCCATTCCAGTCCCTACAATTGGCGCTTCTGGGCGCAAGAGCGGCACAGCTTGACGCTGCATATTAGAGCCCATCAGAGCCCGGTTAGCATCATCATGCTCTAAGAAAGGGATAAGACTCGCTGAAAGTCCAAGGAGTTGGTCTGTCGCAACGTCAGTGTAACTAACCTTCTCCAAAGGTACTTCTGGATATTCGCCTTCATACCTCACTTGCAGCTCAGAAGGAGGTTGCCCATTCAGAAAGGGACTCAAAGGCGCAATAGGATACTTTTCATCTTGGTCAGGAGCCAGATATGACACCTTATCAAAGCGAGGCTTTCCCTTTTCTACGGGATGATAAGGCGTCTCTATAAAGCCCAGCTCATTCACTCGGGCGTAAATGGCAAGGGAATTGATCAATCCGATATTCGCTCCCTCAGGAGTCTCTATAGGACAGATTCGGCCATAGTGCGAGTAGTGCACATCTCGGGCCTCAAAGCCTGCATGTTCGCGAGAAAGCCCGCCTGGTCCGACAGCTGTTATGCGCCGCTTATGAGCCAATTCTGAAAGGGGATTCGTCTGATCTAAGAGTTGGCTAAGCTGACCTTGGCTAAAGAAGGCTCCAATCACACTAAGAAAAGGACGCTGAGTAATCACTTCAGAAGGGCTAAAATCTTCCGATTCATAAGTGCTCATTTTCTCGCGAATGGTTCTGGCAAGTCTAGCCACTCCCGTGGAAACCTGCAAGTAGATCTGCTCGCCAACCGTTCGGACTCGGCGATGGCTTAGGTGGTCCTCTTCATCACCTTCTACTTCTCGTTGGAGTAGCTTTTGAAGATGACGGATAATCGCTGCAATGTCTTCCAGTCGCAGAATGGGGTCTGTATATCGCTGCTCTCCGTAGAGCTTGCGATTGAGCTGAAATCGCCCGACCGTCCCTAAATCGTATCGTTTATCCGATAGTACCTGTTTCTCTACGAAAGCCCGAGCCGCCTCTTCATCCGACGCATTTTCTATTCCTCTCAAAAGTTTGTAAATCTCTATACAGGCAGAAGAAAGCGAATGACTGGGGTCCCGAGCCAGCGTAGCTAAAATGATGTGTTTCTCATCTACATATTCGGGCTTGATGAGGTAGAGCGTGTCAATAAGGGGATGCTGCCGTAGCACCTCCCAATCTTGAGGGGTCAAAATATGCCCCACTTCAAAAATAGTATCTACCCTTGAGACGCGAGAAGTCTCACCCGTCTCAGGATCAGTATAATCCTGCTGATGAACACTGGAAATGCGAGTTGCGAGCTTGCGTCCTACATAAGGAGCAAAATGCTTCTCGGAGCGGATTTGGCTTAGCTTGACTTCGTCCGCTAATCCAAAGTAGCTCACAATCTCTGCATCCGAACTGAGCCCCATGGCTCGTAAGAGCAAGGTAACAGGAACAGCCTTCTTTCGGTCAAAATATACCCTCGTATAGCCTGTTGCATCTGTTGCGAATTCAATCCATGTGCCTTTCTGAGGAATAACTCGTGCCCCGAAAGTCATATCGGCTGTTCCCGTCCGAGAGGCTGCTGTGAAAAGAATACCTGGCGAACGGTGGAGCTGATTGATGACTATCCGCTCTACTCCATTTACGATGAAAGTGCCTTGAGGAGTCATATAGGGAACAATCCCCAGATATACCCACTCTTCCTTTGGCGTGAAGACCGTATTATCAGGTTTAAGTGCTCTCAAAGTGAATTTGACCTTGAGCTGAACTCCATAGGTTTGCCCGCGTATTTTACACTCCTCTGGAGTGTAGCGAGGGGGCTCTAAAACATACCCTGCAAAGTCCATCTCATATTCCTCCCGACTGTCCCGGACAGGGAAATGCTCTTTAAATGCCTTGTAGAGCCCTTCGGACTCCTGCCGCTCTGGGGGTGTGGAGAGATCCATGAATTTTCGGAAGGAATCTAACTGAATAGAGAGAAGGTCGGGCACAGGGACAGCTACCCTGTGTCGTGAAAAACGAAGGCGCTTCTCATTCATACTCATAGCAGGATTTAGGAGAGAACCAAATCATCCTCCCTCCTTCACCTCGAAGGGAGGCTCGGATCAAGGTGAAGCAAAAGGTAGGAGCACGCACTTATTTGACCTCAACGTCAGCTCCTAATTCAGCAAGCTGCTGACGGATTTGCTCGGCTTCTTCTTTGGAGATTTTTTCCTTAATAGGTTGGGGGGCTTTGTCAACAAGTTCCTTTGCTTCTTTCAGACCCAGACCCGTAATGTTTTTGACGACTTTGACGACATCCAGTTTTCTTTCCCCAGGGGCTTTTAGGATGACGTCAAATTCCGTCTTGACGGGTGCTGGAGCTTCCTGAGCGGGAGCGGCGGGTCCAGCTGCAACCATGACAGGAGCAGCTGCTGCTGGCTTGATCCCATACTCCTGCTCTAAAATCATAGCTAATTCATTTACCTCTTTGACGGTGAGATTCACCAGTGTTTCTGCAAGTGCTTTCAGGTCAGCCATAGGTTACGATATGTGATTTCGTTCAGATAGAGTCTTGATGAGACCAGAGAGAGTGTGCCCTGCACTCTGAAGGGCACCCATGAGTCGGTTCAGCGGAGAGGTGAGCCGAACCATCAGCTCCGCAATAAGATCACGTTTGGATTTGAGCTGAGTTAGTGCTTCTAAGTGTTGGTCGCCAATGAAAATAGCCTCTTCTACATAGGCAGCTTTGAGGATGGGATACTCCTTTTTGGATTCCTTCCGAAAAGCCTCTAAGACCTGAGCTGGAACCTTTGGGTCTTGCTGGCACACCACTACGGCGGTCATCTCTCGCAGGGCGGGCTCAAGAGCCTCCATATGCACTATGCCTACATTCCTAAAAGCTTTAGCTAAAAGAGTATTTTTCACAACTCGGAGCTGGAGCCCCTGTTCATGAAGGCGTCGTCGAAATGCTCCCATCTCTGCTGCATTCAGCGGCCCAGGGTTGACAAGGTAAAACCCAGGAGCCGACCGAAGGAGTTCGGTCAATTCTGCAATCACTTGAGTTTTTTCCTCTCGTGTCATAGGCGATTCCGATCCAATAAGATAGAAGGACTCATTGTGGTAGAAAGATACACTGAAAGGATATAAGTGCCTTTGACGCCTTGGGGGCGGAGAGCTTCAATCGCTTTTATAGCTTCTACAGCATTTTCCCGAAGCTTTTGCGTGTCAAATGAAGCCTTGCCAATAGGGATATGAACGACTCCTGTTTTATCGTTGCGAATCTCTATTTTCCCTGCTTTGAGCTCTTTCACTGCTCGGGTGATGTCGGGTGTGACTGTGCCACTTTTTGGATTAGGCATAAGGCCACGAGGACCGAGGATTTTTCCAAGACGAGCGACTTTTGGCATAACATCAGGCGTACAGACCACTACATCAAAGTCAAGCCAGCCTTGTTCAATCTTTGGCAGATACTCATCCAATCCTGCATAGTCTGCTCCTGCTTGCAGAGCCTCTTTTTCCTTGTCTGGCGGCACTAAGGCAAGCACACGGACAGGCTTTCCTGTTCCGTGAGGAAGGGTAACAGTGCCACGAACAAGCTGATTAGCTTGACGAGGGTCAATGTTGAGGTCCACAGCCAGCTCAAATGTAGCATCAAAGCGCTCAAAGCGTACCTTTTTCAGCACCTCTATAGCCTCAGTGAGAGGATACGGTCGAGATTCAATAGACTTGAGAGCTGTCAAGTATTTCTTTCCACGGTGAGCCATAGCTTACTTTTCGTCCGAAATGAGAAGCCCCAAACTACGAGCGGTCCCTGCTACCATCCGCATAGCTGCTTCAATACTATAACAATTCAGATCAGGCATCTTTTTCTCAGCGATTTCACGGATTTGAGCCCATGTTACACTCCCCGCCTTTTTACGGTTAGGCTCAGCGGACCCCCGTTCTATCTTCGCTGCTTTTTTGAGCAGCTCAGCTGTAGGAGGCGTCTTGATGACAAACTCAAAGCTTTTATCCTTGTAAATGGTAACAATCACCGGTAGCACTTCACCAGGGCGGTCTTGGGTGCGAGCGTTGAACTGCTTGCAAAATTCCATGATATTGACTCCCTTAGAGCCGAGAGCTGGCCCTATTGGAGGGGCAGGATTAGCTTGACCTCCTTTGATTTGAAGCTTTACAATGGCAGCTACCTCTTTCATATCCTTTGAATATGGGAATAAGGAAGTTCTACAGGGGTTTCCCGATTGAATATCTTGACTCGTACTTGGACGCGCTGCTTTTCAGGGTAGACCTCAGCGATATACCCTTCAAAGCCCGAGAAGGGTCCCTCTACGATACGCACAAGCTGTCCTGATTCAAAACTCTCAACTCCTTCTGAAGCGAGGGTAAGCGCTCGGGCACGAGAAAGAATAGGCGCAATTTCACTTTCACTCAATGGGATGGGACGAGATCCTCGCGCAGGGGAGACAAAATACATCACGTCGGGCACTCCTCGCAGCATCTGCATCAGCTCAGGTAAATACTCATCTGAGGCTACTTCTAAGAAGAGGTATCCTGGCAGAAAGACCCGTTCTCTCTCTCGCTTTTTTGCTCCTCGGCGCTCCTCTAATACCCTTTCCGCAGGTACGAGAATGTCCTTGACCTGATGTTCCATTCCCTGCCGAGCCAGTTCATGCCGAATTCGGTCAGAGACTTTTTTCTCTTGAGATACGCGAACCTTTACTGCGTACCACGCCATTGCCTTAGAAGAGCGAATATACACCACGCATCACTGTGCTAAAAACCAGATCAATCAATCCTATGACGATAGCCAAAAGAAGGCTACCTACGAGCACCGTAACTGTCGTACTAAAAAGCTGAGGGAAGGAAGGCCATTCCACCTTTTCACGCCACTCTCCATAGTATTCCTTCCACAGCTTGAGGAGCTTGGCACGCATGGCACGGGTGGCAGGACTCGAACCCGCAACCTGCGGTTTTGGAGACCGCTGCTCTACCAGTTGAGCTACACCCGTGTAAAGGGACAAAGTTAGTCTAAAATTTCCGTTACTTGACCAGCACCGATGGTGCGCCCTCCCTCTCGGATAGCGAAGCGCAAGTTTTTCTCCATTGCAATAGGGTAAATAAGCTCCGCCTCTATGCTCACATTGTCTCCAGGCATCACCATCGGTACATCTGGCGGAAGAGTAATGACACCTGTTACATCCGCTGTTCGGAAAAAGAACTGGGGACGATACCCTGTAGTGAAGGGGGTGTGGCGTCCTCCTTCTTCTTTGGTGAGAATATAAGCCTCAGCCTTGAAACGCTTGTGGGGGGTAACGGTATTCGGTGCGCAGACGACCATACCTCGCCGCACCTGGTCTTTATCAATCCCACGCAAAAGCAGCCCCACATTATCACCAGCTTGCCCTTCTTCTAAGAGCTTCCGAAACATTTCAATGCCTGTTACTACGGAGGTCAGTTTCTCCTCCCGAAGCCCCACAATGTCGACTGGTTCATTGAGCCGAATGCGTCCCCGCTCAATTCGTCCTGTAACTACCGTGCCGCGTCCAGTGATAGATACTACGTCTTCTATAGGCATTAGAAAAGGCTTGTCAATGATGCGCTGGGGAGTAGGAATATAAGTGTCCAGCGTCTCTATGAGTTCTAACACTTTGGCTTCCCATTTGGGGTCCCCATTTAGTGCGCCGAGAGCAGATCCGCGGATGATCGGTGTAGTATCCCCAGGATACCCATAAAAGTTCAGAAGATCCCGAATCTCCATCTCCGCTAGCTCTAAAAGTTCTTCATCATCCACCATGTCCACCTTATTCAAGAAGACCACGATGTAAGGCACCCCTACCTGACGAGCAAGAAGAATATGTTCGCGAGTCTGAGCCTTAGGACCATCTGTGGCAGCCACTACGAGAATCGCCGCATCCATTTGAGCGGCACCCGTTACCATGTTTTTCACATAATCAGCATGGCCTGGGCAGTCAATATGAGCATAATGGCGCTTGTCGCTATTATACTCCACATGGGCAGTATTGATTGTAATCCCTCGCTCGCGCTCTTCGGGAGCATTGTCAATAGAATCGTAGGTTCGCTCCTGCGCTAGCCCTTTTTTGGCTAAGACTTTTGTAATAGCAGCAGTCAATGTGGTTTTGCCATGGTCCACATGACCGATTGTGCCGACATTTACATGTTCTTTGTCTCGGACAAAAACTTCCTTCGCCATATAGTGCTGCCCTCCGGAGTCGAACCGGAGACACCCCTACTGGTGGCTCCCCCGAGCTTGACAGCAATGAGCGCTGCAAAGGTAGAGAAAAAATCCAGATGTGTAACGAAACTATTGGGCTAAGTAGAAAGCAACGCGTAGCATGAACCAGGCGGGATTGATTCGTCCTCCTTTCGCTTTTTTTAGGTTGATAAAGCTGTAGGATATGCGTAGGTCAACTGTCATTGCATAATCCATCTCACCTTCGTAGGAAAAGCCAAGCCCTCCCAGCAGGGCTCCTGCAAATCGCCCATAGTTAGATGTATTTCTTGTAAAGCTACCCCCTTCAGGACGGACCCGAGCTCCCAGGAGTACATCTGATTGTGTGCCGACGATAGCGGTGAGACCTGCCCCTGCTCCTCCGATGGGAAGCCATTGAGCGCGCACATAGAGAGGAACTTGAAGAGTGGTCAAGCGATGATCTGCGCGCTTATAGACCTCCCCATAGCCTCGCTCTTCCTCTCTCCATCCAGCAAACGAGGTCAGGAGGTCCATCCCAATAGCCGCATAGTAGTCTGGAAAGGCAATTTCTCCTGATAGACCTGTCGCCACACCTGTGATAAAGTAATCCTTATCCATTTCGCCCTTCGCTGTGGTAGCCTGAGGAGCGATCACTGCTCCTATCCGCACTTGAGCCCATAGAAGCGCTCCTATAAAAACAAGCGCCCACTTCTGCATACGAGCCATCGGCCGGGATCGAACCGGCGACCTCTTCCTTACCAAGGAAGTGCTCTACCACTGAGCTACGATGGCACTTCTGCAAAGATACAATCTTTTCTCTCTATTTTTGACCCATGTACTCCCTCTCTCTCTGCCTGTCCCTTCTCTTGGCTCAGGTAGATCCAAAGGCTGACCATTTAGTCCGAAGTTCTCGCAAGAAAATCAAGTCCATGGACTATCTCACTGTCCAATTTTCCTACACCGTAGAAAATCGCGCCGACACTACGCATACTCGTATCCATCGGATTGGCACTTTTCGCTCTCGTCCCAAGCAGAATAAGTTTGCTGTGGACTTAGGTGATGTCGCCATTTTATCTGATGGGAAGACCATTTGGCAGTTTCTTAGGAAAGAGAAAGAAGTCAATATTTCAAATTTTGATCCAAAAGAGAGTTTCAGTATAGAGCGGATATTTCGCATCTATGAAGAGGATATGAAAGTAAGGTTAGATAAGACTGAAACCTTCCAAGGGCAAACTATCTATAAAGTCTCTCTTTTTCCTATCAGTGATGGGACGGACTACTTTCGGGTAGAGGTTTGGATAGAAGCTCGGACAGAGCTGCCTCAGCGGATGCGCATCTCTCATCGAGATGGTACGGTGGTAGAGTATGAGCTCAAGAAATACGATACACGACCTATTCCAGATTCTGTCTTTGTCTTTGATACGAAGGCTCATCCTGATGTGAGAGTGATAGACCTGAGATGACGCCAGAGGAGCTAGCGGCTCTGGCTCGGCAGAAGCGTAGCCTTCTGTGCGTAGCTTTGGACCCTGCAGATGATGCTTTTGGCACAAGAGAGAGGCTCACTCCAGCGGTAGCTGAGTCTCTCCTCTACCGGGTTATAGAAGAGAGCCTTCCTTATGCCATCGCTTACAAGGCTAACATCGCTTTTTATGAGCGATGGGGATCAGCGGGGTGGGATCTACTTAAGCGAATTCGGTTGACCTTGCCGTCTGAGACTTTGACGATTGCAGATGCTAAGCGAGGCGATATTCGGCACACCAGCCAAGCTTACGCCGAGGCTTTTTTTGATGAGCTGGGGTTTGACGCCATTACTGTCCATCCATATTTAGGATGGGAAGCGCTTGAGCCTTTTACACAGAGGGCTGGCAAGTGGGTCTTTGTGCTTTTGCGTACCACAGAATCTTCTCCATGGCAGGAACAAGTATGGAGGCATATCCTTCAGGAGAAGCCAACGCATTCATCAGCATATATTGGCTGGGTGTGGGGGGCTCAGCATGAGGAGGAGCTTTGGACGCTTCGTAAGGAGTACCCTGAGGATTGGCTTCTAATGCCTGGTTTCGGCCTACAAGGGGGGAGGCTCAACCCACTTCTCCCTCTCTATCCTGCTCTGATTGTAGTAGGGCGAGCTATTCTTCGTTCTCCCTCTTCTATTAGGGAGTGGGCAGCAGAGTCGGCGAAAGCTTTGCCTATTTGAACCCTATATGCTTACCTTTGGGTATGCCGATGATCTCAGAGCGGGCTCAGAGAGTCCCTCCCTCTCCGATTCGGAAACTGGTGCCCTATGCGAATGCAGCCAAAGCTCGTGGAAAGAAAGTCCTTCACCTCAACATTGGACAGCCTGACCTTCCAACGCCCCCAGAGTTTTGGAAAGCCCTTCACGAAGCTAAAATCGCCGTACTTGATTACACGGAGTCTGGGGGGATGCCTGCTTTTCGAGAAGCATATGCGCGCTTCTATGAAGAGATTTACGGTATTTCCTTGGAGCCAGCTCATTTGCTGACGACAACTGGCGGCTCAGAAGCCCTCCTCTTTGCATTTCTGACACTATTCTCGCCAGGAGAGGAGGTCATTGTCATCGAGCCTACTTATGCAAACTATATTGGCATTGCATGGGCGACAGGGGTGCGCCTTCGTCCCATTCAGAGCTATATTGAAGAGGACTTTGCTTTGCCGGATCCCTCTCAATTAGAAATGGCTATCACCGAAAAAACCAAGGGAATTCTTCTGTGTAATCCTTCAAATCCGACAGGCAAGCTATATTCTGAAAAAGAAGTACGCCAGATTGCCCACATTTGTCGCCAGTATGATCTGTTCCTTCTGAGCGATGAGTCCTATCGTGACTACTGTTACGATGGACAGCGATTCTTTTCAGCCTTGGAGGTGGAGGGGACAGAGGAGCTAGTGGTAGTGGTAGATACCCTTTCCAAGCGATACTCTGTATGTGGTGCCCGTATTGGAGCGCTTATCTCTCGGAATAAAGCGGTAATAGAGGCATCACTCAAGTGGGCTCAAGCTCGATTAGCTCCTCCTACCCTTGGACAAATTGCAGGTATGGCTCTTCTCTCTTTGCCTAAGGCTTACTACGATTATGTGCGAGAGACCTTTCAAAAAAGACGGGATGTTCTTCTTCAGGGGCTGCGCACTATTCCAGGCGTTCAAGTAGCTACCGTTCAGGGAGCTTTTTACCTTATGCCTCGTCTTCCTATTTCTGATAGTGACGCTTTCGCTCAGTGGCTTTTAGAGCGGTTTGATGTGGAAGGGGTAACTGTCATGGTAGCGCCAGGAACGGGTTTCTACTCAGAGTCTAAGAGAGGAGAGCAGTTCGTCCGACTCGCCTACGTCTTGGATATTCCTTATCTGGAGCAGTCGGTAGAAATCTTGCGAGCGGCACTCAATATTTATGCTCGTGAGCAAGTGCCTATTCTCTGAATACTTCAAGAGGAAAAGAGTTCCAGGTGGAGTTATGCCAGATGAAGTGGAGGCGCCCTCCAACTTGAGCGCCTACCCTGAGGAGTCTCTTTATCTCTTCGGTTAGCTCGGGGGGAGGGCCTATGGTTCTATCCTCTTTAGGCGAGGAGAAAGCTACCTCTCCTTGCACATAGACCCTATCCATAAGTACGGGGCTCCAAAGGCGAAGGGGCAGCTCTTTCTCTTTGTCTACTCGATAGAAAGGCACAGATAAGGTCGTACCGAGCAGAAAGCCGCTTCGTTTCGGAAAAGCGAGGGTAAAATCTTCTTCAATCCCCGCTTCACTCAGGTTTTGAAACGTTGAGGGCATCCAGAAGCGCAGGTAATGCTGGCGGCTCTCTCGGATGGATTGTCCCGCGTAAGTCTCTAAAAGAGCCTTCTCTTTTTTGAGGCGCAGGGGAGCGTCTCGGGTGGTGAAGGAGGGGTGAAGTCCCACCGAGTATCCCCTTTCTACTAGAGATCGGATCGTTTGGCGCAAGTCTGGTTGTTTGGGTGGTTTTTGGTTGTCGCGAGGGTGAGTGTTGGACAAGAGGAAGAAGAAACGACTGTGAGCTGGGGAGAAATGGGCGGTAATCGCTGAAATGGTGTCATAAGGGTCTCTTTCACCGCCGTATCGTACTCTCAAGCGCTGACAGAGGTTCCCTCGCCAAACTCCCCCCCCTATCCATCGCAGTCCCTTCCGTCCTTTCCATGCATACAGATGGTCAATATCCCATCCTACTTCCCATGTAAAGGGAGGGCGAGGCACATTCAGTCCAAGTCGTGCCAGCAGCTCATACCATCGCAAAAGCACAAAAGGCTCATTCCAGAAGGGCGCTCTATAAAAGGGGGCTCGATCCCATGCATAGAGTCCCCATTCGTCGTATCCATATGCCCACTGATAAAGGGGATAAAGGGTAAGGACGTAAAAAGCCATCGCGGGCAAATCCCATGGAAAGTCCCCTTCGCTTGGAAAGAAACCCCCTTCATTCCATGGAGGGAGCATCCACGCTGTGCCCGTTCGAGTGATAAACCCCGTATAGGGAATCTCTAAGTCAGTCTCAGGAATGGGTTCAGGACCATAGGCAATAACTCGCCAGCCAGTAGGCTTCTGATGCGGCTGGTAGGCCTTAGCTCGCACTACCTTATAGGGAATTTGCAACCACTCTTGACACAGCACTCGGAGGACGTACTCCAGTCGTGGACTTTCTTCCGATACGCACCACAGCAGTCCTATATCAGCCAAGGCGAGAAGCGAGATAACTTATCCCTGTATAGGCACACAATCCAAGAAGAATGAGAGGGGAGGCTGGCACCCACACTGCGCTCGTCCCAATCAAAAGGAGAAGCCCAAAAAGCCAGGGGATATTTTGAGGGGTCTTAAGGGAGAGGAAAGGCAGAGAGCTGACCATTAGGCCTCCCACAAGAAGGATGAGACCTATCCAGAGAGCTGGATGTAGCCAGGGGAGGGGAGGCTCACTGAGGATCCATAGAGTCCAAGCCGCTGCATGGGCAGGAGTGGGAAGCCCCTGAAAGAAGCGAAGGGAAGTTTCTGAAGATTCTGTATTGAAGCGAGCTAAGCGCCAAGCAGCTAATAGAGGTAAAATAAAGGGAGTAATAACCATCCAAAACCGAGCTTCCCGACTGTAAGGAAGAGCAGGCAGAAACGGGCGCAAGTAGTTATATAGCGCAAAAGCTGGGGCAATTCCAAAGCTGACCAAGTCAGCAAGTGCGTCCAACTCCTTACCGAGGGGCGATTCACTCCGCAGGGCCCTGGCTACCCATCCATCCAACCAGTCGCATAGAAGAGCCCCTCCCATCGCCCCACTAAAGAGTACCCATTCCCTTTCATAACTCAGAGCAATGGCCCAGCTACCTAAAGCTAAGTTCCCTAAAGTCAAGAGATTAGGTAGGAGATGTCGCCACATATAAATCATGTCTATAGATGTAGCTTTCTACGAGAGGGGGCACTAAATACCGGATGGATTTACCAGCTTGACAATAAGCCCGAATTTGAGTCGCAGAAAGGTCTATTTGAGGTGCCTCTGGAAAAAATTCTATCTTAGCTCCCTTAGGTAGCCGTTCCAAAGGTACATGGCGGCGGGGATATATCCATATTCTCCATTCTCTCAAAATGAGAGGTCCCTCTTTCCATTTCTCTAAGTTCGCAGCTGCATCTGAACCTAAAAGAAGGATCCATTCTACATCTTCATAGAGCTCCTTGAGAAGCCGGAGGGTATCAATTGTATAGGAGGGTCCTGTTCGGGCAAACTCTATATCGCTGACAAGGAGACGCGGATCCCCCTCTGACGCTAAACGAGCCATCTGAATGCGGTGATAAGCTGGAGCTAAACCAACCGCAGGTTTGTGAGGATTCTGAGGCGAAACAACAAGCCAAATCTGAGATAAGTCCGTCTCATTGAGCCAATATCGGGCTGCTATCAAATGCCCCATATGAATGGGATTGAAAGAGCCAAAAAGGAGACCAATACTCATAGAAGTTTTTGCTTGAGGAGTCTTTCTAAGCGTTCTACGGCTCGCATTACATCTTCGTTGTAAAGAATAAAATCAAAGTGAGCTGCCATCTTAAGCTCGTCTTCGGCGCGTTTGAGTCTTTGCTCCAAATCCTCTTTGCTTAGGTGGCCGCGGGCAAGCAAACGAGCCTGCAACGCCTCTAATGAAGGAGGAACAACTATCACGGTCAGAAGTTCCTTTCCCAAAGCCTGCTTGAGAGAAAGAGCACCTTTTACATCTTTTATGAAGAGGGGAATTTGTCCCAAGCTCTGAAGCCGAGCTATTTCGCGCCAGAGAGTACCATATCTATAGCCTGAGAAAAGGCGCTCCCACTCAATAAACCCTTGATGCTTTATCTCGGCGTCAAACTCTTCTTCTGTAAGAAAATAGTAGTCCCTCCCATGAACTTCTCCTGGTCGTGGTGGTCGCGTCGTCGCTGAGAGCGAAAAAGCGAGCTCCTTCTGTCTCTGTAAAAGAAGCTGGGCAATTGTTGATTTACCAGCTCCGCTGGGACCTGTCAAAAGAAGGGCTTTCACCCTTACAAAGGTAAGAGACGAGAAAATGTCTTCACTTAGCGCACAGAGAAGCCCATCCTCTCTTTACTTCAATCGAGCAGTCAAAGGATACTTCAAATTTTCATAAGACTTCAATGTCGCTGAAACACTTCCTACAATCAGAGGGGAAGTAATTTTGACTGGAATCAGATTTTCATCATCAGTTACCCACATTATCATTTCCTCTCGCCCTCGGAAGACCCGGTCCGCCACTACAAGGGGAGTGATTTTGATACACCGGAAGGTTCCTAATTCTGTACGGATCGTTTCTCGTCCCAGGATTTTCATTCCCAGGTCATAAATCTTATCATCCAGAAAGACAGGGATGGGTACGACTGTGCCATCTGGCATTTGATGGACATCAAGTCGGCGAGCGTAATAAAAGGCGCCTAGCATATCCATCACCCATGTTGTCATTGGAAAAGTTCCTTTTCTCCCTCGAATCTCATATCGTTCATAATCAAAAAATACCGTGTCAGTGAAATGAAAATCTCCCTCATTGACCCAGCGGTAATAAAGGAGAGAGCGCATAAAGGCTGTATCTACATATGCATCCATGTAATCCCGAACCTTATAAAACCATTCAAATGCAGCGGCTGTTTTGCCACTTCCTCGGAAAACGTAGGCTGGCTGACCGTAGACTATGTATATTTTTGGGTAGACTTCAAATACAGCTTCTCCTGCAGTTAGCCAACCGTAATGCACCCGATACACAAGCTTTTCCCCGGGCTGAAACGGGGCTGGCTTAGTGAAAGTCCGAGGAGGGAAGCGATGACGCCGAGAGGTATCCTCTGGATAGCGCTCTGCTATAAAAATGGGTGTCGCCTGAATCCATCCTCCCACAAGAAGGATTATTCCACCTCTCAACATACCATAGAGATATTCCGCATACATCATGCCAATCCTGGCCGATTATAACCTTTTTCTCCCCCTCTTGCTTCATGTGGGCTTTAAAGTCTTCCTTTTGTTATATGTTCTGAACCCTTCTTTCTGGCAATTAGGGACAATTGAAGAAGGACAAATCATAGGTCAGCGGGTCATTCTGTGATTTCATTAGCCGCTCAGGCGCAGATCGTGAAGCAGACCTATGACGTGGATTGGAGGTGCTGAGCTCTCGCTCCGCCTCGGAAGAAGAGCGAGCCTCTACTTTCAACTGCGTTTAGCGAGTGCCTCGGAAATAGAGAACAAATCAGTGTAACTAATACCTGGGCCAGAGGCAGTATGGGGCAGCTATGGCAAAGCCCTGAGCTTTTTGGGATACGGACTAAATAAAAACCCGAACCTCTACAGGATTAATGGGGATTAGGGGTGCAATGGGGTTGAGCTTTACCCTCCTCAGCTGGTAAGAGTAGCTTTGGGAAAGAGACTATGTCTGCTTATCTGATAATGACCTGTCTCAACTGTGAGAGAAGAAGGACTCCTAGCGTGTCCTAGTGCAGTGAGTCGTTCGTAGAGCGGGGAGGAGTGCTACCTTCCTCACTCCCTCACTCTTGTGGGGAAATCCCTTGAAGCATTTTCACAAGCTTCCGAAAAGCTCGGCTTCTGTGGGAGTGATGTTGCTTCCATGCTTGTCCCAATTCGGCGACAGTTTCTTTTCTTCCCGCAGGTATGAACACAGGATCGTAGCCGAAGCCTTCACTTCCCCGTGGGGTTTCAGCGATTTCCCCCTGCCAAAAGCCTGTTGAAAAGAAGTACTTGCGAGAGGAGATATAGGCTACTACTACAGCCGTGAAGTAGGCTCTTCGGTCTGAAAGGTCCCGCATCGCCTCTAAGAGACGGGCCGGACCACCAAAGTGAGCACTTTGAACCCCCGGTTGCCCCCCTAATGCAGGTACAAAGAGACCACTATCTTCTGCTATCACGGGTAGACCCAAGTGTTGAGCATAAAAAGTAGCTTTGGCGAGAGCATTCCCATAAAGATCGGCATGCGGTTCAGGGGCTTCTGGCACATCCGAGGGCAATCCCTCTATATCCAATATTCCCTCTAATAGATTTTGTACCTCTGCCAGTTTGTGAGGATTTTTAGTAGCGAAAACCCACTTAGCCCCCACTTCTCTTGACGATATGTCCCTCTTTTGTAAGAATACAGATGATTCTATCTACCTGATTCCCTTGAAGGATAATTTTTCCTTCTGCTATGCTACCGCCAGTAGCGCACATCTGCCGAAGGCGCTTTGCTAAAGCTTCTAATTCAGCCAAGGGTCCCACGAAGCCTGTAATCTCTGTTACCTCCTTTCCACCCGCAATTTTTCGGCGTAAGACGCGCAGGTTCTGTCGAGGGGGAGAAGAGGGTTCTTTCACTTCTTCTTCCTGAATACCTTTGGTAGAAAATACAAGTCTATCTTTTGGGAAGGACTTCATGCAAGCATAAAGGTATGATGGACAAGGGGAATCTGATTATTTGCTGGGGCTTGAGCTGGATCACAGTGGTAACCCCATATAGAGGCTCGTTCTAAAAATGGATATAAATCCTCGTAATAGCAGTGGGAGGCAGAACGCTGAAAACTTACATCATGAAAAACAAAAAGCGGTTGGTGTTGAGCCACCCATTCCCTATCTCGCAGAATCGGGAGAGGCTCTGCTATATCTCCACTATAGAGCACGTTTGCTTCATCTGAAAGGAAGAGATAGGCGCAGCTGGGCATATGAGGAGCATGGAGGCGTGCAGTGGAAAGAGCCTGAAGAAAAGGCTTATAATCTTCAGCCAGCTTTACCTCAGCAAATAGCTCTACTTCCCCCATCAGGAAGTGAAGATAAGTGTAGAGCTTCGCATAGAGCTCAGAAGTGCCAACTATCACTGGAAGGGGAGGGAGGCGGCTAATGAAGTGTCTATGATAGAGGAGGACTGAGAGACTGCCAATATGGTCATCATGCAGGTGAGTAATGCACACTGCATCTATTTTATCCACGAGATTAGCTTGAAGGAGCCGAGGGTAGACGGTGAAGCCGCAATCAATCAGGAAATTAGAACCTTGCCATTCTATGAGAGCAGAGGAGTTGCCCCAGTGCACTTCATGAGCCCCTCCTGCTCCAATAAACCGAATAGGAAGCTTCATGCTTCACCGAGAATCTGCTCTGCATGAAGTTCTGGCTTGACTTTGGTAATCACATTCTGGACTCGTCCCTCTTCATCTATAATGTAAGTGATGCGTTGAGTTCCTTCATATTCTTTGCCATACATTCGTTTGATTCCCCAAGCCCCATATGCCTTGATGATCTGCTTCTCTGGGTCAGCAATCAAAGAGAATGGCAGATTGTACTTTTCAGCAAAGCGCCGATGAGAAGCCACATCATCAGCACTGACTCCTAGCACCACATATCCAGCAGCTTGAAGTCTCTGATAATGGTCGCGAAGATTGCAAGCCTCTTTAGTACAGCCGGGGGTATCATCTTTCGGATAAAAGTAGAGAATAACTTTCTTCCCCCGAAAGTCTGAAAGTCGGATGGGCTGTCCTTGCTGATCCACCCCTGTAAAATCCGGTGCTTTTTCGCCAATACTTAGAAGCTCCCCCATGTGCCTATAAACAAAATCAGTCAGCAATATCTAACTCTTCTTCGTCGGCATCATCAATTGGCGATTCGGGGGATTCTTCCACTTCTATCTCATCATCAGTCTCCTCCTCTTCGTCTATAAGCTGGGCTTGATTGAGGAGAATTTCTAACTCCTCATATTTGATAGCATCTTGAATGGGTGGCACATAGGTCTGAGCGTATTCAGCATAGAGCCGACGAGGTGGAATCTTGAAGTGCCGCTTAGCCATCTCTTCTACAAAGTATCTCATATCCTCTGTGAAGCTAATGGGACTTTGTACCCGCACAGAAGATGGCTTGTAGGGAGCTTCATTTTGGAAAGCTAACAAGTTCTGGCAAGCTATGCTAATGATGTAAGTATATCTTTCAGAGATGACCTTGAATTGAGGTATGAAACATTCCGCGATCGATTGGTCGGACTGCTCATCATCTACTGCAAAAAATATATCTTCCCAACTCTGTGAGAGCTTGAGGCGGATAGATTTCTCTTCCCAAGAGGAATGAAGAGCATTATCAGAGGTCAGTTCTGGTGAGCGCTTCAGCTTGATAAAGATGCACTGGGCATTCTGTCCCCATGCGAGGGCTAAGAGATAGCCTGTAAAGAAGAAATGCCTCATCTTTCAAAGATACATATTCTTCTTAGAGAAGACCCAATTGAATCCGAGCGTTTTCACTCATTCGGCTCATGTCCCAGGGGGGATCAAAGGTAACTTCTACCTCTGCACTTTGGATTCCGGGGACGGCTTCCACGGCTTTCTTGACATCCTCCGGCAAGTGCTGGGCAGCTGGACAAAAAGCCGATGTGAGGGTCATGAGGATTTTGGCTTGCCCTGTGGGGCTGACCTCTATATGATAGATTAATCCTAATTCATAGATATCTACGGGAATCTCGGGGTCATACACCTCTTTCAGGGCTCGGATAATAGCTTCCTGAAGGGCAGCAGGGTCATGGAGGGGCATCATACCTCTTTCATTCAGTAGTGGCTATTGTCCCGACTGGCCGGTGGAGAGCTGTGTGGAGGGTATGCCAGGGGAGAGTAGCACATTTGACCCGCACAGGAAAGTTTCGAACGGTGGCGAAAATCTGAAGCTTCTCCTGAGTAGCAGGGGCAAGCTGAGTGTAGGTAGGCGCCTCTTCCTGAGTAACTAACTCGTGGAAGGCTTCAAAGAGATAATCAATATCAGATATAGATTGACCCTTGACAAGGGTAGTCATCATAGAAGCAGAGGCTCGGCAGATTGCACATCCTTTCCCTTCAAACTTGATATCCTGAAGATAATTCTCCTGCACTTTGAGTGTGAGATGGACTTCATCCCCGCATAAGGGATTATAGCCATGTCCTTCATGGGTCGGCTCTTCTAATCGCCCATAGTTGCGAGGATAGCGATTATGTTCGAGGATAAGCTCCTGATAGAGACTTTGAAGACTTGCTGACATCCTTGTAAAATAACACTATTCTTCTGAATCAGGTGAGAAACCTATTTGGGGCCCCACCTCATACTGAAAATCTGGGGAATAGCTACAGAAGGTGTGGAATTCTCCACGCTCTCCACAGGGGTCCACAGAGGCAGGCAAAGACTTAATCCATCTCTCCGTGTAAGGCGTGCCAAAACGAAAAGTTGGAAAAAGGTGAGGGTCTGCCCAAGTGAGATAGGCACGAATGCCTGCTTGGAGGATGGCAGAGGCTACTGAGTGGGAAGCTTCGGGTGATCCTGTCCAAACAGGAAATAAGGGGCTCAGTCCGGCTTTTTCGGTCAGCCTTTCCCGATAAGCTCGAATATCGTCAAGGTATAGGTCTCCATAGGCGACGAAGCGGAATCCCTTTTGCCGAGCGTGCTGAAGCTGACGAAGGATGACCTCTTCGTAGCAAGAATTGGAGGTGGGGAAAGGGAGAGGGACGACCCAAAGAGGGATGCCTATCGCTTTTGCTTGGAGCTCTACCCACTCAATGGGGATTTCGTGAAAGGGTACCCTTCCTTCCTCGCTGCAGGTAGTGAGGAGCGCGCCGACGCTATATCCTGCTTGGCGAAGACGACTGAGTGCCCAGGCACTGTCTTTTCCTGAGCTCCAGAAAAGAAGAACGGGAGCAGGGTCCATGAAGTAAGCTCATACAAATCTACTCGTTTTCAAGACTCAAGAAGGGCTCGACTAATCGCAGCCGAGATACCAAGCCCTATCGCCTGTACGAGGAGAGCGCTGCCTCCCAGACTGATCCAAGGCAGAGGAATCCCCGTAATTGGGAGAAGTTCTAAGCTTACTCCCACATGAATGCCTACTTGAAAAAGAAGCTGAAGAAATCCCCCAATCAGAAAGAGTTGTGCAAAGCCTTGGGCACTGGTGGCAAGGGCAGCAAGCCGCCAGAGGTAGAGTCCATACAATCCCAAAATGACTATTCCCCCAAGTAGTCCATACTCTTCTATGAGGATAGAGAAGGCAAAGTCTGAATAGGATTGAGGCAGATAGTAGCGTTGGGTGCTGCGACCAGGTCCTTTTCCCCATAGCCCTCCGGAGTAAACTGCCAGGGAGGCATGTGCTCGTTGATAATCGTCAGCAGCTCGAGAGGCAGACGGCTCTTGCCGAAAGTAGTTTATCAGCCGCTGCCGCCAAATTGTCGCTCGGGGAGCAGTGAGAAACAGAAAAAGAATTCCTATCCCTCCTAAGAGCGAGAGCCGAATGAGCTTTCCAAGCGAAGCTCCGCCGACATACAAAAAGATGCCAGTCAGGGTCAGAACCATGAGCCCATTACTCAAGTTGAGGGGAGCAATTAGGGTAAAGGTGAGGCCAATGCGCCACAGAAGCGGAAAAAGTCCTCTCCAACTTCGCAGAGCTTCGGGGTCTCGTGCCATACGATACGCTAAAAGTCCCATTAGGGCAAAGCGGGCAAACTCAGAGGGCTGGAATGACAGACCTCCGATATAGAGCCAGCGCTGAGACCCACTGCCTCGGAAAAAAGCATAAGCCAAAAACCCAATAGACCCCCACCATAACCATTCAAAAAGAGGTCCCCACCTCCGATAATCAGAAAAATGGATTGCATATGCCAAGAATAAGGCCAAGAGCAGTGTCAGTGCTTGCTTGACAAGGTAGTATTCTGGCATGGTGGGGTGATGTCTTAGGACCAATCCCACTGTCGCACTATACACTACAAGAAGGCCGACCACACCGAGGCTTACAGCTGCTACCCACAGAAGCTTATCCCCCCTTAGCTCTATCTGCACTTACCGAAAGTAAAAGCTCTTCCATTAGGGGAGCCTTCCTGTGGATAAATTTCCTATGGCCAGAGAGGGGTGGGCATAAGTTCAAAGGCATCGGCATCACGCCAAGTGGGGAAGCTCAGACGGTATGCTTGAAGAGCTTCCCGAGAGATTTCTTGGACGAAGCTGCCTTCTGTCTCGCCCGAATGAAGGATAGTTCTCCCCTGATAGTCTATAAGCATGCTTCCTCCGCTGTAGGCGTGACCATTGCCGTCATATCCGATACGGTTCACTCCCAAAACATATGCTTGATTTTCTATGGCCCGAGCTGTTAGCAAGGCTTCCCAGTGAGCATGACGAACCCGAGGCCAGTTTGCCAAGTAGAGAAGAAGATCATAATCATAGGTAGGGGTGCGCCGGCTCCACACAGGAAATCGTAGATCATAACAAATGAGAGGAGCTATGCGCCATCCTTTCCATTCCACCACCAGCCGAGTCCTGCCCGCTGAATATACTCGCTCCTCTCCAGCCATCCGAAAAAGGTGCCTTTTGTCATAATGCATCCAGCGTCCATCAGGAAAGACCACATATGCTCGGTTGTAGAGCCCTCCACCAGCTTGAATCCTAAGGCTTCCAATGAAAAGCGCTTGATGCTGCTCTGCCCATCGGCGCAGCGCTTGAAGGGAAAGGCCCTCTTCTGTCTCTGCTTTTTCACCTGCCATACTGAAGCCTGAGCTCCACATCTCTGGTAGCACCCATATTGCCGCCTCACCCCGAAGAAGCCTTTCAACCCGCTCAATGTTGGCAGCTGCATCTTCCCATTGGATGTCCATCTGAACCCAGCCAACTTGAAGTGTAGCCATTTAGCAAAACTATGGGAACTCGGAACTTTTTAGAAGTTTATTGCGTTTCCACAAGCATGCAGAAAGCTATATTAGAGACAGCTCAGCGCCTCTTCATGCAGCAGGGAATCCGGGCCACTACGATGGATCATATTGCTGAGGAGCTGGGCATCTCTAAGAAGACTCTCTATGAACACTTTGCCTCAAAAGATGCTCTTGTAGAAAAATGTGCAGAAGCTTTCCTGCAGGATATGGAGAAAAAGCTTGATGAGATTAGGCAGAATCATCGCAAGGATATAGTCTTATCTATGATAGCGACTGCGAATTATGTGTATGAGCTTTTGACTTCTCTCAATCCTGTGCTCTTTGCAGAGCTGAGGCGAGTGCTTCCTCATGCGCGAGCGCAGATCATCCCTCAGATTCAGGAGATTGTCCAGCGGCAGCTCACCCTCTCCCTCAGAGAGGGGATTCAAAGTGGGATATTTCGCTCAGACCTTCCCCTTGATTTTTTACCTCTGTGGGTCAGTTATATCATCTTGCTGGTCGTGCTTAATCCTTCTTTTGCCGAACAGGCAAAACGAAGTGTGGCTGAGATTTATGCGGAAACTATTCTCCTTTTGCTATACAGCTTTACGACAGAGAAAGGGCGAGCTCTCTTAGAACTCTATAAAACTCACATTCGGAAGTCCTATGCGTAAAAGGTGGTTAATGATAGGGATAGGATTAGTAGGGGCTCAGTCTCCACGAGCCTTTAGCCTGAAGGAATGCATTCAATATGCTCTCACTCACTCACCTACTGTCCAGAACGCCTATCTGGATTACCTCTCTGCTCGCCAGAAAATTGCGGAGGTTCGGTCTGCTGGCCTGCTTCAGCTCAATGGTAATGGGTCATTTCGGTATTTTATAGAAATTCCTACCTCGCTTGTACCTGGGGAATTCTTCGGAGCGCCTCGGGGTACTTTTATTCCAGTTCAATTTGGAGTGCCATATAACTTAGAGTTTAGCATAAGTGGAACTCAGCTAATTTTTGATGGGACTTATTTTGTGGGGCTTCAAGCTGCCCGATCGGTCAAGGAAATCACTTATCGTAGCTATCAGCGTTCCCGTACAGATGCAATTGCAGCTGTTACGAAGGCATATTACACGGCCTTAGTTGCTCAGGAAAGGCTTCGTCTTCTCTCGCAGAATATTCAGCAAATAGAGCTTCTTGTTGGGCAGACTCGTCGTCTGTATGAGACTGGATTTGCAGAGAAGCTGGATTACCAGCGCTTAGAGGTTAGTTTGAATAATTTACGCACTGAGCAAAGTCGGGTAGCTGAGCAGGTAGCTCTGGCATATTTAGCTCTCAAGCTTCAGATGGGCATTCCTTTGGAGATGCCGATTGTTTTGAGTGACACGCTAATAGCTCCAGAGAAGCTGCCCTTTCTTCCAGACACTATTGTAGAGGTGAGATTTGATCCATCCCGCCGATGGGAGTATCAAATCCTTCTTCAGCAGCGTCGGGCTTTAGAGCTGAATCTGCGTCGCTATCAAGTAAGTTATCTGCCTACGCTTGCGGCGGTAGGGAGTATAGCGACTCAGGCTCAGCGACGCGAATTTGACTTCTTCAACCCTCGTCGGCAATGGTTTCCGATCGCTTTCGTGGGGCTTCAGCTTCAAGTGCCGCTCTTTGATGGGCTGCGTCGATCCAGTCAAATCAGTCAAGCTCGGATTGAATTGCAGAAGAATGCGAATGATCTTTTTCAGCTCAAGCAGGCATTGACTTTAGAAGCAGAGACCGCTCGCCGCCAATTACTGAATAGCCTTCGGGCTCTAAATATCCAACAGCGCAATTTGGCTCTTGCGGAAGAGGTCCTTCAGACCACTCGCCGTAAGCAGGAGCTTGGTGTCGGCTCTACCGTAGAGCTTCTGCAAGCTCAAACTAGCTATGAACAGGCTCAAACCAACTATGCCACTGCCTTATTAGAGGTATATCTGGCATATGTGGACTGGCAAAAGGCGACAGGCACCCTTTCTGAAGAGTAAATCCTTCTCATACTATATGCTTATGAGAACCATCGCTTTCCTCGTGGGCGCAGCTTTTGCACTTCTTGCTTGTCAGTCGTCGTCGCGTAGTGAAGGGTCCCTCTCATTGGAGGAGAAAAAACGGCGGCTGGAAAGCCTTCGGCAGGAGCTTTTCCGGCTTCAGGCGCAAATCGCTGAGCTGGAAGAATCTATTCAAGCTCAAGATACTACCTTCGGTAGAAAGCGAAGAATTCCCGTGAGCTATATCATTCTGCATCCTCGTCCTTTTACTTCATACCTTCAGTTTCAGGGAAGCGTGGAGAATCGAGCAGTTGTAACCCTTAGTGCAAAGATACCCGCACCAGTGGTCCGAGTTTATGTTCGGGAGGGGGAGTTCGTCAGGTCTGGACAGCTCCTTATAGAGCAAGAGGCTGAGGTTTTGCGAAAAAATCTTCAAGAACTGCGGACCCGGTTAGAGCTGGCTCGCGAGCTTTACGAAAAGCAAAAAAGACTTTATGAAGAAGGGATTGGAACAGAGGTACAGTTTCTAACAGCAAAAAACACGAAGGAATCACTGGAAGCCTCTATTGCTACGATAGAAGAGCAGCTTCGCAATGCCCAGATTCGGGCTCCTTTTGCTGGGCGAGTGGATGCTATCCTAGTTCGTATTGGAGAGTTAGCTTCGCCAGGTTTGCCTGCGGTTCGTCTCGTCAGCAGTGGGGAGTGGGAGATTAAGATGGAAGTGCCAGAAAGTTTTCTCACTCTTGCCGCTCCTGGAAAAAAGGTAGAAGTGTATATCCCTGATCTGAATGTGTCCTTTCAGAGCCGACTCGGCGTGGTTGCGACTAATATCAATCCCTTGAGTCGCGCTTTTACAGTGACGGTCCGAGAGATTCCCGCTGAGGTGCAGCGACTTCTGCGTCCGAATCTAGTGGCTTACTTGCGCCTCCCTCAGAGCGAAGTAACTGATGCTCTGGTGGTTCCTATAGATGCTGTAGAGTTTCAGGATACAGCGGCTTATGTGTATGTGGTGAGAGGAGACATTGCTCGCCGCTTGCGGGTCTCTGTGGTAGGAACAGAGCGAGGAGAGGTCGCTCTCGCTGGCCCCATCAAAGCAGGAGATACCCTCGTAACCGCAGGTGCTGCCCTTCTTTCAGATGGACAGCCTATCCAGTTAGTTGAAGAAGGATTGTAAATAGAGGAGAAAGCCCCTAACCTTATTCAAGTGGGGAGCGTGGTTTACAGGTCCTGCAAATACATGTCTTCAGGGCTTGAGACCAAGAGGTAAAAGGGTCTCACTTTGGCAGGTATCTTCTGAAGGATAGGCGATTTTTCCAGAAAGAAAGGCTATATCAAATTTAGCTATTCTAAAGCTGGAAACTCTTACAGAGTCGGCATAATGAATTCCTCTCCCTCTAAGAGAAAGGCAAAAGCAGTAAAAGTCCTCTAAGTGGTGCTTAGCGAGGAAGCAGCCAACTCTTCAAGACTTTCTTCTGCAGAAGGGCCAGCTTCTAATATCAGCATGTGAGCGAGAAAGAAAGCTTGTATGGAGTCGTAAAAGCTTGTTTTTTGAAGACTTCGCCTGAGAATCATGAGGAGGGGGGATGTGATGAATCCCTAAACTAAATTGAGAACGGCTTTAGCGGCTAAGAGCCATCCTGGGGGTAGTTTTCATGAGCCGAGACTGTAGATTAGGCTATCCAGCGGCAGGAATGTGAGTGTGTAGGTTAGGGGAAGTCTTAGGGGCATATGGCTTAGGCACTCTCAAGTAGGGCCCCATCAGCCTTACCTGAGCATAGTAGTTATTTTAGCACGCTGCGAATTAGAGGGTACAGCTCCTTTAGAGGGTGAAGGTGGGGCCCCGCCCCAAACCCCGGCGCCCCCACATTATTAATTTAGGTAAATCATACAAAAACCAATAGAGAAAGTTTTTTATAAAAAAAAAAAGGGGTTTTGGTTTTTTTAGAATAAAGG
>JANXAJ010000007.1:0-21578 GCA_025062295.1 Bacteroidia bacterium | reverse complement strand
TTTTTTGTGTGGGTTTTTTGTGTTGTTTTTCTTGTTCGTTTGGGGTGCGGGGCCCCCGGGCCGCCGCGGGCGGGCCCCAACCTTCTGATTACTGCTCCTTCCTTCTTCCTCTCAGCTTGCCAGAAGGTTCTTTCTAAAAAGAGACTGCTTGAGGGTTTTTCAGCGAAGAAGGGTAATAGTGCCAGCCCGAAATTCAGCCTGCGGCTTATCGATCGGCTTATACCTCACTACGTAGGTGTAAACCCCTTCAGGTACAGGGCTTCCATTTCGCGTGCCATCCCAGCTTATCTGTTCAGACCCTCGGGCGGAGTAAATAAGGACTCCCCAGCGATCGTATAAAAGGAATTCTACATACTCCATCCCGTAGGCTGTGATGATAAGGCGGTCATTGATTCCATCTGCATTTGGAGTGAAAGCGTTTGGCACGAAAAGTGCATACCCTTCCACATCGAAGCAATAGGAGGTGGAGTCAGTACATCCAAGCTCACTTAGTACAGTGAGATAGACGCAATAGGTACCCCGTTGAAAATAAGATATAGTGTAAGTGCGGCCAGAGCCAGAGGCTTGACTATCCGCCCTCCAGAAGAAGGACTGATTATATGGGCCTGCAGCCGCTGTGAAAGTCAGAGGCGAACCGATGAAATAGCCTCGGGTGCCAGTGGGGGGAATGATCTGAGCAGAAGGCAAGCTATCTACTACAATTATAACCCGTATAGTATCATAACACTGTGGGCTGCTCTGAGCATAAAATACGGCTTCGTACCTGCCTGGGCGGGTATAGGTATGAGTCACCTGAGTATCGCGAATGACTGTGCCATCTCCAAGGTCCCACCTGTAGGTGAGAGGGTTTCCTAAACTGCTGCTTCCTGTTGCACTGAGAGATACAGTGAAAGGCACGCATCCTCTAAGCTCAGCGGGGGCGAAGGATAAAAGCTGTGCGGTGATCCTTTCGCCTGTCGCGGGTATCTCTATCGGAAGAAGAAGGGTATCTGCGCAGCCAGCTTCGTTCCGCACAATGAGTCTGACCACATAAGTACCGGCGTCTTGATATATTCCAGTTGCGGAAGGAGTCGTAGTAGTAACTGTACCGCCATTCCCAAAATCCCAAATGTAGGTAAGAGTACCGGAGCCCCGAGCTGAGGCTCTAAATGGCACTGCTACAGGAGAGCAGTTAGCGATCTCACCAGCTGTGAGTGAAAGGGCCTCTACACTATCAGTTACAATGAGAGTAAGGGTATCTCGCCCCTGGCAATTTCTTGCATCCTGAGCGATAAACTCATAGGGAACGCCCAAGGGTATACCTGTGAATACAGAGTCATTCTGAGGACCGAAAGTTGGACCCGCTCCAGGCTGGAGAGGCACAGCTTGATAGGACACCGGCGGTACGGCAGAGGCAGCTACAGAAACAATCACTCCCGCAGAAGCACTTCCTTTACACACGGCAGGAGCCCTTGCTTCCACTCCAATAGCATTTCGGGTATCTACTATGAGGGTATCTAAAGCGTAGCATCCGTTTGGGGTGGAGACGCGAATAACAACAGTAAATCTATTAGATGAAGAAAAGGTGTGGCTGAGAGTGGGAGTAGAAGTTGTACGAACTGTTCCATCTCCGAGGTCCCAGCTATATGTTAGGGATGTGTTCGGTGGGGCAGCTGTTTGGACCTCCAGTTGAACGCTGAAGGGGGCACAGCCATAGAGGATAGAATCACCTACAAACCGAACGCCCACGCTGTCTCCCTGCCCTACTGCTAAAGTATCTCTGACCTCACATGGTTCAGCTGGATCAGGCCCCTGGACTAGGAGAATGTACTGTCCTGGAGCCAACCCAGTAAATGTTCCAGTCGCTTGAGGTCCAGCTACAAGGACGCCCCCTGCATTGTACAAGGAATACGTATAGGTACCAGCAGGGGAGGGGGTGATCGTGATAGAGCCATTATTGATGCCTAAGCAGGTAGCTCGGTTCACTTGAGTGCTAATCGTTGGACCGGGTCTCAGTATAGCGAAAGCCGTATCTACGATAATACAGCCATTTGGATCTCGCGTAAGAGCATAGATCGGCAAGGGGCTACTAGCGTTTGGTGGAATAGTATAGGAAATGACATTTCCTGTGCCAAGGAAGGTACCCGTGAGAGGAGCCCCAGTATACCACTCAATAGGAAGATTAGAAGTAGAGGTAGCAGAGAGCGTAATAGTGCCTCCCGTACACCCTTTTACTGGCTCCTGAATCCGAACTGTGTCTCTGGGAAACACTCTCACTCGCAAGGTATCTCGGTCTGTGCACCCGCCTCGGAAGGTAACGAGAGCGATATATTCCCCGTTCCCTGTTACAGTAACCACTGGACGGGTAGCTGCGCTTTGGGGAGGGGGAGGAAAGGAAGGGGGAGGCGTGAGCCCACCAGTTGTACTCCACGAGATAGAGGCAATGTCAGCAGGATTAGGAACTGAGTCCCGAACAGTCAAATAGAGCTGAAGAGAGGTGCCAAAGCACACTATGGTATCCCTTGTAAGAATCGTATCGCCAGGTCCTCTGATCACTGCAATGCCTCCCTGCCAACTGAGTCCGGGGCGCACCCGCAAAAGATAGGTATAGTCTGCTCGGCCACGAACTGGACAGGCATTATTCTCCACTGTGAATATCACAGAGTAATCCCCGACGTCAGCTAAAGTAGGTGCCCAGCACATCTGAACTCGAGCATTACTTGTGTTGTTTCCAACTACAGTTATTGTTGCGCCTGGGGGAGTTAGTACAGGCGTTACCCGAAGGTTATTCTGAGGAGGGGGATTTACCGTATCACGGTAGGTGAAAGTAATACAATAGGGCTGAGGGGTCTCACCTGGACAGATAGGAGCCGTAAATATGAAGGAATTTGCATCTGCTGGATCATATCTGATAGGAGGACGACCTGGGGCTGTAGTTGTGGCAACCGTTGAGTTCGAAGGGCAGCTAAGCACGACAAGGTAGACATCCTGGAAGGTTTCCCCTATTTTTACTCCATTTCGGAATTCCTCTACCTTATAGCAAAAAACGGCTCGGTAGAGCTGGGAGACGATGTAAGAGAAAATGCCCTGAGGCTGGATGCTAATCCCTGTAATAGTAGGAAATGGGTTTAGCCCACTTCGTCCAGGGATATAATCCGTTTGAGAGAAGGGAGGCTGAGGAGTGGCATCAGTGAGACAGTTTGTTAGGCTAATCGCCAGAGAATCCCCATCAGGGTCAATGACTCCTAAATTCAGAAGCGTTGGACTATTGACACAATTGAAAAACTGGGGTAGATTTGTAAAGCGGGGAGAGCTGTTACAAGGGGTTACGGTGTTATCTAAGGTGGCATACAATACGGTCCCTTGTCCACCAGGGTCTACCAGATTGTCAATTGATTCTGAACGACAACAGTTACCATGCCAGATCACCCAGTCCTGTCCGCATCCTGTAGGAAGGGCGATAATTGTTTCATACACCCACTTCTGGATACCATATAACCCAAAACCCCCATTGGGGCAGGCGCTGGGTTGGGAACTGCAGACAGGCGTCACATCAGTTCCTGCTCCAGGTGAGCCAGGAAAGGGAAGGTCAATAATTGTAGAGTTATTCACACCGCATTGAATTGAGCGCCAAGAAACCGTGATCGGGGCCATTTCTATTCCATTACAGTCCCTATAGATCGTTACGGTAATCCTATAGAGTGTCTGAGCTGGGTTATTTGGATCAGGTCCGAGGCATTCATACACTAGGTCACCCCCTAAATAGTGTGATGCATAGATACTGCTGCCCAGCAAGCAAGTAAGAGTCAGCAGTCCTCTACATATTTTCATCTTTGCAAAGTTAGGAAGGTTGTCTAAAGGTTATCAAGGCTTATCTGTAATTTGCAGGGGATATGCACCAGAGCATTGAGCGGGCATTAGGAGATGCTCTTCGCCTCCAGCAGCTTCTCTTCCAATCAGAGGAGGTTCGCCTCCAAATTCAGGCGGTGGCGCAAGCCGTCATAGAGACCTTTCGTCAAGGAGGGCGTGTATTTTTTTGTGGAAATGGAGGAAGCGCAGCAGAAGCTCAACACTTAGCGGCAGAACTCACAGGACGTTACTACAAAGACCGCCCTCCTCTCCCTGCCGAAGCGCTCCACGTAAATACTTCTTTCATCACAGCCGTAGCTAATGACTATACGTATGAAGAAACCTATGCTCGTTTTCTTGAAGCATGGGGAAGTAAAGCTGACCTTCTGTGGGCTATGAGCACTTCCGGCAATTCGCCAAACATTTTGCGCGCAATAAAAACCGCCAAAAAACTGGGTATGCGCGTAGTGGGGTTCACAGGAGCTACTGGAGGCAAAATGGTAGGAGAATGTGATTACCTTTTGAAGATTCCCTCTACTGACACGCCCCGTATTCAGGAAGCTCACTTACTCATTGGTCATATCATATGTGAAATTGTAGAAAGTACTCTCTTCAGTTCGTGAATAAGCCACATCCTCTACACTTCATACCCTATGAATTTGGTATGGCTTGTGTGGTGGAGCCAATTGAGATGGCCTATAGAAGGGCCTATTACGCTTACAGGAAGCTATGGTGAGATTCGGGGGATAAACTTTCATACGGGGATTGATATATCTGTCGGGGAACGCATTGGGGAAGTGCCGGTATTAGCTGCGGCGGATGGCTACGTGTATCGCTTGCGGGTCAGTCATACAGGCTTCGGCAAGGTCGTTTATGTGCGTCATCCACATGGTCTTGTTACAGTATATGGGCATCTATCTCATTTTGCTCCACAAGGAGAGCAGATTGTGGAGAGCTTGCAGAAGCAGCAGCGGCGTTTTGAGGTAGAGAAGTTTCTGAGTGAAGGGGAATGGAGCGTAAAAGCGGGAGACACAATCGGATGGGCAGGTAACAGTGGCTATTCGTTTGGTCCTCACCTTCACTTTGAGGTTCGTACTTCTCAAGACAAACCTCTTCTGCCTCTTCGCTATCTACCCACTCTGCAGGATACAGAGCCTCCTGTCTTTTTTCGGGTGGGCTTGCGTCCGCTTTCAATAGGTGCTCATGTAGAGGGACGGGGTGAAAATGTGTTTCTTCGCCTGAAGCAGAAGCAGCGGGGGGCTACTTATCGTCAATATGAGTGTCCAGACACAATCCGAGTAGGAGGACGGGTAGGAGTGGTCTACACGGCGGGTGACCGAGCAGGGGGAGGCAGGGCATGGCTGGGCCTGCGTAGGCTTGCCCTCTACGACTCAGAGGGCAAGCTGCTATATCAGGCTGAGTGGGAGACCTTAGATTTTGATTGGCGGCGATTTCTGCGCTGGCATGTGGACTTTGCTTACCAGCAGGTATATCGGATCGGAATAGCTCGGGCATATGAGTCAAATGACCTTTTACCTTGGAGTAAAGGTAAGGGCTGGATAGAGGTGCCTCCCAATCAGGTCCGCTGTTTCCTCCTTCAAGCAGAGGACTACGCTGGCAACTGGACACAGGTTCGCTTCTACTTGCGCAGTGAGCCTCCACCAAGCCAGCTATTGCATCGTCCACTAGACCCTCGAGCTCTCTGGAGCATAGAAGAGGGGCTTCTCCTGTCCCGAGAAGTCTTGGTAACCCGAGCTGGAGATACGATCGCTCCCCATAAGCCTCTTGCTCTGAAGGGAAAACTAATAGACTCTCTGTATGCACTCAATGGAAGAGCGTATCCTACTTTTCTGAAGGCTTGCTGTGCCCCAGGCTTGGACTATACGCTTGCTCTTGGTCGCAATTGTACCCTGCACCTCTACCGAGAGACCTTGCAAGAGACACTTTACCTTCGAGTAGAACCGATCAGGACCCCTTGGGGCGAGGGATTCTTAATCGGAGATCCTTTTATCCCTCTGCGATTTCCGGCGCAGTTATGGTGGGAAGTCCCATCAAGTATGAGCGTAGAAAAGAGTTATCCTCTCTACCGCTTATGGGACGGTGGACAGTGGTCACCCGTAAGTGGAGCAGTACGAAGAGGAAAGGTATGGCGAATCCCCGTACGAACCTGGGGTGCTTATATCTTAGGAGAGGATACATTCCCTCCTCGCATTCGTCCGCTTAGAGGGAAAGGCCTGTATTACCTTATAGCTATAGAAGACTTGGGAAGTGGTGTCGATCCCTATGCTCTCCGAGTTACCTCTGAAAATGGAATCGTCTATCCAGAGTATTACGAACCGCAGCGACTCCTGTATCTTCCGCGTTCCAAGGGACGGCATTTTGTGATAGAAGCCTCCGATCGCGTAGGAAATCGGACAAGAAGAGAGATACACTATTAGCTGCCTTACTCTACACAGGCGACATACCTAATTTCAACTGCGCCATTACCAATTGTCGCAGTACTCTTCTTTGAATGAATTGGGGGGCTGCTGACTATGCCATGAGTCAGCAGCCCTTGTTACCCAAGTCTATTTCTTCATGGAACTACCAGGCGAAAGCCCTTTGTATATCCTTTGTACGTAACTCCAACTCCATAGATACCCGCTGTTAGCTTGACGGACAGAGGGAGGATACTTTCTCCTGCAGGTAAAAAGCGGCACTCTGTTCCTACCGTGCGTCCCTGCATATCTACCACACGGACCACTACTTCGCCTGCTTCCAGAAGGCTTATGCGAAGGAAAGGAGGAGTTGCTGCTGGATTAGGAAAGAGCTCAACTCTCCACTGAGGGGGCGGACCGCTTATTGGGAGGCCTCCAGGTTCTCCAATTCTAGCGACCAATCCCACAGCATACTCTTCTGCTTCTAAATCGCGATACGGCGCCCAAATGCCTCCGATTCCTTCCAGCGCTCGCCTCGCTATAGGACTCGCAGTATTACTTACAATGTAGTTTATACTTCTCTCGGGTGTGAGCTCTGAGGGGTACTGCGTCGCAAATCCAACAGCTAATCCTCTGCCTTTCTGAAGGCTAATCGGATTGCTCAGAGGAAGGGTATATCTCTGAAGAAAAACGAATATCGTCTGTTGTTGGTTAGTGTAGACAGCCAAGGTCTCTCCTTCCTCAAAGTCCTCTACTGCTAAGACTATAGAGTCTAACCGCTCGCCAATAGCTCCGGTGAGAGGGTCATATTCAAAAACCCAAAATACGATGGGACCATTATTGGGAGAGCCCAATTCGTAAGCCATATCTGCGGAAAGGGCTTCTACAACGAGGTCCTGGGGAGCTACGAAGGTCATCCCTTGAGGAAAGCCCACACCCCCTCCACCTTCAGCTTGAGGATCCCATTCTCCGTCATCATATCTAAGCAGATAACGACCTCGATTGACCCCACTATCTACTGGATAGGAAATAACAAGTTCTGTCTCGTACTGATTATTGTCTCTAAATCCTTCACTTGCTCCTAAGATGGAAACTGTCTGACGCGCTACGTACGAAGACGTACTGAGGGAAGTGAGCGGCGTAGCGGAGATGCCACTCAGCGGTTTTTGGTAAGTAGCGATTAATTCCTGTCCTGGGCCGGTCGGTGGATCAAAAATAACCGTATCCCGATGAACAGGAGTCAATGCTCCAGGAGGCAGTATTCCCAGAATGGATCGTATGCGATTTTGAATGGTTTGATTGCCTGTGTTGAGCAGACCACCCGTCAAAGCAGGCGCTTCTCCGCCTTGGACAGTAAAAACCGCTTCACCGCGGGGTGTGAGAACCCAGTCAGCTTGAATGTCCAGTGCCTGACAAGCAAACTCTCGTGGATGATAGATACGGATAGCAAACTCTTGAAAAGGCACAGGCCAAGCAGCCGCTATATCTAAACCCGACTGACCTGTGATGTTCTCCATGCCGACGACGTTATAATTGCCATCCCTGTATGTGGAGTCAAAGCCTGCCTCTATTTGCTTATACTGGAGAGTGATGGAGGAGTCATTAGGATCTAAGATAACCTGAAAAGTATTGCGTCCGCGCCAGTGTCCCGGCGTCTCGTTGGTCCAGTAGGGGACGCTGTCCCAAGTAATCACGAAGCGCCCTTGGTTATCCGTACCATAGAGAAGTTTTGCTCCGGGGACAGGCAAGCCTTGTTCGTCGGCAAAAGTCAAGTCTGCTAAGTACACAGCTATCCATTCATTTGGTCGGGCAGTTCGGGGAAATCTTTGGAAGTAAGGGGGAGCGCCCGAGGCTACATTTCCACCTCGTCCAAAGGTGATATACCCATTAGAGCCGACATAGATTCGGTCATAGCTATTCCAATAATAAACGAAGCTAAAAGGGAGAGTGATAGGTCCGACGAAGTTGTCGTCCCCCAGCCCTGTAACAACATTTGGGTTGCCTCCATTGAGAGTAAGAGGGTCCACCCAATTATAAGCAGGGGCTGAGTCTAAGACTGTCGACTGGATAGTGTGCCATACATATCCACATTGATCCCTTCCGGTAGGAGCAGGGGGTTGGCTCCACAGAAGTCCCCCTATCAGTATTAGAATGGCATATCGCATAAAACAAACTTACGAGAATTTCTCTGATAGAGTCAAGAGTTATCTTAGAGAAAGCGCTGTTTCAAAGCTGCCCACGAATTTCTTTTGACGAAGGAGCCACACAGCTGCCCATAGCGCGCCTTCAGCAAAGATTCGTCTATCAAAAGCTCTGTGAAGGAGCTCTACTTCTTCTCCTGAGGCACTCAAAATTAGGCGGTGCTCTCCGATTACTTCTCCTACACGGAGGCTATGCACTTCTTTGACAAAGGGGAAGGCTTGAGCCAATTCTTTTGCTGTCCCACTTGGAGCGTCTTTTTTGTGGCGATGATGAATCTCTAGAAGTATCGCCTCCCAGTCCGAGAAGTGCGACCAAAAAGGAACCCAAGTGGAAAGAGCGGCTTTTAGAAGGGCAATTCCTCGGCTGAAGTTTGCTCCCCACAACCAGCGAGGAGAGGGGAATCGCTCAGCAAAGGCAATAAGCTCGGAAAGGTGCGCTTGCCAACCCGTCGTACCTGTAATCAGGGGTAGTCCTCGCTCTGTACATCCCTTCACAAGGAAGGGGACCTGCTCCGCATGAGAGAAATCTATGATGATCTCTGCTTCTTCCAGCTTTTTCCATGAGTCAGGAGTCAGTCTTCCGATGTGAGTCTGAATGATATACCCTTTCTCTCGTGCAACCGCGGCTAAGGTTTGCCCCATTCGTCCTCGCCCTATGAGCCCAATCTGCATGGACAAAGGTAAATTATACTTTTGCCCCGTTTCTGTTAAAGCGAAGTATGCTACTTCTGCTGCGGGCGGAAGCCTCTCCAGCAAGCCTTCTGGAGAGGTGTAAGCAGCTCCATATAGAAGCCCACCTTCACCGAATAGGCAATCGGTGGGCAATCCAGATACCTACGAATGGGCACCAGACAGAAGCGCTTTTTCGGTATGAGGAAGTAGAGCGGATCTTATCCGATGAAATTCCTTACCCTCTTGTCCAGCGATGGGAAGGAAGCGTTCAGATAGGAGAATGGCGGCGAGGCTCTTCTCTTCTGTGGATAGCAGGACCTTGCAGTGTAGAGAGCCGAGCCCAGCTTGTGGAAGTGGCCTATGCTCTCAAAGAGATGGGGGTACATGTTCTGCGAGGAGGAGCATATAAAGCCCGCACCTCTCCTTACTCTTTTCAGGGGTTAGGAGAAGAAGCGATAGAGTGGCTATTGGAGGTGAAAGCCCTAACGGCTCTGCCGCTGTGCGTTGAGATTTTGAGTGAGAGACACCTTCCGCTTTATGATGAGATTGATCTTCTTCAAATCGGCGCTCGCAATATGGATAACTATCAACTCCTTCAGGCAGTGGCTCTTCAACGGAAGCCTATCCTCCTCAAACGGAATCCTCAAGCTACAGTGCAGGAATGGCTGTTAGCTGCAGAATATCTCTTATTGTATGGGGCGCCCTGGGTGCTACTGTGCGAGCGTGGCATTCGCAGCTTTGAGCGCAGCCTTCGTTATACCCTGGATGTAGGGGCTATCCCTGTTGCTCAGAGAGAGAGTCGTCTGCCGATCATCGCTGATCCTTCCCATGCAGCAGGAGATTGGCGATATGTGGAGCCTTTAGCGCTTGCAGCGATTGCTGCTGGAGCAGAGGGACTTATCGTGGAAGTCCATCCGAATCCCTCCCAAGCTCGCTCTGATGCCGCTCAGCAGCTTACGATTGAGCAGTTCAAGCAGCTGGTACAAAAGGCTACCGCCTTGTGCGCAGCCCTCTCACGGAGCTAAGCGTAACCAGTCTAAACCTAACTGAAGAAGACGGCGCATTGCCTCTTCAGGAGAAAAGCCGCCATCCCTATAGACGAACTCTCCACGCTGGCGATGAGCCACGCCCAAACAAATCGCCCCTGCTTCATGCCCTAAAAGACGAGCTAAGTAGTAAAGAGGGGCTACTTCCATTTCTATGTTTTGAATTTTCACTCCTGCATAAGAGAAGCTACCCAGTACCTGTGGAAGCTCTGCAAATCGGGCTCTGAGTCGCACACTTCGTCCTTGAGGAGCAAAGAAACCTGGGGCACTGTAGGTGATCCCTTGAGTCCATGGAAGTTCCTTTATGGTTTCTTGAGCCCGCTGACAAAAAAATTCTGAGGCTCTGGTGGCATACCACGGCAGAGAAGCTCCAGTACGCTTGTGCCAGTACTCGGTGAAGGTTCTCTCTAACTCTTTTTCGGAGGCTTCATCGTAGAAAAAGGGAAGGGAATCTACTCCAATAGCCCATTCGCTAAATACAGCCGTCCCTAATGATACATCTTCTTGGAGGAGACCACTCGTTCCTATTCGTAGAAGGTAAAGCTTCTTTTGAGTAGGAAAAGGTATGCCCCGACTCAAGTCTATGTTATGAATAGCATCCAGCTCAATTAGGGCAATCTCTGTATTATCTGCACCGATGCCTGTGCCTATTACGGTAATCAAGGTATCTTTATATAGGCCTGTGATCCATGTGAACTCTCGATTGCTTCGGCGATGGAGAATGCGAGCAAATAAAGGCTCACTCATAGCCACTCGTCCGGGGTCTCCTACCAGGAGGCAGCGGTGAGAAGCCTCCCCAGGTTGCATAGCTAGATGATAGATAGAGCCATCGGGACGCAGTGGAAGCTCACTGGCTTTCATAAAGCGAAGATGCAGAAGTTTGTTTGCTCTCTAATGAGACTTTCTCTCTCAGCTCCTGAGAGAAGGGTAGAGAGGTCTCCCTTATAGGACTTTCTACAAAGGGTAAAGCTCTCTTTTTGGAGTAGAGGCTTTTCTTTCTCTTTTGCTTGTTGGGTTCTTCTCGGGGCTCATAGGGCTGGGGCTTTTTTTGGGGTGGAGTCTGATGATGTCCTGTACTTTTGTCTCGTGGAAGCTACCTCTTACCGAACCCACGGATGTGGGACTTTGCGCCTCCTACACAAGGGGGAGAAAATTCGTATTGCAGGGTGGGTTCGGCGCGTGCGTGACTTGGGCAGATTCGTATTTGTGGATGTGCGTGACCGAAGTGGCATTCTTCAACTCGTTGCTGAAGAGGGCTCCCCTCTTTACGAAGGGCTCAGAAATCTTGGGCGGGAATGGGTCATCCAAGCGGAGGGGACCTTGCGTCAGCGTGAAAGTCCAAATCCGCGCCTCCCAACTGGGGAGGTAGAGCTCGTCGTGGAAGGCTTACGGGTTCTAAATCCATCCGCCACTCCCCCCTTTCTAATAGAGGATGAAACGGATGGACAAGAAGAGCTTCGCCTGCGATATAGGTATTTGGATTTACGCAGACCTATTCTTCAGCGCCGTTTAGAGCTTCGGGCTCATATGATTAGCGTTATTCGCCAGTATCTGAAGGAGCGAGGCTTTTTGGAGGTAGAAACGCCTATCCTCATCCGCTCAACCCCAGAGGGAGCAAGGGATTTTATTGTCCCTTCTCGGCTCAAGCCAGGGACTTTCTATGCTCTTCCTCAGTCACCTCAACTTCTGAAGCAGCTCTTGATGGTAGCTGGATATGATCGCTACTTCCAGATAGCTCGGTGTTTCAGAGACGAAGACTATCGGGGGGATCGCCAAGCAGAATTTACTCAGTTAGACTGTGAAATGAGCTTTGTCAGCCAAGAAGATATTCTTGTGGTATTTGAGGGGCTTGTTCGCACAGTCTTTCAAGCTGTAAATGGAGTTGAGTTGGAACCTTTTCCGCGTCTCACTTATTCAGAAGCTATGTGTATGTACGGCTCGGACAAGCCGGACCTGCGGTATTCTCTCAAGTGGGAGGAAGTTACGAACTGGAGCCAAGCGCAGCCCGTCCCTTTTTGGAAAGGGAGGCGCACTTTCTGGATGTGGATACCTCATCAGAGAGCTTCCCGTAAGCATCAAGAGCGATGGCAGGAACTAGCTCAGGCACATGGGGCTTCCCTCACTTTCATTCAGCAAGGGGAAGGCTCTCGTGCTTCCTCTATAGCTAAGTATATCCCTCTGGAGAGCCTTGATCTCCCTGGAGACGGGCTGGGCATCTGGCTTACCACTGAGCATCTTACTGCTCTTGGCGTACTGCGTCAAGCCTTTATTACTGATCTCAATCTCCAGCCTGAAAAGCCATGGTCCGTTCTCTGGGTTGTGGAATTTCCCCTCTTTGAAGAGAAAGATGGGGTACTGGCGCCAGCTCACCACCCTTTCGTTCATCCTCACCCAGAGGATATAGAGCGAATTGAAACCGACCCCCTTTCGGTAAGGGCTTTAGCGTATGACCTTGTCATCAATGGACATGAAATTATGAGCGGCAGTTTGCGGTGTCATACTCCGGAGCTTCAGTTGCGCATATTCCGGGCCTTAGGACTTTCAGAGGCTCAAGCAAGGGAAAAGTTTGGCTTTCTTCTGGAAGCCTTGGGGTATGGGGCACCGCCACACGGAGGCTGTGCCTTTGGGATAGATAGGTGGGTAATGCTTTTAGCTGGGGCGCAGAGTCTACGGGACGTGATCGCTTTTCCCAAAACAGCGAGTGGAGCTGATTTGATGTTAGGAGCCCCCGCCCCTTTAGAGCCTGAGCAAAAGGCAGAGGTGCTTCAGTGGCTCACAATAGAGACACTTTAGCCTGATATGTTGAAAGCCTTCCAGAGCCTTGTCCAACCCATGGAAAAGCGCCATAAGCGCTGCTTCTGTAAGGATGCCCCTTGGCTATACAAGAGTTTTGTGAATGTGCTTTGTCTCTCAATCAGTCGGCTACGGCTCTCAAGACAGCTTGCGGACCAGCTTCGAGTGAATGCCAGGGAGAAGAGGCTGATTCAGTGGTTCGTGCATTGAAACTTCGCTTTCTCGGAACAGGAACTTCTCAAGGTGTGCCGGTGTTAGGATGCCGATGTCCAGTCTGTCGGTCTCCAGATCCCCGTGATAAACGGCTGAGGACCTCCGTCGCTCTATTCGTGAATGAGAAAGTATGGGTCATTGATACTGGTCCTGACTTTCGACAACAGGCACTTGAGGCTCGCCTCCCCACTATTGATGCTGTTCTTTTCACTCATGCTCACAAAGATCATACCGCAGGATTAGACGATGTACGTCCTTTTAACTACCTACAGAATAAACGCATTCCTCTCTATGGGGATGCTCAGACTCTGCGGCAGCTCAGGACGGAGTTTGCTTATGCTTTTGATGGTCCACCTTACCCAGGCATTCCTCAGCTCACTTTATGGGAGATTGAACCTTTAGTTCCCTTCACTCTTCATGGTGTAGAAGTGCTTCCTCTTCCTGTGTGGCATTATAAGCTCCCTGTGATGGGTTTCCGTATCCAGAATTTGGTCTATATCACTGATGCCAGTGCTATACCAGAGGAGACGTGGCAGTACCTTGAGAATACAGACATTCTCATTTTGAATGCCCTGAGAAAGGACCCTCACATTGCTCACTTCCATTTAGAGGCTGCGATGGAAGTAGTGAAGCGAATTCGTCCTCGTGAAGCTTACTTCATTCATATAAGTCATTTGATGGGACCTCATGCGGAAGTGGAGGCTACTTTTCCTCCCCACATCCACTTGGCTTATGACGGCTTAGAAATAACCTTCTGAAAGGCCATTTCAAATTAGCTTTTGAGCTGTCTGTCTCTAATACCGAAACCACTCTGCTCGGCAAGTGTCGGCGAGGTTAGTTTGAAGGTCCTGATAAAAATAATTTACGATTAAGGTGCGACGATTAGCATCTCTTTCAATCCGCCCCTCAATGATATAGCGGCGGTTGCAGCTACTCTGGCGATTAATTTCAGCTACATTAGGCGCCGTGAGCCGTGCTTCTACTCGGAGACGCTGACCCTCGCAGCGGATGTCGCCAAAGCCTTCTAAGTAAATCACATCCGGATAAAGGGGAGAAGCAGAGAGAGAAGCCTCGTATTGAGGGATGAGCCCTACGACTCGGCAACGATCATCTACTGTGTAGTTTCCTATCCAGGCATCGCTCCACTTTTCTTGGCAGTAGCCTCCCCCGAAGCCTACGGGACAATTGCAGCGTCCATTTCGACAGGTGCCGCCATTGAGGCACTCTACTCCTTCACAAGAGCGGCGCTTGCATCCCCCTTCACTCAGTATGAGGATGCCCCAAAGGACTAACACGCCGTACCGTTTCATTCTTCAAAAGTAGTCATTCGCGCTAACTTTGAGGAGTACATGGAGCAGGCCCACTTGGAGGCTATAGCCGCTCAAGTCCGCCGAGATGTGATTCGTATGGTTTATCAAGCTCAATCTGGACATCCCGGTGGAGCCCTTGGTGCCACCGATATTTTGGTTGCCCTTTACTTTGCTCACATGCATCATACGCCCTCGTCCTTTTCTCCTACGGGTTTAGGCGAAGATGTATTCATTCTTTCAAATGGACACATTTGCGCTGCATGGTATGCTGTCTTAGCGCGCAGAGGGTACTTTCCCCTTCAAGAGCTTTCGTCTTTCCGCCGTATCAATAGCCGTCTGCAAGGTCATCCTGCCACGAAGGAAGGGCTGCCTGGCGTGCGAGTCGCTACAGGTTCTCTTGGACAGGGGCTCTCCGTCGGCATTGGGATTGCTCTTGGAAAAAGGCTTCAAAGAGACCCTCACCTTGTCTATGTAATGATAGGCGACGGAGAACTGAATGAAGGACAAATCTGGGAAGCTGCCCTTTTTGCTGCTCATCATCGAGTAGATAACCTCATTGTCATCGTTGATCGAAATTACAAGCAGATAGACGGAGATACCCGGGCAGTCTTAGACACAGACCCCTTGGAGGAGAAGTGGAGAGCCTTTGGATGGGAAGTCTTCTCTTTACGAGAAGCTCACAGCTTCCCTGCGATTCTCTCTACCTTAGAGCAAGCTAGGAGTCACGCAAGGAAGGGCAAACCCCTTATCGTCATCGCTTATACGATTATGGGGAAAGGGGTAGATTTCATGGAAAATGATTACCGCTGGCATGGGAAGCCTCCCTCTGATTTGGAATATGAAAGAGCTATAGCCCAACTTCCAGCTACTCTGAAGGATTTTTAGATGAGGCCTGTATATACTGACATGGGCGCCAAAGATACGCGCTCAGGCTTTGGTGCTGCTCTGCTGGAGCTTGGCGAAAAAGATGAGCGAATTGTAGCTCTTTCTGCGGACTTGATGAGTTCCGTAAAGATGGAGGCTTTTGCCAAGCGCTTTCCTGAGCGATTTTTTCAGTGTGGTGTGGCTGAAGCTAATATGATAGGGGTAGCAGCTGGCCTTGCTACAACAGGGTTCATTCCTTTCGTGGGAACATTCGCTAATTTCGCCACAGGACGCGTCTATGACCAGATTCGGCAAAGTATATGCTACTCCGGGAAAAATGTCAAGATTGCGGCTTCTCATGCTGGGCTTACCCTTGGCGAGGATGGGGCCACTCATCAAATGTTAGAAGATATTGGACTGATGCGAGGCTTGCCAGGCATGACTATACTCAGCCCCTGTGATTATCATCAGACCCGTTTAGCGACGCTGGCAGCTGCGGAGTGGGAGGGACCTGTCTATTTGCGATTTGGCCGTCCGCCTGTTCCTACCTTTACTCCTCCAGAAGATCCCTCCTTTCAAATCGGGAAACTGCAGGTTTTATTGGAAGGGAGGGATGGAGTTATTTTTGCTACGGGGCATCTGGTGTGGCATGCTCTACAAGCCTCTTACGCTTTAGAGGCTCAAGGGCTCTCTATTGCAGTAGTTAATGTACATACGCTCAAGCCGATAGATGAGGAGGGAGTAGTGGAATGGCTGGAGCGATCGCCAGTGATTGTTACAGCAGAAGAGCATCAGATGTATAATGGTCTGGGCGATATTATTAGCTTCATCTCCACTAAATTTTGTCCCCGCTTCATTGAGAGGGTGGCGGTTCGAGATACTTTTGGGGAAAGTGGCAAACCGGAGGAGCTCCTGCAGAAATATGGTCTAACGGCTGCTCATATCATATCGGCAGTAGAGCGAGCGCTTGAACACCAATTATGATTTTTATTGGGGTTGGGAGTAACTTAGGGGGGCGATGGGAAGCTCTCATGCAAGCGTGGAGGCTTCTGGAGCGCTTCGGGGTACGGGTAAGAGGCAGTTCGCCAGTGTATGAGACGCGTCCATGGGGGGTTGCTAACCAGCCTTTTTATCTGAATGCCGTGTGGGAAGTGCAGACAGAGCTCTCTCCAGAGGCGCTTCTTTACCTATTGAAAAAGGTGGAGGAGCACTTAGGACGTCCTTCTCAGCTTTCCTGTCGGTGGGGCGCTCGGATTATAGATTTAGACCTTCTCACTTATGGAGCTGAGGAAAGAAGCACTCCTACTCTTATGCTTCCTCATCCATGGATTCCATATCGTCCTTTTGTGCTGGGGCCCTGGAATGATTTAGCGCCGTATTTTTACCTTCGGAAATGGGGAGCCACCATCGCCGAATTGTGGCAGCGCTGCTATGCGGTGGATTGGGGATATCGTGTCAATCCTCCTCCGAGCATCGTACTGCCTCCGATACTCTCGCTCCCGATACCACCCGCTGGACGACCTTACTGAATGCGAGCCTCAAGGCCTTTGCTCACGGGGATACTGGTCGTGCCCTTCAGCTGGCAGAACAAGCCTTGAAGCTTGAGCCGGGAGTCCCATTTTTATACGAGCTGAAGGGATACTATCATTACACTCGCGGAGAGGATAGCTTGGCTCTGAGACTGTATCAGCAAGCTCTGGAACGGGGGGGAGCTTCTTCCCAGCTTCATCAGCGCATAGGCAGTGCTTACCTTTCGCAGCGCCAATGGAAGCTTGCACATTATCACCTGCGTCAAGCCCTCGCTGCCGATAGTACGAACCCAGACATATGGGTTGCTTTGGGGCTCTGGGCCTATCTTCAGCATCGTTTATCAGAAGCAGCTACCTTCTGGAAAAAGGCTCTTATATATGACTCTACTCATGAGAAAGCGCGTACTTTTCTGTATGATCTTCATCTCAATGAGTTTGGAGAGCCTGACACCGCTAAAAAGTATTACCTAGACCCTTACTGGCAATTCAATCGTTTTAATCCCCTGCTAAATTTCCAGCTTGGAAATTACTATCTCAAAAAGCTTCAAAGCCTCCCCCATGACAAATCCTACGAGCGTCAGCGAGCTACTTATGCCTTTCAAGCGGTGCATGCCTACACTCAGGCGATTTTAGGCTACCCTTCCCATGCTCAAGCCTACTACAATCGGGGATTTGTGTATTTTCTCTTGGGGAAATATGAAAGGGCATTAGAGGATTTCGTGAGAGCTTCAGAGCTCAATCCCACTGACGCAAGAGCCCATTTCATGGCAGCCAGCCTTTTTGAGTATACGGGAGCACTGGATAAAGCTTGCTGGCATTATGAGAGGGCAGCAGCTCTCCCAGAAGCAAGAGAGGCATTGAAGGAGCTGAAGGGGAAAGACACTCTCAGACGAAGGTAATGCGGTTAGTATATTTGTTTGACTGTATATGGAAACCGTTCAGAAAGTAGCAGGGCCTATTGACCTTGCCCCACTCCGCACCTTCTTTGAGGAGGGGGTATCAAGGGAGATTAAAGTTCGTCTTCGCTACCTTCGACGATTAGAGGAAGGGATTAGAAGGCGAGAAAAAGAGATTCTTCAGGCGCTTTATTCTGACTTAGGGAAGTCAGCCTTTGAAGCATATGCTTCGGAGATAGGCTTTACCATAGAGGAGATTCGCTTTCTGCAGAAACGCCTTCCTCGCTGGGCTAAGCCGAAAGCAATCCTTCCCTCTCTTGTTCAGCTACCTGGCAGGAGCTATATCCGATATGAGCCTCGAGGGGTGGTCTTGATTATTAGTCCCTGGAATTACCCTTTCCAGCTGCTTATGGTGCCGCTTGCTGGGGCGATTGCTGCGGGGAATGTAGTGGTGCTGAAGCCTTCAGAGTTTGCCCCTGCTACAGCTGAAGTGGTAGAGAAAATCATACGAGATGCTTTCCCTCCTGAGTACGTTCAAGTGGTTCAAGGGGATGCGGAGGTGGCTGCTGCTCTTGTAGATATGGACTGGGATTATATCTTCTTCACAGGAAGCCCTCGAATCGGTCGCAAGGTAGCCGAAGCAGCGGCTCGACGCCTTATCCCTTACACTCTGGAGTTAGGAGGAAAATCACCCGTTATCGTGGAGTCAGATGCAAACATATCGGTTGCTGCTCGTCGCATTGCATGGGGAAAGTGGCTGAATGCGGGTCAGACCTGTATTGCTCCGGATTATGTCCTCGTCCGAGAGGACCGGCTTCAGCCTCTAATAGAGGAGCTTCGTAATACTACTCTCCAATTTTATGGCGACATCTCTCATCCTCCCACTGAGTATGCTCGGATTGTCCACCGGGGGCATTATGAACGCCTCACAAGACTCATGAAAGAAGGAGAAGTTGTCTTCGGCGGTTACACTGACCCAGACAAATTGTACATCAGTCCGACGCTGATCCTTTCTCCTAAAGGCGCTCTATTAGAGGAGGAGATATTTGGGCCTTTGCTTCCGATCATTCCTTTTCATGAGTCTGATGAAGCTGTGGCGATAGTGCGTCGACTTCCCCCTCCTTTGGCGCTGTACATATTTTCTAGTAGGTCAAGTGTGCAGGAGTACTATCTCCAACGCCTTCCTTCTGGGGGTGCATGTGTGAATGACACTCTTATGCACATCGGTTCCTCCCGGCTTCCATTCGGTGGGGTTCGAGATAGCGGCATCGGACGATATCATGGGTGGTATTCATTTGAGACTTTCTCTCATGCACGTGCGGTCGTGAAGACCCCCACATGGTTGGACTTTCCCCTACGTTATCCTCCCTACAAAGGGAAACTCTCGCTTGTACGGCGGCTTTTGGGATGAGGGTGCGGTATTACCTTCTCAAGGTGCGGGGAGTGGCTAAAATACCCGATTACATTCAGATTAGGGATGAGCGATTTTCCCTCGTGTGCTATCTTCGCCCTGATCGGGTAGAAAAGCGAACCGCTCTTCCCTCTGGCATGTTAGAAAAAATCTCCACTCTTTTTCCACAGCTTCCCTATGGAGAGGTCCGAGAGATAGAGTGGGATACTGAGCAGCAGGAAGTGTTTTTGCAATGAAGCCAGTCCTCCTTTTGCGTGAGGTTTCTATCGCTTATGGAGAGAAGTTGGTCTTGGAGAAGGTAAATCTCTCCCTAAATAAAGGGGAATTCATTTATCTCACTGGACGCACAGGCTCAGGAAAGACTTCGCTCTTGCGAGCTATTTATGCGGACATTCGTCCTCTCCGAGGAGAAATCTGGGTAGGTGAGCAGAGAGTAGATACGCTTGCTTCTGATGAGATTCCCTACTTGCGGCGCAAGTTGGGGATTGTATTTCAAGACTTTCAACTCCTTCCCTATCGTACAGTGTATGAGAATGTAGCTTTGACCTTGGAGGTGACGGGATGGCGAGATAGGCGCAAAATTCGGGAGCAGGTTTTAGAGACTCTCGTGCGTGTTGGTCTCACAGCTCGAAAGGATGCCTACCCGCATGAGCTCTCTGGAGGCGAGCTTCAGCGCACATGTATTGCTCGGGCTCTTGTTGGAGCTCCGCTGCTTATCTTAGCAGACGAGCCAACAGGTAATCTGGACCCAGAGGTAGGCTCACAAATCCTTGCACTTTTCCACCAAATTGCCCGATGGGGAACTGCCGTTATTTTCGCTACGCATAATTTTCATCACATCCGAGAAATGCCAGCACCGATATACATTTGCAAAGATGGACGCATGCAACCTCAGCCTCTTCCTCTCTCGTAGAAAACATGTACCTTTGGGTTGTATCAAAAATCATAGAAGCATATGAAATGGATTGGAGTTACTCTTCTGCTGGGTTTAGGTTCCTCTCTTCTGGCGCAGAGTGGTCGGGCTGCTGCCAAGGAAGCACAAGAGTACTATAGGAATAAGCAATATGATCTTGCCCTCCAGAAATATGAGGAGGCTATCCGCTTAGAACCAACGCAGGCCATCTACCATGCCCGAAAGGCGGAGACACTTGTTCAGCTCAAGCGGACTAAAGAAGCTCTTCAATCTTATCAAAAAGCTCTGGAACTCAATCCGGGCCTAACGGCTATTTATGGACGCATTGCGAAGATCCATATTCAAGAGAAGAACTATCCAGCTGCTATTGAAGCGCTCAATCAGGCTTATGCAAAGGATCAAGATGTCAATCGAAAGATGAATTATAAACTGAATGCCGTTCGGCTTCTCACCATGCAGGGGCGCGCCCAGGAAGCGCTTTCGGAACTGAATGCCTTCAAATCTCAGCTCCCACAGCTGGCTGATGACCCGAGAGTACTGTACGCAGAAGGGGAAGTCCAGCTAGCCCTGAATAATCCTCAGGGGGCCATTAGTGTCTTTCAGCGAGCATACGATAAGACACGCGACCTCCCTATCGCACAGAGCGCACGCTACACCTACGGGCTCGCTCTGGCACATTATAGAGCGGGTAATACAGCCGAGTACGAGCGATATGCTAAGCAAATAGAAAATCATCCTTACGGTCGTCGGCTCAAAGCCGCTGTGGCTCGTACTGGAGCGGCATATAACCTGAGCATTGCCCTTGCTTATTTCAAGAGTGGTGCATTGGATGAAGCCCTGGAGTATGTGAATGAAGCTGCAAAGACAAAGGATCGCTTGAATCAGGTGTATGTGATGCAGGGAGCAATTCTTTTCCGAAAAGGACGAGTCGCCGAAGCTGCGCAAAGTTTCCTTCAAGCTGCGGCAAGTGAGCCAGATGAGAAGAAACGTTCAGCGCTTTATACTCGCACCGTTCGTCTCCAGTACAATGCGGGGGACTATGCTGGGGCAGTCTCTACAGCCGATCGGATTTTAGAGAAAAATCCTAACGACGCAAACACTCTACTCCTCAAAGCGCAAGCCTTGTATTTGCTGGGGCGTTACGGAGAAGTGATTTCTACTTTAGAACGAACAATACCCCTTTTGGGAACCGATGCTGCTAAGACTTCTCAGGCTTACTTCCTCATGGGGCTGGCAGCCCGAAAAGGAGGACAAGTGGATAAAGCGCGAGATGCTTTTGGAAAGGTGGCTTATCCTCGGTTCCGAGTGGCAGCGAAAGTAGAATTGGATAAATTAGCTGCTCGCTAACCTTCTCATCGCTATCTCCCTTGCCCGGCCGCCCATGTATGGGCGCGCCGGTATTTTCTTAGCAGGGGTATGTTTGGGGTTGATTGCGTTTTTCTCGCGCATTAGGTTGAGGTGTAGCGGCGGCAGCCACCTACGGTG
>JANXAJ010000074.1 GCA_025062295.1 Bacteroidia bacterium | reverse complement strand
CTGCCTGTACTATTCTCTTATCGAATTTTTCAACTCCACAGAGGACCGATAAAAACCTCCTCTTGTCCCCCCCTAGCGAACTTGATCCTTCTGTTTCCACTCCACAGAGGACCGATAAAAACTCTTGTCTTTCTTCCCCTCTCAGCTGGAGTTCTCTTCGTTTCCACTCCACAGAGGACCGATAAAAACAAGAATATACAGAGAAGGCGCAGAGGACGATGTTCTGGTTTCCACTCCACAGAGGACCGATAAAAACCTCCCTCTCTGCGATACGGGCTATTTGGGGCGCCCTAGTTTCCACTCCACAGAGGACCGATAAAAACGCTTGCGCCCCCAGTTTGTAGCAAACCCCCCGCATGGTTTCCACTCCACAGAGGACCGATAAAAACCAGCACTGCAGTACCCGCTTCAAACCCGAGCTGCGATGTTTCCACTCCACAGAGGACCGATAAATACTGTGGGCTTTCGCCCTTACGGCTATTCGTCGTCTGTGTTTCCACTCCACAGAGGGC
>JANXAJ010000073.1 GCA_025062295.1 Bacteroidia bacterium | reverse complement strand
CTTTAGGGGGGAGGGGTGGGGCTACTTTTCGGGCTCGCCACCAGCGCCGTATTTTTTCATTTCTCAGAGCCAAGATAGGGATTACGAGTAGGCCCAGCATCCACAGCGCCGTGTAAATAGGCCGCCAGAAGCTCATTCGGCCGGAGCTTTTTCATAAAGAGGAAGGCTCCAGCCTACTCGGACCCCCCCCCAAAAGTCTCGCCGACGGGCTCTGTCGCGCATTCCTCGGTCGTATAGATAACCTCGCAGGCTCCGTGTGAAGTACTGCCCGGCCTCTATGCCGAGCAGAAAGTTGATAAGGCCGTTATTACTGAAGAAACGATAGCCGAAGCTTTGAGTCAATCCCCATCCGCCCGTTAAGCGATCTAATCCCTTGAGATATTCACCTTCCAAAAGGGGTAGCCGTTCGCTACGAGCCTTGTCTATTAGGATTCGATGGGATAGGTACCCTACACCTATCTCTATATAGGGACCACAGTTGGGGTTTTGTTTGGGCAAGCGCCAAGCCGAGA
>JANXAJ010000072.1 GCA_025062295.1 Bacteroidia bacterium | reverse complement strand
TAGCCCAACTTCCCCGCACTTGTACAGTAATTATTATTGCCCATAGGCTTTCTACGGTTCGCCACGCAGACTGGATATACGTACTGAGCGAAGGAACCCTCCAAGAACAAGGCACCCATGAAGAACTTTTAGAGCGCAACGGCCTCTATGCCCGCCTCTACCAACTCCAAGCTACCCCCTAAGGTTTGAGCGAAAGTTCTTACCTTTATTAGAGGCGAGCGCAGCTGGGCGGTAGGTGCGACTCCTACCCTCGCCACATGGCTGGACTCACGGTGAGGGAGCTTTTAGAGCGGCTCACTCGCGCGGAGCTTCTGGCGGTTGCCCGAGAAGGCAGAGAAAAAGGGCTCTTTCGCCCTACTTATGCGCTGAGCCACTATAACGCCCAAAGCCTACGCCACTTGCTTCTGAAACATCTGGATAGACTGGATAGGCTTAGCTCTATCCAGCAGCTCCTCCATCGGTACAATCGCCCCAGTCGTTCAGACTCCCCTCCCCGTAACCTCACAGCCCTTCCTTCTCTCGACTCC
>JANXAJ010000071.1 GCA_025062295.1 Bacteroidia bacterium | reverse complement strand
CGAGGTGGGGTCGTGCGGGTCTATGGGCTCGGCTATAAAGTCCAGGCGCTGTGTGGCTTCTTTTACTTCTTCTAAGGTGCTATCGGGTGTAAAATCTGCATGGGAACGCTTCTGCCAGAGAATATAAGGCAGGGGGTAGGTAGTAGGCTGACCTTTTTCCAGAACAATCGTAGCTGTGCGATTGCTGGCGTTCTCAAACGGCTGAAAAGCGGAAAAGTCATCCACAATATGTACTTTGAGGGGCACTCCACCTGGCAGACGGAAGCGCCGAAATCCTCGGCCACCCCCTATAGTTTTGAAGTTACTCTGAGTAATGACAAATCCAAGTCGTCCTCCCTCCCTAAGAAGTTTGTCCGCCACTACGTAGGTCATCAGCGTAGAAATGTCGTCCTTGGATTTGCCCAGAATAGCTTCAAAGCCTTTGTGGGGAAAGAGTTCATATTTACCCCATAGAGCGGCGATGCTCTGTCGGTACTTATCGGGCAAATGCTCCCAGTTAATCCAAGGGGGATTGCCGACGATATAATCAAACTGCCCTA
>JANXAJ010000070.1 GCA_025062295.1 Bacteroidia bacterium | reverse complement strand
TGGTATGATAGAACTCAAGAGAGCATTCATGTTCAGCTCTTTGACGGAGGGCAAGGCGGAGAACTTCGGCTCTACACTATAGACGGCCGCTTGCTGATGGTCTTGCCAGTAGAGCCCTCTCCTTTCCTGACAGCAGTAGGCTTTCCTATCACTGCCTCTGGTACCTATCTGGTAAGCTATCGCGGACAGAGTGTCGCCGTCCCTGTAGGAAGGTAAGTTGTTGATGGTAAAAAGTCTTTAATGTTTCCACTCCACAGAGGCCGATAAAAACCCCCAAGGCGATGGCCCCGAAGCCCTACGCGATGCCTGTTTCCACTCCACAGAGGGCCGATAAAAACAGCTCAACTATACTGGAAACAACCAGGCTTTTCAGCGTTTCCACTCCACAGAGGGCCGATAAAAACTCGTTTTTCCATCGGGGCATCACGCCCCGTTTTTTTGGTTTCCACTCCACAGAGGGCCGATAAAAACCCTATATCGCCCGCTGGTTTGGGGAGCGTGGGGCGCGTTTCCACTCCACAGAGGGCCGATAAAAACCCACCCTTGC
>JANXAJ010000006.1 GCA_025062295.1 Bacteroidia bacterium | reverse complement strand
CAAATGGACGGCGTGTGAGGCGAGCCACTGCCTGAAGGATTGGCCGTCCAACCATGTTACCAACGCTATATAGTTTTTGGATATAGTTATTGGGCGCCAGCGCCTACGGCGCTGGCACGCTAAATGACTACGGACCAAACTATTTACCCGCAGAAATGCCTCAGCAGTAGCATAAGGCAGTAGAGCTGCACCCATTCCCCAGAATAGATAACCATTGAGATGCTGCTTTCTACCTGCCCTCAATAAGAGGGTATCAGAGGAGGCGTAGAAAGAAGAATGGGACGCTTTTCTTAGGATAGAAGCTTTCCTTCAATCGAAAACTCATCCGTGCAAGCCTAAAGACTCTATGGCAGTGAGGCAAGCCCTCTCTATCTCTGACTCAATTGTATCATAAGAGCGAGGCTGGAAAACCTGCCCTGTCAGTCTTTGATAGACTTCTATGTAGCGCTCTCGGGCTTCCTGAATCACCTCTGGAGAGAGGGGAGGAGGGGTAGCATTAGGTTGGCCTTGGAAGCCTTGACGCATTAGCCATTCCCGCACATATTCTTTGGTAAGGTGAATCTGAGGGTCTTGGCGTGCTTGCCGTTCATGATAGCCCTCTAATTTCAAGTAGCGAGCACTGTCTGGAGTATGTACCTCGTCTGCCAAAAGTACCTGCCCTTCCCACTCACCAAATTCATACTTTGCATCGCAGAGGAGCATCCCGCCTTTTTCGGCTATTTCTATGCCTTTCTTGAATAGATAGAGGGCCCGCTCTCGGATTTCTTCCCAATGGGAGGGGGGGACTAGTCCCGATTCTACGATTTCCCTCTCGCTGATTTCTACATCATGTCCTATGATTGACTTCGTAGTAGGTGTGATGATCGGCTCTGGTAGAAGGTCATTTTCAATCAGTCCCTCCGGTAGGGATATCCCACTGATGATCCGTCCGCCCGTTCGGTAGAGACGCCAAACATATCCCACTAAACATCGCCGTACTATCACCTCTACGGGGTAGATTTTGATCTTACGCATTAGGAGAACATTTGGGTCAGGTGTTTGAAGCCATGCGGAGGGAACCTCGGCTTGAAAAGTCCTAAACATGAAGTCGGTTATGCCTGTCAGAATTTGCCCTTTATGAGGAATGGTCTCCGAAAGCACGGTGTCAAAGGCTGAAATTCTGTCGGTTGTAATTATAAGGAGATACTCATGATCTATCTCATATACATCTCTCACCTTCCCTCGATGAAAGGCCGTCTGCTGAGGAAAATGGAAGTTAGTGCTATAAAAAGTCTTCATAAGTCGTGCTGATAAGGCCAGGAGTTTGCTTCACCAAGAGAAATATTCGGAGATAGGGCGTTAATTCATAATACTTCGGCATAATGTGTGGCTATTTCTGCTGTCATCGCCAAGTTGTGATATACCTTTTGAACATCGTCGTGAGCTTCGAGCTGTTCAATAAGGCGTAGCGCTTTTTGAGCTTCCTCCCAGCTGAGCTGAACATAAGAGGTAGGTACCCATGCTAAAGCCGCTTCTTCTGGTTCTATGTTCAGTTTCTCCAGAGCCTCCTGGAGGGAGCCGAAAAGCTCGTAGCTACAAGTGATGACAACGGCTTCCTCACCGAAATCTACATCTTCTGCCCCTGCTTCAATCATCGCTTCTAAGAAGTGCTCTTCATTTGGTATGCGCTCAATCGGAAGGGTGAAAACTCCCTTTCGGGTAAAGAGGTAAGATACAGCCCCCGAGGTAGCGAGGGTACCTCCACTGCGAGTGAAGAGGGTGCGAAGCTGGGAAACAGTACGATTCGTATTATCTGTCATTGCTTCTATAAGTACAGCCACGCCACCAGGGGCATAGCCTTCGTAGAGGACTTCTGTATAATTCTCAGTACCAGATTCTCCTTTGGAAATGGCTCGTTCTATTACTTCTTTTGGCATGTTAGCTCGGCGGGCATTTTGAATGGCAAGGCGAAGGCGAGGATTGAATTCAGGGCTGGGACCTCCCTCTCGGGCGGCAACTGTGATCTCTCGCACTAGTCTCGTGAAGAGAGCCCCTCGTCGCGCATCTACGACCGCTTTCTTGCGCTTGATCTGAGCCCACTTGCTATGACCTGCCATACAGACAAAGATACAACTCTCTCTTAGCCCCTCCTCAGAAGCCGATATAAATGAAAGCCTATGACACCAATCCCTATTCCGCTAAGCCAGAGGCGCCAACCTACTTCCTCTGCTGGAAGTTCCATCTTCAGATACCCTATCGTTATGATTGCAACCAGAAGGACAGGTATCGCTATCTCCTTGAATTCAAAAACACCTGGGAGTCGCTTTCTTCCCCTCCAGACCGAAAGGCTTACCATCACTGCATAGGCTAAAAGGGTTGTCCATGCTGAAGCAATGTATCCATACCGCGGAATACCATAAAGATTACCTATCCAAGTGATAAGGCTGCCTGTAGCAGTGATAGGAAGTCCAGCCACTGGCTTTTCGCTCAGCTTGTACCAGATTGAAGCTTGGACGAGCGATCCCATGAATAGGTGAGCCCACAATAAGAGGGGAACTACGCAAAATGCCTTATGATAAGAAGGAGGAAAAATCGGTTTCGGTAAAAGTCCGCCCCACTGGGTCATAAGTAAAGGTTCAGACCAAAGCGTGAGTAGGAGCACACCGCACAGTGCCACATTATGATAGAAGGTCCAGCTGCGTCGGTAGAAGGTGTGATCTCCGCGATGCTCACTCAGGAGAAGCGGCTCGCCTGCTTGGCGATAGGCCTGAATAAAAAGAGCTAAAGCCATCGCTATCTTGTATGCAGCGCTGTACAAGGCTGTGTCGGTCCAGCTGTAGCGTGCAAGAAGGACTCTATCTAACACGTCGTTTGTAGCACCTAAAAGTCCGATGATAGCGAGAGTCGCCCCATATCGCAGAAGGGAGGAGGTAGCCACAGTGTCACTCATAGAAAAAGGAGGTCCCCAGCTGATACCCCAGCCTAATCGCAGAAGCGAAGCAAATAGATTAGCAGTGAGAATAAACTCTAAGCCGTACCCTCGCAGGCCTACACCCCATAAGTTAAGTCCAAGGAGGAGGAGTACATGAGTGAGCTGAATCAAAGCAAATCGCCAGGGAGTACCCATCAGGCGCTGGTGAGCTAATGTAAAAGCACCCCAGGCGTCTACTGTCCAAATAGCAATCGTCAGCCAAAGTAGATTTTCCCTTCCTTCATACCGGAGTTCATCAGCAATGAAAGGAACGAGAGCAGCTGAGCCGAGTCCAGGTAAGCTCCCTACCAAGAGAAGTAGTCGAAAACTTCTCCAAAAAAGGGGAGCCGCACTGCTTTTACGAGCGAAGCGAAAGTAGGTGGTTTCCATTCCTAATCCTGTGGCTATCAGCCCGAAAGCTATCCATGAATACAGCTCGGATAGCCGACCGAAGTCCTCCATAGGCAGTCGATGCACGTATAGCGGGGTAAGAAGCCAATTGAGGAAGCGAGAGAGAGCTGTAGTCAGTCCATATATCGCACTATGGTAGAAGAGTCGCCCGAGGGACACACCTCAAAGGTAGGTGGAGTAGGAGTGGGGAACGGGGAGATGGGTTACTTGAACTGAGAAAGCCTCTGAATCTCCGCCTCAAACTCTTTCCACACTGGAAGGTGGAGGGGAGGAGGGGCTTCCCACTTCTCTAACTTCCATGCCCACAGAGCAATGCTGCGAGGGTCTGGGGCTGGCGGGGGGTAGCCATACTTGATATCCCCTACAATGGGGCTTCCTATTTCAGCAAGCTGTGCCCGAATCTGATGAAAGCGTCCCGTCTGAGGCTCAACCAGAAGGAGTGACCATGAGTGCCGAACTTGTAGAGTTTGATAGCGAAGGAGAGCAAGCTGCGTGCCTGCTCTTGAGGTGTAGAAGACTTGCGCTCGGTGGCGGTGCTTATCCTTGCGAAGGAAATGACGCAACTCTCCAAAGGGAGGATAGACGGGGAGGGAGGTAATCGCTAAATAGACTTTATGGGTTTTGCCCGTTCGGAAGCGCGCACTCCACTCACGAGCACTGCTCGGACTCTTAGCAAAAAGCATAATTCCTCCCACAGGTCTATCTATGCGATGAACAAGATAGAGAGACTTCCCAATGCGCTGCCGAGCCCAACTAAGTAGGTCAAGGTCCCCGGTCTCGTCGGGTTGAGCAGGCATGCCAGGCGGCTTGGCTACAATCAGCTCCTTATTTGTTTCTTCAATCAGGAGGGGCTCAGCTACCACGTCGAATCTTCTCTCTGAGCCGAAGAATCCCATCTATGAGTGCCTCAGGACGAGGCGGACAGCCAGGGACATAGATATCTACCGGAATAATTTTATCTACACCTTTGACGACATGATAGCCATATTGCCAATAGGGTCCACCCGCGGTCGCACAAGAGCCCATAGAAATGACGTACTTTGGCGAAGGCATCTGGTCATAGAGTCGGCGAATGCGCTCCGCCATCTTCGCCGTAACAGTGCCAGAGACTATCATCAAGTCTGCTTGACGAGGGGTCGCTCGAGGAAAAATGCCATACCGCTCCAAGTCAAAATGGCTTGCAAAAGTACCCATCATCTCTATAGCGCAGCAGGCAAGCCCGAAAGTGAGAGGCCAAATAGATCGGCTCTCTGCCCATCGCAGAGCCTCTTCAAGTCGCCAGAGGACAACTCCTCCGCTTCCATCCTTCATCATTTCTGAAAACAAAAACCCTACTGCTCTAAGCAGCTTTCCCTGTCAGGGGTGGAGCACCAACAGAAAACCCTTAGCATATGAGGGAAAGAAGAGGATATAACAGCCAGGGGGAGCTTCAAGTTGAAGATGGAACTCTCCTGCCTGCTGGAAGTAGAATCGCTGAATAAGCTTTCCATCTAAGCTCTGAAGGAAAGCCTCTTGAGGAGACCTCACTCTGACGAAAAGCTCTCCTACCGTTGGATTGGGGTAAAATAGGGGCAGAGGCTGTGTCTCAGGGACATAAGCATTAAGGGCTCCTGAAGAAGTTACATCTATTACGAGGGTGTCGCTTTCTACGCAGCTAGGAGAGCGGCTCTCTAACTCCAGAAGGTAAAGTCCGCGCTCTCCCCACTCGCGCTCAAAAGTGGGACCTTCCCCCCAGTCTACGAGGACATTCCGGGCATTCCAAAGGCGCCAGAAGAAGGTAACTTCTGAAACTTGAGCTTGCGCCAGAAGGGTGTGATTCCCAAAAGGAAGGCGAAGGGTGTCTCCATTCGTGAAGCTTTGTCCTCCATAGGAGATCCGGGCCTCTAGAGAGGGGATCACATTGAGCAGGAGAGTATCGCGAGCTACCAGGAGGGGGGCACAGGATTGAGGTGGATGACGCTGAGCCTCTACAACGATGACATGAGTGCCCAGCGGAAGTACCAAGCTTACGACTGAATCCTGCTGTTCTGAAAGAAGCTCTCCATTCAGATACCACCGATAGAGATTTGCTCCAGCAACAAACCCACTCAGTCGGAAGCCAGCCTGTCCTAAGCAAATGCTACGGTCGGGACCCAAATTTGGCGTTTGGAGGGGAAGTTTATAAGCTCGGATAGTGAGGGTGAATTCGCCTGCTTCTGTAGGAGAATCTCCCTCTACAGCGATAAGAAAAGAAGTTCCAGCTTCTAATGGACGAGTCAGACGGGCTGGACGGCTGTAATCTTCCCCTGTTTCTCTCACTTGGTCTGTGCTTCCCACGCATACAATCCGAGAAGTAAAGCTTGCAGGGAGACCCGAAGGTGTGCAATCTGCCCGATAGCCTTGATCCTCATCCGTTGTCGTATCGGCTTCACTAAAGAGGTGTAGGCGAGTATTGAAGCTGGTCATTTGACTACACAGATCCACATCTAATGAATCTATGCAGTCGGGGAGAGTGATAGAGAAAAATATATCGGAGGAAAGGCTTGCTTGTGGATGCCCTTCACGAGGGGTGTATCTATCCGAGAAGCCCACATCCATAAGATTGGCCGAGTAGGTGGCTATCCATATGCTATCCCCAAAGGAGGAAAAAGAGAGCGGAATAGGATTGTCGGAGCGATTCCCAAGGCGATCAAGGGCAAGGATAAAGAGAGTCTCCGAGGTGTCTGGAAGATATGAACAGCCAGGGAAGGGAAGTGCAATGAGCTGAAAGGCCACAAGGCCTGGCAAAGTCGTCGGAGCTGGTAAGGGCATTATCAGGGGAAAACGGTCGGCAGTTACCCCTAACGTCTGCCAAGAAACACCATTATCTATTGACCATCGTAGAATAAGCTCTCCACTAAGTGGAGATGGCTGAGAAAGAGAAAGTTGGATGGGTGTCCCAACCAGAGCGCTCTGAGTGGAAGCGCTGAGCGACTGAGCCACAGGGGAAGAACAAGGAATTGGACGCCCTTTCACTTCATCCGCTCCTATGTCGGGTTGAATCCCGGGATCATGTATTCCTCCTTTTGGACGAGGTTCTCCCTCAATGTCATAGGTAGATAGGGGAGGGATGGGAGCTGCATTAATTCCCGTCCAAGCTCTTGTTGAATCAAGCTGTGGTGCATCTGGTGCTATAAACGGGGCTCCTCCCTCCGCACCCCAGCGGGAGCCTTCGTCTAAAGAAGTGAGGTCTCGCCACTGAGCCAAGCTCCCTATAGTATGCTTTTCTATCCCTGAGCCGATTCGGGCGAAGTAGGTTCGAGCCGCCGAAGCTCCTTCTAAATAGTAAAAATTGCCCCGGAAAGTAAATCGTTCCCACTGGAGGGAAGAAAACGGCTCCCAAAAAGCAAAGACACAATTTTCCTTCACATCTGGGGCAAGGCGACTCTGCAGTTGGAGAGTGTTTTGAATGAGGTTACCTGATATCTCTACTCCTCCCTGGATGTTTTTTCCCACTACAATACCCGCGCCGAAGCCATCCTTGGCCCATGGAGCCTCGCTCTCGGCTGATCCGTAAAGATGAATCGTATTGTGTCGTAAGGTAAAAGGTCCCACTGTATCAGGTGCTGCACTCTCTAATACAATCCCTGCCACTAAATAGCTACTGGAGCCGGGCCCCGCTTCGTCCGCAGACCCTGAAAGGTCACCAATGAAATTAGTTTCAATCAGGTGAGGGGTGGGTCCCCAGTATGGAAACCGAATGCAGTGAATCCCAATCGCTCCATATCCTCTCTCTGAGAGACTGCGGAGATTGCGAATGAAGTTCTTTCGGAGAGTTACATTAGAGCAGTAAAGAAGGTGAATTCCTACTACTGTTTTGTCATCTGCATGCCAGCATCCTTCAAATAGAGTAGAATCTATGGTAAGATTGCCAGCGAACTGTGCAAATAGGGCAGCTTCTTGCCAGCTTTGGTCGGCCTCAGGGAGGGCACTGGTCGGCAGGCCAATCACGCACTTCTCCACAGTAATACTATTGACAGCGCTCCAATTAGCCCATGCAACGAAAGCGGCTCCGTAGCGAGCAGCTCTTAAGGTGCAGGCCGAAAGCGTGATATGGGTTGCGAAAGTTGGTACAGCTTGAAGTTGAAGACTTGCACTATCTCCCACATAGACAGCTGCCCAAGTGCCTCGTCGAGAATGCCCCTCTATAATGCAGCTATCTATGCGAATAAAGCTAATGCCATTGGAAGCTGAGGGAACAATCCCAACCACACCCGTAAAAGCAGTTGTATCTGTGAGAGATTTGAGAGTGAGGCGCCCACGACCATTGAGGGTAAAGTGTTGAACGCCCCCTTGAACGCGAAGTAGAAATTGTCCATTCCACCAGCCTGCTTGTGGAGCTTTTGCAATTACGATAGGAGTGTCTATCTGCAAAATAACTTCACATTCTTGGCAGGTGTAAGGTCGCACGCGGATTGTCGGGGGTTCAACTGCTGGATCATAAGGATACACGACTCGAAAGCGAACTGTATCGCTGGCCCCCTCTAAGTGAAGGGCATCCAAAGCTGCTTGAATACTGACATAGCTCCGTCCGATACTGCTTTGCTGACCATTGATAAAGTAGGTCCCACTCAATTGTCCCCACGCTGTTGAGACCAAAATCGCAATCACCTTTCTCATACTACAAAAATACACTGCTCTACTCCCCTTGAAATCCGTATCTTTGGTAGTACCTTTTTGTTTCTCTTCATGCAGCAGAAAGGCACTCTTCTTCTCTTTGGACTGCTGCTCGGTTGCAGCGCCGAGAGAAACAATGCAGTTTCCCGCACGTGGCACACCTTTGTCTCTTACTTCAATGGATATTATCACGCAGAGCAGCGCTTCCGCTTAGCTCAGCAGGAGATAGAGATGCAGACACCAGACCCCACAGAGGGCTTTATTCGGGTTTATCCCCTTATAGACCCAGCGATCGCTCGCTCCCACTATACGCGCCTGGAAGAAGCAGGAAAAAAATGTGAAGTTATTATCTTTCGGCACAAGAATGGAAAATACATAGATGACAGCCGAAGCCTTATCGGTCAGTCATGGGTCCTGAGGAGCAATCTTCCGAATGCTGAGCTTAACTTCAATTATGTTCTCAGTGCCTTTCCTAATACCCCTCTTCGACCCAAGATATACTGGTGGCAAGCATATGCAGCCCTTCACGAAGAGAATCCATACCGGGCTGAAACCCGACTAACGGATGCACTCAGCCTTCCAGCGAAACTCCTGCGCAAATATAAGCCCCACATCGATGCTCTTCTAGCTCAGACTCTAATTGCTAAAGGGCAGCCTGAATTAGCTCGTCCTTTTTTAGAACGCAGTTGTCGGCATCTGGATACGCGCTTGCGGCGAGCCCGAGCTTTTTACCTTTTAGGACAGCTTTACCTCCACGAGAATAAGCCAGAACTGGCTGCTTCATACTTCAGGAAAGCCTACCGGCTCAATGCCACTAATGCTCTTACCTTTCAATCTCAGCTTCAGCTTAGTTTGATTCAGAGTGGTCAAGAGCTTCGCTTTCTGAAGAGGCTGGAAAGAATGGCTCGGAGTGCCCGCTATGAGGACTATCGGGACCAAATCTATTATCGGATCGGTCAGATTCATGCCCAGAAAGGGAATTATGAGGCTGCACTTGCTGCTTATCGGCGGGCGGGAAGCACTGGTCAATCCTCAGCCAGAGCTTTGGCTCATTATGAGGCAGGACTTATCTACTTTGAGAAATTTAACGACTTTAGCAGCGCACAGAAGCATTTTGATACGGCAGCTTCACTAATACCAGAAAAGCATCCGAAGTCTTTGGAGGTTAAGTCGCTACAGGCTCGCTTTAAGGAATACGCAACGCTTCGAGAGAAGCTACATTGGTCTGATAGCCTTCTGCAGCTGGCAGAGATGAGCCCGGAAGAGCGAGAGCGTCGGATAGAGGCATACATTCGACAAGAGGTGCTTCGCCGAGCTACTGAGAAAGCGAATCGTCAGCGGGAACAGGCCGTTGCTTCAGCCTCACCGCCTAATCCTTTCATTCAGCAGAGCATAGGGGGGGGAGGACGAGCCAGTGGATTTTACTTTGATAACCCCATTCAGGTGTCGAGTGGAAGGCAAGAATTTATTCGGCTGTGGGGTGAGCGTCCCGATGAGGACCACTGGCGCCGTCGCAATAAGTCATCCTTGAGCCTTTCCGCCAGAGAGGCGCTCACCGAGAAGAGAATGGATACCCCTGAACAGCCCCAATGGCCCGAGGATTTAGCAGATTTGACTCCCCAGAAGGTTCAAGCTCTCAAACGGCAACTTTTATCCACTGTACCCACTACCCCTGCGCAAAAGCGTGCTGTGGAGGATACCCTCATTGAGACAGCACTTTCGCTAGCTCAGGTGTATGTTGAGGCTTTTGGACGGCAAGATTCAGCAGAGAAGCTTTATCATTGGCTACAGCATCGCCTCCCCCATCGGTCGGATGCTCAGGTCATTGCTCTTTACGGACTCTATGCCCTACATATAGGTACCCCACAGGCTGAGCCTTACAAGAAAGAACTCTTGACTAAATACCCCCAATCTGAGTATGCAAAGTTGCTCAACACTGGCGGAAAGACCCTCACCACTACACCTATCTTGGATATCCATCAAGCTCTGTTAGAAAACTACTATAATGAGGAGTACCTTTCCGTAGTGGGATTTGGCGAAGCCACCCAAGAAAAATGGAAAGGCACCCCCTCTGAGCCGTCTATTCTCTATCTGATGGCGGCGGCATATGTGCATTTAGAGCAAGTAGAGAAAGCGATTCCTCTCCTGAGAAGACTGATTCAATCTTATCCTCAGGCCTCTTGTACGCCGCTGGCCCAGAAGCTCCTTCAGCGGCTTGAGAAAGGACAAACTCAACTTGTGGCCGAGGCTCAACCAGAGAAGCCTCCAGCTCCTCCGTCCTCTTCTCCTCATGGATTTAGCCTTCAACACCGACAAGGCGAAGCTATCCTCGTGATTCTCTTAGTTCCAAAGGAAAAAATCTCAAGTGAGACGCTCAAGCAGTATCTGGCTCGGGCCCATGAACAGCAATTCAGTCAGCAGCGTCTCTCTATGACGGTCTTTCTATACAATAACACTCACCATCTTGCCTATGTGGCACAATTCTCGGATTACCGAGCAGCGAATGCGTACATCCAGGTCATAGAGAATGAGCCATGGTTCATGGAGCTGGGGGTACATTCTCCTCAGGATTTCTTTCCTATCTCTCAGACAAACTTTCGAGTTGCCTTCACGCAGCGGCGGATGCATGAGTATGCCGCCTTTTTTGCCCAAAATCGGGAGAGCTTCCGATGAAAGAAACTTCGTAATTTTGCTTCCGTTATGCGGCTTCTCGTCATAGGCCTCGTGTCTCTGGCTTGGGTGTGGGCACAGAAGAAGGCGAGTCAGCCTTCTTCTGACAAAGCTTCAGAGCCTTCAAAGCTAATTGAATTCGCTAAGTTAGAGCACGATTTTGGTAAAATAAAAGAAGAAGATCGCTCCGCAAGTACAAAATTCACCTTCAAGAATATCAGCAAAGAGACAGTGCGGATAGTAGACGTGAAGGCCTCCTGCGGCTGCACTTCTCCCAGTTGGAGTAAAGATCCGATTCCTGCTGGTAAGGAAGGGTTTGTAGAAGCTCTGTACAGTGCATGGGGACGGCCAGGGCCTTTTACAAAGACCCTTACTGTGCGTGTTCGTTCAGAGCGGGATACTACTCGTGAGGAGACCTACCTCCTCACCATCAAAGGGGAGGTTCTTCCCCGACCTAAAGGACCTGAAGACTTCTATCCAACTAAGATTGGAAACCTCCGCTTCGGACCTGCAAACCATCTCTCTTTCGGGAATATCAAGACGAATGAGCGTCGTACCCTCACTGCTACCATTTACAACGACTTTACTCGTCCCATCCAACTGGGGGAGTTTAAGGATGTACCTCGTCATATAAAGGTAGCTTATCGTACCCCTACGGGCACCGCTTCTTCCTACACTCTTCCTCCCAAAGATACAGTCCAGATAGTGGTGGAGTATGATGCGGGTACAGCCAATGATTACGGCTTCCTTTATCATGTCTTCCGGATTCGTACCAATGATTCTATAGAATCCGAAAAGCCTTTCTACGTCACAGCAAATGTTGAAGAGTACTTTGGTGAGCTGACTGAGGAGGAACTCCAGAATGCTCCTAAGGCTGAGTTTGATGCGACGGAGTATAACTACGGGAAGATTAAGGCTGGGGAAAAGGTTACACATGAATTCCGTCTGACCAATGCAGGCAAGAAGCCCCTTTTGATTCGGAAGGTCAAAGCGAGCTGTGGATGTACTGCAGCTAATCCAGATAAATCAGAGCTCAAGCCTGGGGAGAGTACGACTATCAAAGTTACTTTTGATTCAACAGGACGCTCAGGCAAGGACTCTAAGAGCGTTACTGTGATTACGAATGATCCTCGGCGACCTGTAACGAATCTGATTATTCAGGGAGAGATAGAAGCCGTAACGAAGTGAGGATTAGGGGCTGCGCCAGCGCCTGCAGGCGCTGGCGCAGCCCATGCATACGTTCCTCAGCGACCATCGTAGTAAAGAGCTTTACAACTTTCTCAAAGCTTCAAGCTGCTCGAGAAGCAGCTGTTGTCTCGTCAGGACGTCTTGATGTTTCTTCTCTTCGCGAGTGATGACCTCAGGGGCGGCTTTCGCCCGAAAAGCTGGGTTCTCCAGCTTGGATCGGATTTCGTGCAGGAGTTTCTCAGCGTGTGCTAATTCTCTTTTCAGCTTCTCTTCAAGCTCTTGGCGATGGCTTTCAGCGAAATCTACTTCTATGAAGAAGACCTCTTGCTCATGAACCACTCGGAGGGCTTGTTTAGTAGGCGTCTCATAAACATATTCAATCGCAGCAAGAGGCAAAAACTGCCAGAGCCATCCCTCAATACTCCTCAGGAAGGGCTCTCTGGAGGTCTGTACAAGGAGTCTAAACGCCCCACTCAGACTGAAACTCTGGCGCAGCCCCCGCAAGCGCGTGATTAGCGTCTGGGCATAAATTGCTGAAGAAATAAGGCTTTCCTGCCTTTCTGTAAGAGGGGGAGCAGTCGGTAGAGGCTGAAATCCAATGCTTTTCTCTTCTTCTACTTCTGTCATCTGATGCCAAAGCTCCTCCGTGATAAAAGGCATAAAAGGATGTAATAGCTGAAGAATAAGCAAAGATTGGGCTTGAACCTTTGGAAGGAGAGAGCGGGGTGGAGCAGGCTTGAGTGCTTCTAAATACCAGCTACAGAAGTTTTCCCATACCTCTCTGTAAAGGGTATGCATCGCCTCATAGAAGCGATAGCTTTCTAAGAGAGCTTCTATCTCTCTTTGGAGGTACTGAAGGCGAGCGTCAAACCACTCAACCACCTGACTTTGGAAGGATGAAGGCGGATAATCTTCTGCTTTTTCCTGCCAAAGGCGGAGAAGACGAAAACTATTCCAAATCTTATTACAAAAATTTTTTCCTTGTTCACAGAGCGATTCATCAAATAAGAGGTCATTGCCAGCTGGAGCGCTGATGGTGATCCCCATTCTCACTGCATCTGCCCCGTAGCGTTCAATCAGATGAAGAGGATCCGGTGAGTTTCCTAACGATTTACTCATTTTTCGGCGCTGCTTATCTCGGACAATCCCGTGAAGATAAACCACAGAGAAAGGCTTTTTTCCTGCGAAATAGTAACCTGCCATAATCATGCGAGCCACCCAGAAGAAGAGAATCTCAGGAGCTGTAACTAAGACGCGAGTAGGGTAGTAGTATTTGAAATCAGAGTTGTTAGGATTCTCGAAAAAGTCAAATACAGAAAGGGGCCAGAGCCATGAGGAAAACCAAGTATCCAAGACATCTTCATCTTGGCGAAGGGTAGTGGGATCAGAGCCTGCAGCTTGGGCTTGCTGTTGAGCCTCTTGGAGGGTAAGAGCCACAAATACCTTTCCATCCGATGCATACCATGCTGGAATCCGATGTCCCCACCAGAGCTGGCGGGAGATGCACCAGTCCTTGATATTTTCTAACCAATGGCGATAAGTAGAGAGAAACCTCTCCGGTATCACTTGAATTTCGCCTCGTTCTACTGCTTCAAGGGCTAGTTTTGCCAGAGGCTGCATGCGGACGAACCACTGCTCAGAGAGGCGAGGCTCTACTATAGCCTCTGTTCGCTCTGAATGTCCGACACTATGCGTGTAAGGAAGGGTTCGCTCTATAAGTCCAGCTTGGGTTAGGTCTTCTACGATGCGGGCTCGGGCCTCTTCTCGGGATAAACCTGCGTATGGACCTGCCAGCTCATTTAGATGAGCAGTTGGTGTGAAAATATCCATGAAAGGTAGTCCATGCCGCTTTGCAATCTCATAGTCTTTGGCATCGTGAGCAGGTGTGATTTTGAGGCAGCCTGTGCCAAATGTGGGGTCTACATCTGCATCCGCAATCACTGGAATCATCCTCTCTGTCAGAGGGACGCGTACTCGTCGGCCTATCCAGTCCCTATACCGTTCATCGGATGGATGGACAGCTACAGCTACGTCAGCTAAAATCGTCTCAGGACGAACTGTGGCTATCACAAGAGGGTCTCCATTCTCTGCCGGATAACGCACAAAATATAGGGTAGATTCTCTTTCTTTGTAGATCACTTCCTCATCAGAGAGAGCGGTCAGCGCAACAGGGTCCCAGTGAATAATATGCTTACCTCTATAAATTAATCCATCTTCGTAGAGTTGAACGAAGCTTTTGAGCACAGCTTGATAGAGAGGGGGATCTAAAGTGAAGCGATATCGCTTCCAATCGGCACTGATTCCTAATTTTTTCAGCTGCTGAGTGATAATTTGGGCATGTTCTTCTGTCCATTCCCATGCTTTTTGGAGGAAAGCCTCTCGTCCCAATTGACGCTTCTCAAGTCCTTGAGCGCGAAGGCGAGCTACGACTTTAGCTTCAGTAGCAATGGAGGCGTGATCTGTCCCTGGCACCCAGCAGACATTGTATCCTCGCATCCGATGATAGCGAGCTAATATGTCTTGGAGAGTATTGTTGAGCACATGTCCCATGTGAAGGACGCCCGTTACATTTGGGGGAGGCATGACGATAGAGTAGGGGGGACGCTCATTTGGGTGACTATGGTACAGACCGAAGCGCTCCCAAAGAGCTCCCCAGCGCTGCTCCACTGGCTGAGGGACATACCGACTCTCCATGCCGCAAAGGTAGTTTTGCTGCCCAAACCCTGACTCTAATCCCCTACTTTTGCACAGCATGATAGACCGCCTTTATCCTCTCGCTCGCTCCCTCTATCGTCAGGCTTTGCGCTGGTGGAGTCGCCTCCCAAATCTAGAGGGCGATAGAGATGTTGAAAACACTTTCGTCATCCAGCACATGCCAGCAGGTCCCGGACAAGCCCTTGACTTTGGGGCAAATACCAGCTTCATGTCGCTAATGGCAGCCCGCCGAGGCTTTTCGGTCATAGCCCTGGATATCATGCCGATCCATTTCCTCTGGGCTCACCCAAAGATTGAAACCTTACAGGGAGATGTTCTTACCACCAACTTTCCTGAAGATTTTTTTGACCTTATCATCAATCTCTCCACCGTAGAGCACGTGGGTTTGGCCGGACGGTATGGGGTCAAAAAAATGGAGGAAGAAGGGGATCTCATAGCAATGAAGCGACTTCGCCTTTGGCTCAAGTCTGAGGGCGTCATGCTTCTCACGATTCCTGTCGGTAGGGATGCTGTATTTATTCCTATGAACCGAGTCTATGGAGAGAAAAGACTTCCTCTCCTTTTGGAAGGCTACCGCATTCTTCATGAGGAATACTGGGCAAAAAGAGGTTCAGATAATATCTGGTACCAGGTGGAGAAGGCAGAAGCTCTTTCATTTCCCGCTCGAGCGGGAAGCCGCTCTCCATTCATGAACATTTATGCCTTAGGATGCTTTGCCCTTCAGAAGGCGTGAAGGTCAATGGAGTGGAAAAGTCTCTCTTCAGGATATCCTTCTGTGCTTTACAGGTCCCAGCCGAGCGAGAAGCTACTTGAGGATAATAGGGGTTCTCTTGCAGTGCTTCGGTTAGGTAAAGCTCGGTGATAGGGGGGCTCTAAGTGAATTCCCCGGCAAGAAAGTTCATCCCTTTCGCATGGGAAACAGCTTATAGCTGGCAATCTCTCCTGAAGGCACTGTACTTTGGCAAAGGCGGCTTCCGCCTGGTCTTGAGGGATTTTCATTGATCCTTCTCAAAGACCAGGCTTTATCAGAGAAAATAGCCTGAATTTAAGCATATTCTCATAGATTTTCAATCTTACTTTAGGTAATAATTTTATCTATTGGGAGAATAAAATAGCCATTTCTTCAGCTGTCCCTACCAAAAAGAGGAATCAGGTTGACGCTTGTCTCGGAGAAATCATATGTAATAATAGAGCCATAACCAGCCACAGAAAAGCTTTACCCTACACCTTTCTATCATCAGCAGAGAAGCAGAGGTAAGCGTGAGGAAGAGACTATCAGACAAACCTAAGAGAAAAGCTATGGTGCAGAGGACAGTCATTCACTCCCTTCTCCCTCAATATCTATCCTACCTCCGCTGCCTTGCCTCTATAGCCATACTGACTTGCAGCGTCCATTTATGCTGTGATTTTTAGAAAGCTTTACAGCTCCTTTGCGCTTCATGGCCACAAGATTCTAAGACTTTTAGGTGATTCATGGTGAAAGATGAATGCATCTGGATAGGGTAAGAGGTAAAAGCCAAGCGTTATAGACAGCTGAGGGAGCATACCTTCATGAAATTGGAGAGGTTTTTTATTTAAGTTTGCATATTTGATAAGGGTGGATCAAGCGAAGGCTATTCTTCGTCGGCATTGGGGGTACTCTGACTTTCGCCCTGCTCAGGCAGCGGTGGTGCAAGCTCTTCTCTCTGGACGGGAGGTACTTGCTCTTTTGCCTACAGGAGGCGGAAAGTCCATCTGTTATCAAGTGCCGGGGCTAGTACTGGGAGGCATAACCTTGGTGATTTCTCCTCTCATTGCTCTTATGCAAGATCAGGTGGAGGGACTTGTGCGTCGGGGAATCTTAGCAGCTAGTATTGAGAGCAGCCTGCCAGCACCTCTCCGAGAAAAGGTCCTCACTGCAGCCCAGAAAGGACAGCTCTCATTTCTGTATGTAGCCCCTGAGCGACTACTTATGCCTTCTTTCATAGAGAAGCTCCAACTCCTTCCGATTCGACTCATCGCTGTAGATGAAGCCCATTGCATTAGTCAGTGGGGACATGACTTCCGCGCCTCTTATTTGGGATTGGGTGAGCTGCGCTCTGTCTTTCCAGAGGCGCAGTGGATAGCACTCACTGCTACAGCTACTCGTCGAGTGCGTCAGGATATCATTAACTATCTCTGTCTTCGGGACCCTGTCATCATTCAAGAGTCATTCTATCGCAAAAACTTTTATTATGCTGTAGTTCACGATATAGAAAAGGATAAGCGGCTCTATCAAACTCTCTCTAAGCTTAAAGGTTCTGGTATAGTGTATGTCGGCTCGCGTGCAGCCAGCCTTCAAGTAGCAGAAAAGCTTAGGCGATGGGGGGTCTTAGCTGCTGCCTATCATGCTGGCATGCCTGCCTCACTTCGGCGCCAAACGCAAGAGGAGTGGATTCGGGAAAAGGTCCGAGTGATCGTGGCTACTACTGCTTTTGGGATGGGAATAGATAAGCCAAATACTCGTTTTGTGGTGCATTATGATCCCGTGATGGAGCCTGAGTCTTATTTTCAAGAGGTGGGGCGAGCGGGGCGGGATGGAGACTTGGCGTATGCCATCACACTCTTTGCGCCGAGAGATGGGGAGGAGCTGTGGCGACGCTTGCAAGAAAAGTATCCGCCTTATGAGTCGGTCTTACGGCTCTATCAAGCGCTCCTGAGATTTGGATCGCCAGCTCGGCTGGCGCTTAGCGAGCTGGCTCAGCGGCTTGAAATAACCCCATATATGCTTCGGCGAGCTTTGCATCTTCTCTCTCAAGAAGGGTTTCTCTCATGGCGGGAAGCTGGCTCCACCCGCACCTACTTACGAAGCCTCGTCCCCCCTGAGAAGTGGCAGGAGACCCCCTTTGAAATAGAACAGTGGATCGCTCGCCTGGGCGGAGCAGCTCTCTTTCAAGAAGGAGTTTATGTAGATGTAGCTGATTGGGCTTACCAGCTTAGTATCCCTTATGCAAAGCTGTATGAAACGCTTCAAACCCTGAGAGAGCGCCGATGGCTCTCCCATGATGCCCTACTTGAGCAAACAGGCGAAATTATCTTAAATGATCCCCCTCCCTCTCCGACTCAATGGCAGTCTATTCGTCATAAGTATGCTACCCTTCAGCGGCAAGCGCAGGTGCGAGGACACTTTATGCTCTCTTACTATAGGAATCGGGAGGTATGCCGGGCTCAATATCTCCTGCGCTACTTTGAGGAAGAGATAGAGCCATGTGGTCAATGCGACATATGTCGGGGGCATTATCAACCTCAGCTCTCTAATGACGAGAAGATGATGGCTGCTGCTTGGCTTGCTGAAGCGGCTCGCCATCCTCGCCTCGCTCAGGAGTTGAGGACAGCTCTTCATAAACTCTTTCCTGGCAAAGGCGAGGCTGTATTAGAGCTCTTTCTGGCAGAAGGGAAATTGGAGGTGCTTCCTAATTGGCGAGTGCGATGGAAAGGTTGAGCTTTCAAGAGCGCACATACACCCTACCTACTTCTCTCTCACCGAAGCAGGCACGCAAAGCGTCTTCGGGATATACAGGTCCCACACCCGCCGGGGTCCCCGTAAAAAGCACATCCCCTGGCTCCAAGGTGAAATAATGAGAAGCGGCAGCGACAATCTCCTCCAGTGAAAAGAGAAGGTCTCGTCCATAGCCTATCTGAAGAAGGGTCTCTCCCCGATAGAGTTGAAAAGGAATGTCTTTCCATTCAGGATATATAGGGAGCCACGCTCCCCACCAAGCAGAGTGGTCAAAGGCTTTTGCCATTTCCCACGGGAGTCCCTGAGCTTTGAGTTCTGCCTGAAGGTCCCGAGCGGTGAAATCTATCCCTACTGTAAGGGCATCTACCACTCTTTGAGCTTTCTCAGGAGAGAGCCAGCGTCCAGAACGAGCGATACGAAAGACGAGCTCAGTCTCATACTCTAGTCGCTGAGTAAAGGGGGGATAAAGCACTTCGCCGCTTGCGGCCCATGCAGTGGAGGGTTTGAGAAAAAAGATGGGCTTCTGAGGAGGAGAAGTGCCCATTTCAGCTGCATGGAGAGGGTAGCTGCGAGCAATGCAGATGATCTTCATGCTTCCATTACCCACTCTTGTCCCTTTGTAAGAAGGGCCTCAGCTCGAGTAGCTGTCTCTGCCTCAGTATAGATGCGCAAAATTGGCTCTGTCCCAGAAGCACGAAACATGATCGCTTCGCCTCCATCCAGGATAAGCTTGAATCCATCAGTACGGTCAATTTGAATCACGGGCTTGCCAGCGAAGGTAGTAGGGGGAGCTTCTGAGAGTCGCCGAAGTGCCGCCTGCTTCTGCGCCTCCGGTAGGTGCCAATCCAGCCGATCAACAGAAAAAGGTCCTACCACTTCATATACCTCCGCAATAAGCTCTTCTATGCTTTTGCCCGTCTCCAAAAGCATCTGAAGGAGAGTTAGGGCTACAAATGTTCCATCCCGCTCAGGCAGGTGAGAAGGGATAGCTATACCCCCTGATTCCTCAGCACCCAAGAGTGTATCTGGAGAGGCTTGCATTCTCTCCGCAATATGTTTGAATCCAACTGGTGTAATCTCTACCGCGAGTCCGTGTCGGCGAGCGTATTCCCCTACCCGCGTAGCACAGCTCAGGCTCAAGATTACGCGTCCTTGCTTGCTTTGATACCGCACAAGGTAGTGAAGTACAAGGAGGATAATATGATGAGCATCTATATACCTTCCTCCTCGCCCCAGCATCCCGATCCGATCTGCATCTCCATCTAAAATAAAACCTATGTCTAAGTCTTTTTCCTGCATGAAGCGCGCAAAATCTCCCAGATTCCGTGGAATAGGTTCGGGATGAATCCCTCCAAAGCTTGGGTTATATTCGCAGCGGAATCTTTGCACGCTTGGCAAAATGCGAGGAAAGATTCTTTGTCCAGCACCATACATTGCATCAAAACCGATGCGGTAAGGGAGGCGAGACAGAGCTCCTAAGTTGAAGCGGCTTTTGATGTAGTTATGATATAGCGCTTCCATGTCATACATTTCAAGCTGGCGGCTATGGATTAGTTTCTCCCATTGGTCTATCACCTCAATCGGCGTGGGCGGAATCAAGGCCTCTATTTCTTGAATGAGTGAAAGTGGGGCTGGCCCGCCATAGGAGGCTTTAAGCTTGTAACCTGCATATTCTGGGGGATTGTGAGAGGCTGTTAGTACGACTCCGAGATGGCATTGGTGCTGCATGGTAGCAAAAGAGACCATGGGTGTTGTAGCAAAGGTTGGACTTAGATACACTTTGATGCCGCTTTGAGCCAGCTGCTGGGCTGTGGCTTCAGCGAACTTATCAGCGAGGAAGCGGCAATCGTAGCCTATCATCACCTTTGGCTCATCGTATCGCTGAAGAAGCCAACGACCTGTAGCTTCCACGACTCGACTTAGGTTATCAAATGTGAAGTCTTTCGCAATGATGGCTCGCCACCCATCAGTCCCAAACCGAATCGGCTTCATGGCACAAATTTAGCGGCACTGAAGAAGGTCCTGATAAAGACGGTCCAAGGCTTGGAGGAGCGGCTTCGTTCCGTACCGAGCCTGAATATAGGAGGCTGCAGCTCGGGCTTTCTGCTGAGCTTGGGAAAGATGCTGGAGAAATACTCGAAGACTGTCTGTCAGCGGCTCATAGAGAAGCCATCCCCATCGCCCCTCTTCTAAGAGATCAGGAACCCCACCGACAGGGGTAGAAGCTACAGCCGTTCCACAAGCCAAAGCCTCTATAAGGACAGCAGGAGTACCCTCATTATCCGATGTAAGGAGAATCGCATCTACGGCTCGGAGAATGACAGGGATGTCCCAGCGGATGCCTGTCCATATAGCAGGCAGCTTCAATCGGGCAGCAAGCGCTTCCCACCCTTGGCGCTCTGGACCATCCCCCACCAGTACTAGCCGAAAGGCAATGCCTTCCGAGTGAAGCTGTGCCGCAGCTTCTATAAGACGATCCACTCGCTTAATGGGCACCATACGCCCAATCCACGCCAGTATAGGCACAGAAGCATCCCCTTGCCACTCACGACGAAGCTGAATGACCGCTTTTTCATCATACTCTTTGAGCCGATTCAAATCAAAAATGAGCGGTAGCACCATTACCTTCTCAGAAGGAGCTATTCTGAATCGCTTTACAATATCTTCTTGCTGTCTTTTGCTCAAAACGATAATCCGATGAGTTAGCCTCGCAAGAAATCTTTCTATCAAACGGTAGAGAAAGGAAACTTTGGGTGAAAAATACCCTTCTAAAGAATGCCCGTGAAAAGTGTGAATCCGAACCGGCACACCAGTGATCCATGCGGCAAGTCGTCCGAGGGCCCCCGCCTTAGCTGTATGAGTATGAACGATATGGGGCTTCCAAGAGCGCATCAAGCGAAGTAGCCACAAAAAAGCTCTCAAATCCTTGAGGAATGAAGGATCCCTTTCCAGGGAAGGAAGATATTCCACATCTACGCCATAGGCTTTGATCCATTCCTCTGCTCGGACCTCACCTTGGGGCTCTTGACCTGCAACGAGCCGCTTCTCGTATCTCTCAGAGTCAAGGTCTCGGCTCAGTAGGAGGACATGGTGGGCTGGCCCTCCAATATTCAAGCGACTGATGAGATATAGAACACGGACCTTAGTCATAGCGTGAGAGTGGAGCAATTATACGAGCGTGTCAATAGGTTTCTGATTCTTCTGAGGATAATCTAGTGTATAGTGAAGGCCTCGGCTTTCTTTTCGGATAAAAGCGCATTTTACAATAAGATAAGCTATAGCAATCAAATTTCTCAGTTCAAAAAGGGCTCTGGAAGGGTAAGTATGAGCATAAAACGCTTCTGTTTCCTCATACAAGAGGGCAATACGACGGCGGGCGCGTTCCAGACGAAAGTTATTTCGGACAATCCCTACATAATTTCCCATCAGAGTTCGCAGCTCTTGAAGGTTATGACTGATGAGGACCATTTCTTCTGGGTGGCGGCTGCCTCGGGGGTCCCAATCGGGGATATCCTTTTGCCACTCAAGGTCTGGAAGGCGGCGGGCAGAGTCTTGAGCTGCTCTTTCAGCAAATACGAGGGCTTCTAAGAGGGAGTTTGAGGCGAGTCGATTTGCTCCATGAAGGCCAGTATAGCTTACTTCCCCGATCGCATAGAGGCGATGAATAGAGGTTCGTCCGACGGGATCTGTATCTATCCCTCCCACCATATAATGGGCGGCAGGTGCCACTGGAAGGAGGTCTTGTGTGGGGTCTAAGCCTCTTCGCTGGCAGTATTGGTAGATAGTGGGAAAGTGATGGGGTAGGTCCTTTACCCCTCTGGCATCTAAATAGACGAAGGGGGTTCCAGCGATTTTGGACTCCGTATCTATAGCTCGTGCCACGATGTCACGCGGAGCAAGGTCTTTCCGAGGGTCATATTTATGCATGAAGGGACGATGATGGATGGGGTCAACGAGAATAGCTCCTGCGCCCCGCAAAGCCTCGGTTAGGAGGAAGGCAGGTCGCTTTTCTGGCTCATATAGAGCGGTGGGGTGAAACTGATAGAACTCCATGTTTGCTATTCGGGCCTTTGCTCGGAGAGCCATGGCTACTCCATCCCCTGTCGCTGTCGCAGGATTAGTCGTAACAGGATAAACCTGACCCGCTCCCCCCGTGGCTAAGACAGTAATGCGTGCTAAAATCGTCCAAATTGCTCCTGTGGCCTCTTCCAAGGCATAGACGCCATAGCAAGTGATATCGGGGTAGCCCCGATTCACATAGATGCCTAAGTGATGTTGGGTGATGAGGTCCAAAGCAAAAAAGCCCTCCTTTATCTGGATGCGGGGGTGGTTTCGGACTGCTGCTAAGAGGGCTCGGCTGATTTCAGCTCCTGTGGCATCCCGGCTGTGAAGGATACGCGCATGAGAATGACCCCCTTCTCGGGCTAAAAGCAGCTCGCCTTTTTCATCTCGGTCAAACTGGACACCATATGCCATGAGTTTTCGGATAGCTGCTGGGGCTTCGGTAATCACGGTTCTTACGACTGTCTCTCGGCATAGCCCATCCCCAGCTATTAAGGTATCACGAATGTGAGCTTCAAAGCTATCCTGAGAGGAAAATACTCCCGCAATTCCTCCCTGAGCATACGTAGTATTACTTTCTTCAGCTTTGTCCTTGGTCAGAAGGAGCACCTCGCCGTGGTGGGCTGCCTGAAGGGCAAAGTAAAGACCGGCAACGCCCGAGCCAATCACTAAATAATCTGTTTCAAGTCGCACGGGGACAAAGATAACCCCCTTACTTTTGCAGGGATGTGGGTGATGAAAGTTGGCGGGGGATGCCTCCGTAATGCTGACGGATTGCGTCAACTTCCCGTCGTGCTTCGGACGGCTTATCCTGACGCTGTTCGCCTCTTAGTTGTCTCAGCTATTGGCAAGACTACGGATGCGCTGATGCGGCTCATAGAGGCGGCTGGCCGCAGTGACTATGAGCAAGCAAAAGCCCTTTACATCTCCCTTCAAAAATTCCATGAGATGCTTATTCGGGAGGTATTTCCAGAGAGCTCTGCTGAAAACTTGATTCACCGATTAGAACAGCGGTATTGGAGCCCACTTTGGCAACGAGTCCAAGCCCTAGCCCATCTCTCTGAAGAAGGAGGGCCTGCAACCGATGCCGTACTGGTATTTGGTGAGCTCATCAGCAGTGAAATCGTCCATGCCTACTTAGAGAGCCAAGGCTTTGTTACAGCTTGGATAGATGCTCGACGACTTATCGTAACCGACGGACATTATCCAGAGCCAGGGGTCTTACTGGGACCCAGCCAAGCAAATGTAGATGCGCAGCTTGTACCTCTCTTTCGTACTCAGAAGCTTATCATTACTCAGGGATATATTGCTTCTGACCTGAGGCGCCGAAGTACTACTCTCGGACGGGAGGGATCTGACTATTCTGCGGCTCTCTTTGCAAATATGCTTAATGCTCAGGGGATGATTGCATGGAAAGATGTGGGTCGCTTGTACTCTGCTGACCCGAATCGGCACCCGGATGCCCAGCCCCTCACTACCCTTAGCTATAGTCAAGCAGCTGAGATGACTTATTATGGGGCACAAGTACTTCACCCTCGCACACTGCGTCCCCTGCGAGACAAGCGAATTCCTCTTTATGTCTGTCCCTATTTTGACCCTGCAAGTGAGGGTACTTTGATTACTGACGAGTGGGTAGAGGACCTTCCCCCTATTCACACCCAGCAGCGAGGACTCATCCTTATAGAAGTGGAGAGCATAGACTTGTCCCCTCTCTCTTTGATGGATATTCTCCGAGAGATGGAAGAGGAGGGAATGCAGATATTTTTTACGCAGGGAGGTATTAGAACCGCAGCTTTTGCGGTAAAAGCACCACAAGAAGTGATTGAGCGATGGCGGGCAGCAGCCCCGGTCTCCTTAGCCATCCAAGTGCGTCAGCCTGTAACCCTCTACACGATTCTCTATCCTAATGAAACTCTCCGCCTGCCTAATGGAGAAGCTCTATACTTTCAGCGTCTACCTCAGCGGATCCACTGGCTGGCATATGAAGGCTAAGCACTTCCCTCTTTCCATGAACTAAGATCCTCCCCCTTTTATCAGTCCTTTCCCTAACCACTTATGGTGCAAGCGAGAGGGGCGTCAAGCTACAGACACGACGCTCTTTATCTGTCCAGAAGAGAAAAGGTTTCTCCCTCCACTCAAAGAGATATGCTTCTTCGCAAGGTGCAGGGAGAGACGCTGGCTTGAGTTCGCTGAGACGAAAGCCGTGATAAAGTACAAAGCCGGAGGGCATCTGAAGAAGAAGCCAAAAGCTTTGCGAGAGAGAAAGGAGCTGAACCTGAATTTTCTCAGGGATAGGGCCGATGAGTTTGCCTTTACTTCGGAGCTTACCCTCTGGGCCGAAGATCGCGTACAGGAGATCCCAGTGTCCATCGGAGGCTTTCCCTATCGCAGAGAGAAGTATATCTCCCGAGAGAAGGAAGTATAGTTTCGGATACAGGTGGTGAGGATAGGAGAAAGGCGAGGTACGTTGCCATCGCACACTTCCTGACGATGAGAGGGCGAATAGGCGGAGGGTTTGCTCATAGGGGCCAAAGGATTCCTCACAGAAAGCCACATAGAGAGTGCCTGTGGAGTCAATAATAGCGTGAAAAAAGCGTTGGGGCTTCTCTGTTGGAGCGAGAAATGTGAAGTTACTCACCAATCCAGGCTCACTGAGAGCATAGGCTATCTGGTATTTTCCATTTACCTCTTCTTGCCAAAGGTGATGGATGGAGGAGGTATCGCCAGCCTTAGCTAAAAAGGCACTATTCTGAAAAGTACGAGCTGAGCGCCAGCTAATCTCAGGAGCAAGCGGTGAAACACTGCGGATATACAGATCAAAACCTGTCTCTTCCATGCTCCGATTATCTGTCCAATAGACGTAGAGGCTATTCCGATAGGGAAGCCAGCATGCTTCTGTTTGGACGCGTTCTGCTTGGCAAATAGGAAGAGGAGTGGGAAAGAGGCGCTTTCCCTCAAAGGTGAATGCTTGAACAAAAAGGTCGGTCTCTACATCAGACTCTTCCCCTTCCCAGAGACACCAGAGCGTATCTCCTTGGAAGTGAATCTGGGGATTTTTCTGACTCAGAAGGGGCTGCGGACCCACAGGAAGGCCATAAGGCGACCATAGGGGTTTTCCTTCACTATTCAGAAGCTGCAGATACAGTTGAAACTGGCGAGCGCTATCTCGGTCATCGCTCCAGAGAAGTAATAGATGATCTTTCCAAGGATAAGCCCGTAAGAACCTAAATTCAGCAAAAGGTTGCTGGAAATTCCCTGAAAGACGGCGATGAAGACGAATCTCTCCTTGGGTGGAAAGCAGGGCAATGTAAGGCTGGGTTCCCTTTTCACCTTCATCCTCCAAATATGCTACCCAAAAGAGCTGGAAGTCCTGAGCGGCTGTACGAAGGTCTCGCTGCTGAGAGGGATTAGCAGCCAGCGGACGCCCAGTGAATTCCCACAGAGGCATTCCCTCCGCTGTATAACGCTGGAGATATATGTCCCCTTGGAGTCGGCGATAGTCAAGCCAGAGAGCTACCATCTCATTTTGAAAGTAATCCAGAATGAGGTGAGCGCTACGCTGAGGACCCGGAAGAGCTACAAGAGGTATGCCTTCAGGCGGAAGGAGGCGGCGTCCTGATGCAATCTCTACTCGCTGGTAGTAAATGTCCCAATCTTGTCGCCGATTATCCTCCCATACTATGAGGAGGTCTCCTCCTCGCTTGTATAGCTTTGGCGCTTGCTGATCCCCAACTTCTACACATAGGGGTACTTCATAGACTTGATTTCCATTCCGATTGTATCGCACAAGGTAGAGGTCCTTACCTGCTCCCCTCAGGGAGAGGCTTTCATACACCACTAAAACCCCGCCAAACCCATCACTGATGAACTCCATCCCTTCCATACTGTGAGTGAGTTGAGAAAGGGGACGAGCGGGTGTCTCGGCTTTTCCTGTCCAAAGCCATTTCTGGAGAAAGATCTCCCATCGGCTCCCTGTGTAGGTCTCCCATATCACTAAGAACCCTTCTATTCCTCCCCAGATGAGGCGAGCGTGTCGGCAAGGAAGGTCCTGAGCTAAAAGCGGCTGTTTCAGCCTTAGCTCTCCGCTTGCACTCCAGAACACAAGAAGAAGCGACTGCTCACCTCTCAGCAGCCCAATCACTCCGCCATCCGGATGAACTAATAGCGCTATTTCCTGAGCTGGAGTTTCTACTTTAGTCATCCACTCCACCCGTCCCGAGCCCTCTAAGCTGCATACATAGGCAGTGGTTTCAGTGCTCCATCCAACATATAGACGATTCCTTTCACCAAGGACAGCGTGCCAGCTTTTCACAGATTCCTTGCTTCCGCAGGAGAGACACACCCCTGCCCTACCTAAGGGCTCATACCCAGTGGTATCTATCAAATGAAGATAGAGATGGGTTATCCCAGCTCGCACAGAGAGGTATCCCATCCAAGCCTCTTGAGTGTGTCCTGAGAGAAGTATGGGTTCTCTCACGACCTGCTTGTAAGCGGTGGGGATTTGCCAACTCTGAAGCCATACAAATAGAACCCACATAGCACGAAGATAACTTAGATGTGCCTGACCCGTGATATATTTGCCGCAGGATGAAGCTTCAGAGATTTGAGAGGAAAGAAGCCTGTCTGATTCCAATCAAGAGATTTCCTCGGTCTTTGCAGATAATGGAACTTCTCTACCTTTGCTTGGGTTTTTCAGATACAAATGAAATCATTTATGCGTAGGCTAGGGCTGCTACTTGGAATAGGTTTTCTCTCTGCTCAAGATGGCAAGGCCCTCTTTCAGGCGAATTGTGCTTCTTGCCATGCTGTAAATCGTCGAGTGGTCGGGCCTGCTCTCAAAGGCGTGCATGAGCGATGGGGCGGAGATGAAGCCGAAATCATAAAGTTTGTACATAATTCTCAGGCATACATTAACGGAAACTTCAAGTATTCATCCTATGCAAAGAAGCTCTATGAAGAGTACAATAGAGCAGTGATGACTGCCTTCACTGCTCTTTCAGAGGCGGAAGTGAAGGCGATTCTGGATTATATTAAGGCAGAGACTGAAGCGCTGGCAGCTGCAGCTCCTTCCCCTTCAGCTTCTACGGGCGCAAGTGGAGCCTCTTCCACCCCTGCTCCCGAAGTCAGTCCGATTTTATGGGTTCTTGTGATTGCTTTGGGAGCTATAGCCATAGCCCTCTTAGTAGCTACTCTGGCTCTGTCAAGGCTTTTGCGTCCAGAGGCTGCTTCTGTCCGAGCAGTTGGGTTTGAACGTCTGAGAGCTCTTCTTGCTTCCCGTCGCTTTATTGCTCTTTTGATTTTGGTGGGCTTTATCTGGCTCACTAATGCTACAATCAAGAAGGCTCGCTCTGTTGGACTTCACCAGGGCTATAAACCCGTACAGCCCATCGCCTTTTCCCACAAGACCCATGCCGGTGAGTACAAAATTGCTTGTCAGTATTGTCATGTAGGCGTAGAAAAAGGTAAGTCAGCTACCTTCCCCTCCACGAATATTTGCATGAATTGCCACAACTACATTCAGGAAGGGTCCCGATATGGTACGAAGGAGATTGCTAAAATACTAGCCTCTTGGGAAGAAGGAAAGCCGATTGAGTGGGTACGGGTGCATAACCTCCCAGATTTTGTGTATTTCAATCATGCTCAGCATGTCAAAGTTGGGGGGATTGCTTGTCAGACCTGCCATGGACCCGTGGAGGAAATGGAAGAAGTCTATCAGTATAGCGACCTCAGTATGGGTTGGTGTATCAATTGTCATCGACAGACTAAAGTGGATCTTACAGCTAATCCCTACTATGCCCGCCTTCACCAGCAGCTCAAGGAGAAAGAAGTAACTGTGGAGCGAATTGGCGGGCTTGAGTGCTCAAAATGCCATTACTAATCCTAAGACAATATGCATGAATTTTCCAAAGACATTCCAGTAGAGTCAATTTTTGAAGAAGGGCTTAGCACTACTCGTCGGGATTTCCTCAAGTGGTGCGGTATCACCCTAAGTGCTGCTGTTTTAGCGGCTTGTGAGAAATCCCCTGTTAAGTATGCCCTCCCCTATGTCAAAAAGCCTGCGGAGCATATCCCCACGATAGCTGAGTATTATGCGACCAGCTACTTTGATGGTCAGCTCTTTCAATCTGTTTTAGCCCGGGTTCGTGAGGGTCGTCCTGTCAAGCTAGAAGGGAATCCCTCGTATATCCCCACAGAAGGAGGTACGCATGCTCGGGGTCAAGCCTCTATTCTGTCTTTGTATGACCACCGCCGTCTCCAGCATCCAAAAATAAATGGTCAAGAATCTGATTGGAGTGCTGTAGGTGCCCCTCTTATGACACAATTTAAAGCTCAGGATGACCAAAACAAGCTCATTTATCTTATCACTCCACCACTTATTAGTCCAAGTCTTCAGGCTCTCATCAGCGAATGGCTTTCTCTTTTCAGGAATGCAAGACATATTGTATATGCGCCTGAGTCGTATGATGCTCTTCTCTCCGCTCATGAGGTGATTTTTGGCCGTCGCATAGCACCTACCTATCGCTTTGACAAAGCAGAGGTGATTGTAGGATTCAACTCGGACTTTTTAGGCACATGGTTAGACCCCACAGCGTTTGCGCGCCAGTGGTCTCGTAACCGCCAATTGTATGAAGGGCACACAGAGATGTCATATCATGTTCAATTTGAGTCTGTTCCCACCATCACGGGGCTCAGTGCTGATCGGCGGATTGCCCTCTCGCCTATAGAAGTGCGACGAGCTATAGTGAGTTTATATAATCGCTTGGCTCGGCTGGCGGGTCAGCCATCGCTCAATAATGAGGAATGGGATACACCACAGGGAGATATAGAGCAGGTTGCTCAGCGGCTGTGGGAGGCTCAAGGAAAGGCGCTTGTCGTAACTCGTAGTCACTCTCCTGCCCTTCAAGCTGTGGTTGCTGGGATAAACCTCCTTCTTGGAGCTTATGGCAAGACTATTTTCATTGAGCCTGCATGTTATTTGCGGGCTGAGCGAGATGCTGATATGGAGACTTTCCTCACCGAAGCCCAAGCTCAAAGGGTCGGCGCTGCCATTTTTTATCAGGTCAATCCCCTCTATGACTATCCTTTTGCTCAGCAAGTGGAGAAAGCTCTGGAAGCGATTCCTCTCACGGTTTCTATCGGTCTATATGAGCATGAGACTGGTGAGCGCTGTAAGTATGTTTTAGCAGAAAGCCATTTTTTGGAAAGCTGGGGCGATGCAGAGCCTTACGAGGGATTATACACACTTCAGCAGCCAACTATTCAGCGAATTTTCAATACTCGGTCCTTTGCCGAAATTCTTCTCTTATGGACTGGCCGTTCTGAGTCTCATTTAGACTACTTGAAATCATACTGGGAGAAAGAGATTTATCCAGCTTATCGTGAGTATGTCAAAGCCCAGGAAGCTGGCAAGGTGAAGCCTTTCTGGGAGTCCTCGGAGCCCCACCTGCCCACAGAGACAGCAGAAATATTCTGGCTGCGAGCGCTGGAGCGTGGGATTGTGAATATGACGATTCAGCCACAGTCTCCTCCCAAGGCGACGTGGAATCCTTCCTTATGGGCCGCTCAACTTCCTCCCGTACCAGAAGAGATACCTTTAGCTGTATATGTGTACGAAAAAGTGGGGATTGGAGATGGGACGCATGCGGGAAATCCTTGGCTTCAGGAGCTCCCTGATCCTGTCTCTCGGGCGGTGTGGGACAATTATGCGCTTATTTCCCCTGTTTATGCTCGGCGAGTTGGTCTTGAAACGAATGATATGGTACGCATTACGGTGGGTGAAACCTCCATTGAGCTGCCTGTCTATGTCTTGCCAGGCATGGATCCTCGGACGATAGGGATAGCTATGGGATATGGGCGCACAAAGGGAGGACGTGCCGCTGTCGGAATCGGTCAAAATGCTTTTCCATTCTATACTAAGCTCCCGAGTGGCCATCGCAGTTGTGTGGCTCTCAATGCTACTTTAGAGAAGCTGCCTAATCGTTACACTATCGCTCGGGTTCAGCAGTGGGAGACCTATGCAGGTCGTGAATATATTCGCGAAACTTCCCTTACAGCCTACAAGGCAGATCCTCGCGCAGGCAATCATGAAGAGCCGAAGCTAATTAATCTGTGGTGGAAGGAATATCCTCAGCCAGGTCACCGATGGGGGATGACGATAGACCTGAACCTTTGCATTGGCTGTGGGGCCTGTGTAGTGGCCTGTACTGCTGAGAACAATGTGGCTGTTGTCGGGCGAGATGAAGTCCGACGTGGTCGCGAGATGCACTGGATTCGCATAGACCGCTATTTCACTTCGGTGAAGGGGCACACCAGTAAGCCTGAGGAGTTTCCAGCCGCTCCACCAGAGGATTTTCCTCGAGCTTTTTTCCAACCGATGCTCTGTCAGCACTGTGATCATGCTCCCTGTGAGACGGTATGCCCGGTCTTAGCCATTGCTCATAGCTCGGAAGGCATCAATCAACAGGTATATAACCGCTGTGTGGGAACGCGCTACTGTGCAAACAACTGTCCATACAAGGTGCGTCGCTTCAACTGGTTTGATTATACAAACGCAGAGAAGTGGGTATTCAATCCCGTAGATGAATTAGGGCGGATGGTGCTCAACCCTGATGTGACGGTTCGTGCTCGGGGTGTGATGGAGAAGTGCAGCTTCTGCACTCAGCGCATTCAGGCGGCTAAGCTAGAGGCAAAAAAGCAAGCTCGTCCTCTCCGAGATGGAGAGGTTAAAACTGCCTGCCAGCAGGCTTGTCCTACGCAGGCGATCGTATTCGGAGACCTGAATGACTCAGAGAGCTTGGTCTCGCGGCGGGCAGCAGAGCCGCGGGGTTATTACGCCCTCTCCGAGCTCAACGTCCGCCCTTCCATCCGATATATGGTCAAAGTGCGAAATGAAGACCTTCCTAAACCTCAACATGTATAATTATGTTTGAGAGTCCGATTCGTGAGCCGTTGATTCTCGGTCGCAAGACCTATCAGCAAATAACGACCGATCTTGCCTCACCTATTCTCAGCCCCGCCAGCTGGAAGTGGTATGTAACGACAGCCTTCACTGCTATGCTTATGTTTGCAGGCTTTGCAGCGATTGGTTACACGATTTGGGTTGGGATTGGGACCTGGGGGCTCAATAAAACCGTCGGATGGGCGTTTGATATTACCAACTTTGTCTTTTGGATTGGGATTGGGCATGCTGGCACCCTTATTTCTGCTATTCTTTTGCTTTTCCGTCAGCGATGGCGCATGGCCATCAACCGAGCAGCAGAAGCCATGACGATTTTTGCCGTTATCTGTGCTGGGCTTTTTCCTATTATCCACATGGGACGCCCTTGGCTTTTGTTTTGGTTTCTCCCTATTCCGAATACCCACGGTCCGCTTTGGGTGAATTTCAATTCTCCCCTGCTGTGGGATGTATTTGCGATTAGTACCTATTTCACGATTTCGCTGCTTTTCTGGTACACAGGGCTCATTCCTGACTTAGCGATGGTGCGCGATAGGGCTAAGCCGGGAAGCTTTGCCTACTATGCTTACAGTATTCTCTCTTTTGGCTGGACGGGCTCAGCGAAGCAGTGGCAGCGGTTTGAAGCGGTATCTTTAGTCCTTGCAGGTCTCTCTACACCCCTTGTCCTGTCTGTGCACTCTATCGTGAGCTTTGACTTTGCTACCTCTATTTTGCCTGGCTGGCACACCACCATCTTTCCTCCCTACTTTGTTGCCGGGGCTATTTTCTCTGGCTTTGGGATGGTACTCACTCTCATGATTATCACCCGGGAAGTGCTCAACCTCAAAGACTACATCACCATAGAGCACATAGATGCAATGGCTAAGGTTACCTTAGCTACAGGGATGATGGTTGGTTTTGCCTATGCTACAGAGTTCTTTATCGCTTGGTATTCTGGCTCTTATTGGGAGCGATATATTTTCCTCAATCGGGCTTTTGGTCCTTACTGGTGGTCCTACTGGGCAATGGTAAGCTGTAATCTCCTCATTCCACAGGTCTTCTGGTTTAAAAAGCTAAGGCGAAGCCCATGGTTTGTATTTATCATCTCCATCTTTGTCAATATCGGCATGTGGTTTGAGCGGTTTGTGATTATTGTTACTTCCCTCCATCGGGACTTTCTAGCCTCTTCGTGGCGGATGTATGCTCCCACTTGGGTAGAGGTAACGATTCTGGTTGGGAGTTTTGGACTTTTTCTGACGCTTTACCTTCTTTTTGCTCGGTATTTACCTGTGATAGCGGCAGCTGAGACGAAAAGCATTTTGAAGACCTCTGGCGACCAATATGCTGGAATCTCCTGGGAGGCTTATCGGGCACGCAAGCAGCAGCCTGCTCCCTCCCCTGTGCTTCACCCTGCGATGGATCCTGATGCTCCTCATTCTTAGAAGAATATGGCAAAATATCTGGTAGGACTTTACAATGACGAAGAGAAGCTGTTAGCTGCGGTGACAGCTTTTCAACAAGAGCGGATTCCGATACATGAGGTGTGTACGCCTTTTCCCGTTCATGGACTGGATCAAGCCCTTGGCCTCCGAAAGTCTCGCCTTCCCGACGCTGCTTTTGTGTATGGGGCTCTCGGGACCCTTACAGCTCTCTCCATGCAGATTTATATGTACACGATAGACTGGCCCACAAATATCGGTGGCAAATCTTCTCTTCCTTTCCCGAGCTTTATTCCCATCACATTTGAGCTAACAGTTCTTTTCGCTGGCGTTCTAATGTTCCTCTCTTACCTATATGTCAATCGCCTCTATCCAGGACGCAGAGCTCGGGTTTATGATCGTCGTCAGACAGATGATTCCATGGTTATCGCCATAGCGGACGAGAGAGATTGGGAGGCGGCTAAGCGCCTCTTTCAAAAGACAGGTGCCTTTGAAATGAAAATTGTAGAGCTATGAATAGATTCATCACGGCCTTCATTCTCTTGATAGTCGTGCTTATTTATGGAGAAGGGTGCGCTTCTACAGATCCCCGGGACCCAGGCATAGAATATGCACCACAGATGTATCACTCCATTCCTCTGGAGCCGTACTCACAGACTGACTATTTTCCTTATGCGAAAGATGGGAAACAGCTATTTGAGCCCGTAGCGGGAACTGTGCCCCGTGGGAAAGTAGATTACATTTATCCTTTTCCCAATACAAATGAAGGGTATGAAGAGGCAGGCAAGAAGCTCCGAAATCCTCTTCCGCCGACACCCGAAAATATTAGCGAGGGCAAAAGGCTGTATGAATATTATTGCATTCACTGCCACGGGGAGAAAGGGAATGGTCGCGGCTCTATTGTAGAAGCTGGAAAGTTTCCCCAAGTGCCTTCTTACTATGGTCCTCAGCTTCGGGACCTTCCAGAGGGAAAAATGTTTCACAGCATTACCTACGGTAAGAACCTAATGGGCTCCCATGCTTCTCAGCTCACACCAGAAGAGCGATGGAAGGTGATTCTGTATGTACAGCAGCTGCGGGCAAAGGGTCTAGCTGAAGAAACTCAATCTAAAACCACAAACTAATCATGGCTCACGCTTCCTCAAGCTCTGGTATCAATTGGCAAGAGCGCTTTGAATTGCCTCCTCATCTTCGGAAGATTCTCCTATATGGGCTCATAATAGGGGTAGGACTTATTGGGCTGGGTCTCTTCCAGACAATGGGCATTCATGAGGAGGGAGGACACAGCTCTCATGCTTCCCCCTGGCTGAGCCGCCTATCAGCCAATCTCTTGATTACTTCTATGTATCTCTTGGGTGTGAGTCTCCTCTCCCTTTTCTTTTTAGCAGTTGGATACGCAGCAAACGCAGGCTGGTATGTCATGCTTCAACGGGTTCCCCAAGCCTTCTCCATGAATCTGCCGTGGTTAGCAGGACTTCTTGCCTTAGTGGTCGTAGGCTTTTCAAGTGTCTTGTATGAATGGACTCATGCGGATGTAGTAGCTCGCGATGAGATCCTCCAGCATAAGAGTGGATATTTGAATCTCCCGTTTTTTATCCTCCGATTGATTATCATTTTAGGGGGATGGCTACTATTCTGGCGGGGCTTTGCTCGGAATTGGGAGCAGCTGGATGCCACGGGCGAAATACGATATTTCCACAATCTGCGTCGGTTGGCTGCTGGGTTCATCGTGTTCTTCGCGATTAGCTGGTCTGTAGCAAGCTGGGACTGGCTCATGAGCACCTCTCCTCACTGGTTTAGCACGATGTTTGCAGTGTATAACTTCGCAAATCTCTGGATTACAGCAATCTGCTCTATCACCTTCACCGTTGTCATCCTTAAGCTCAATGGGTATCTCTCAGGTGTGAGTGAGAGTCATGTTCATGACTTAGGCAAGTTTGTATTCGCATTCAGCATTTTCTGGACCTATATCTTCTATGGTCAATTTATGCTGATTTGGTATGCAAATATTCCCGAAGAGACCTTCTGGTTTTATGAGCGGATTCGGGCTCACGTCAATCCCCAATATGTTCCCATCTTTTACCTAACCCTCATACTGAATTTTCTCATGCCTCTCATAGGACTCATGAGTGCAAGTATCAAGCGAAATTACGTCTGGCTCGGCTTCGTCTCTGGAATCCTTCTCTTTACCCACTGGCTGGATACATTTATGATTGTTATGCCCTCAGTGGCTGGCAAGAATGGAGGGCTGGGACCGATGGAAGTGGGCTTCTTTCTGGTAGGAGTGGCTGGGTTTTTCTGGCTCTCTGCTCGACACCTTGAAAAGGCACCTGTTCTTTTGCCGAGAAATCATCCCTACTTAGAGGAAAGCGCTCATCACAGCTACGAGCCAATATAAGTTAGAATGAAACTTCTTTAGAGATACCCCACTAAGCCTCTTTTCCCTAAGATTGGATAAAGTTGCTTATGCAGGAGGCCTTACCCTCGTGCAGCTTGCCTCTTTTTTGTTGATTGAGATGTGCAGATTGGAATTGTTTGTTATCCAACTATTGGTGGGAGTGGAGTAATAGCGACGGAGTTAGCTCGGGCTTTAGCATGCCGAGGACACACTGTGCATCTTATCTCCTCTGAGCTACCTATCCGCTTGACAGCATGTCTTCCAAACTTATACTTTCATCAGGTGATTCCTCCGGATTATCCTGTCTTTCAATATCGTCCTTATGAGAGTGCTTTAGCTGGTCGTTTAGTTCGGTTAGTGGAAGGAGGGATGGAGCTAGTACATGTACATTATGCGATTCCTCACGCTGTAAGCGCCTACTTAGCCCAGCAGACCTTAGCCTATCAAGGAAAGGCTCTTCCTGTGATAACTACCCTTCATGGTACAGATACCAGCCTGGTGAGTCAAGACCCTGATCTCTACCCGATTGTCAAACTTGCCCTCTCTGCAAGCAGCGAAGTAACAGCCGTTTCAGAAGCGTTGGCTCAAGAAACTCAGCTTCATTTTCATTTGCAGGAAAAGCCCCTGGTGATTCCGAACTTTGTAGACACGACTCGGTTTAGTCCTGAGCGCTTTGACCTTCGTCTTCGCCGTGCATATGCAGCACCGGATGAAATCCTTCTGGTTCATGCCTCTAACTTCCGTCCTATTAAGCAGACCCCTTCTATCCTTTACATTCTAAAGGAACTCTTAGAAATGAATGTACCTGCTCGTCTCTTGATGATAGGGGATGGACCTGAACGTTCTTATGTGGAGAGATTGGCTTATCAGTTGGAGCTTCAAGAGAGAACTTCTTTCACGGGTAGTCTGCAGGAGGTGGCTCCTCTCTTGGCCATTGGGGATATATTTATCCTGACTTCGGCTTATGAGAGCTTTGGATTGGCGGCTTTGGAAGCATTAGCTTGTGGAGTGCCAGTGGTGGCCCCTGCAGTAGGTGGCCTCCCAGAGGTGATTAAGCCAGAGGCTGGTCGCCTCTTCCCTCCTAATGATGTGCATGCAGCTTGTACAGCTATCTTAGAAGTGCTTCGCAATCTCCCTGTTTATCGCAGTGGCGCTCGGCACATCGCTCTTGAGTATGATACTCATCGCATTGTCCCCCATTACGAGCGTCTGTACGAACATATGCTTTCGCTGACCTGTCTCTAAAATCAGCTTACTTTTGCGATATGATAGAGGTGAGTCGGGAGGGAGCTTATGCTCTACTCTTTTGGAACATGCCTAAAGTAAATGTACTCAATGCTGAGAGCATTCGGGCCTTTGCGGAAGCGCTGGAGGGAGTTCTAACCGACTCTCAGATTCGGGGGGTCGTGATTGGCTCTAAAAAGAGGGAATTTTTAGCTGGTGCTGATTTAGAGACCATCCAAGAGCTGGCGGAGGCTTCGGACCCCCATTACATCTTTGAAGCCAGTTGGCAGCTTCAGTCAGTTTTTCTGCGAGTGGAGACGGGAGGCAAGCCAGTCGTAGCTGCCATAGGTGGTTCAGCCTTGGGAGGAGGCTATGAGTTAGCCTTGGCTTGTCATCATCGGATTGCCCTAAATGAGCCACGAATAGAGATTGGGCTGCCAGAAACGACTTTAGGACTTATGCCAGGAGCGGGAGGGACGCAGCGCCTCCCAAGAAAAATAGGACTTATGACAAGTCTGGAGCTGATCTTAGAAGGTAGGCGTCTCTCGCCCTCCGAAGCTCTTCAAAAAGGACTCATAGAAGAGTTGGTAGATTCTTCTCAAGACCTGATTGAAAAAGGATTAGCTTGGCTTCATACTCATTCCTCAGCCTCTAATCCATGGCATCAAAAGGAATTCCGCCTTCCGGGTCCCTCTGTACAGAGTGAGATGGGTCGAAACATTTTTGCTGCGGCGATAGCCCGCCTCCGGGAGCGGTCGTATGGTCATTATCCAGGGCTTCAGTATGCCCTCAGTGCTGTTTATGAGGGCATTCAAGTGCCGATTGTAGAGGGACTTAAGATAGAGAGCGAATACTTTGCGAAGACGCTCAGCACTCCTACAGCTCGGGCAATGGTTCGTACCCTTTTTGTGGAGCGACAGCGCCTGCTAAATCTCCCCCATCGTCCAAAGGATACTCCTCCTGCTTCCTTTCGCAAAGTCGCCATTTTGGGGGCAGGGATGATGGGACGAGCGATTGGATATGTATGCGCCACTGCAGGCTATGACACATGGATTAAGGACACCGATATGGGCGCCCTCAAGTATGCAGAAACTTTTGCTTTCTCTCTAATAGATAAAGCTGTGAAGCGTAATCGCCTTTCCCCATCAGAAGCTGAGTCTATTCGCCAGCGCCTCCACTATACGGCAGACTATAGCGATCTCGCTGGTTCAGACCTCGTTATAGAAGCCGTCTTTGAAAATAGAGCCGTCAAGTCCCAGGTGTATCAGGAGGTGCGTCCTTATCTGAGTTCCTCTGGAATCTTAGCTTCCAATACTTCCACACTGCCCATTACAAGCTTAGCAGAGTCGGCTGGTTTGGCGGAGCGATTCATTGGCATGCATTTTTTCTCTCCCGCTGAGCGTATGCCGCTTTTGGAGATTATCTTGGGACGGGAAACTGCTCCTCAAACCCTGGCGTGGGCTCTTGACTTTGCAAAGCAAATTGGTAAAGTCCCGATTGTGGTTCGGGATGGTCGTGGCTTTTTCACTTCGCGAGTCTTTGGAACCTACGTAAGGGAAGGGCTGCGCATGCTGAAGGAAGGGATTCCTCCAGCCCTGATAGAAAACTTAGGACATCAGGCAGGTATGCCAGTGGGACCCCTTGCACTGGCTGATGAAGTGAGTATTTCGCTCATGTATAGCATCTTGCGCCAAACCGAGGAAGACCTTGGCATCCGATTGACCGATGACCCTGTCTCTGATATTGGCAGGCTCTTTGTAGAAGAACTGGGACGCATAGGACGAAAAGTTGGAAAGGGATTCTATGAGTATCCAGCAGAGGGTGGAAAAAAGTATCTCTGGCCTGAACTGAGCCGCTATTTCCCTTCTCGCTCTGTCGCCCCCACCGAATATGAAGACCTTAAAGATCGGTTCCTATACGTCCAAGTGGCTGAGGCTTTCCGAGCCTATCAAGAAGGCATCCTTTTAGACAAGAGGGACGGAGATGTAGCTTCCATTTTGGGATGGGGTTTTGCCCCTTTTACTGGGGGGGTCTTCCACTTTGTGGAATGGGTGGGGGAGAAAAAATTTTATACTCGTGCCCAATATTTGAGTGAAAAGTACGGAGAACGCTTTCTTATTGTGGAGTAAAAGACTAAAACAGGAATCTTTACTGGTAGATCTTATACTTCTCTCGCAGAGCATGCCAGCGCGAGGGAGATTGAAATCGCTCGTAGAGCGTATCTATCGGGAGATGAAGGGAATGTCGCAGATGAGGACTTCCAAAAAGTCGGTCAAAGAATCGGCGTTGAAAAAAAGAGTCGGGATGGGGAACAGCCTTGCTAAATACCTGAAGGAGGAAAAACCCCAGTCGGAAAAGGCTATCTGGGTTGACCCTACCTGAGGAAATCCGCTTGATTCTCCATCCGTGATAAGTGTGCTGACTCGTAGATGGACGAAATTCCCTCTTCTGGAGTATATACCCAAATAGCATAGTATCCCGAAAGGGGAGAGAATACTGCTTCTGAATCCCGACCTGCTCAAAGGGTAAATCTGTTGAGCGTCCTACGCTGATACAGAGAGTAGCTTCGTACCATCCGAGAATAGGATACAGTTCAATAGCTTGGGGGGTTCTAAGGGCGGGAGAGGGTGGCTCAGTAAGAAAAGGCTGAATAGGTGGAAGGGGATCACCTCGCTGCCATCCTTCCCATGGTATTACCTCTAAGTTTGCGTTGGAGACCCACCTTTCCCCCTTCAAGAGGCGAGCATATTCGCCGATCGTCAAGCCGGGAACAAGGGGAATAGGATACATCCCCACAAACGAAAAAAGAGCGCTATCCAGAAGGGGTCCATAAGCATAGTGAGCATGAGGATTCGGAAAGTCTAAGACCCACAAGGGGCGGTCTGCTTGAGCAGCGGCTTCCATCACATATGCCAATGTACTGAGGTAGGTATAGTGCCGTACTCCCACATCCCGCAGGGCGAAGAGGATAGCATCCGCTTGTCTAAGCTCTTCTATCGCCGGAGCGCGCCGCTGACCATAGAGAGAGATGACGGGAATCCCTCTATAAATGGTATCTTGCACATTCAGACCTGCTCCCTGCTCTCCAAAAAGTCCGTGTTCGGGCGCATAGATTCGGATGACTTTAACTCCCATCTCTAAAAAGCTGTCAGCTAAGGTGTAAGTCGGGCGATGAAGAATAAGAATCCACCGTTTATCCCTATGAACAGGAAGAACTCGCTGGCGAAAGACCATCCAGCTGCTGCTTCTCTCCTCTTTCCTTGGCAGGGAAGGGGAACTTTCTATCGCTTCTCCCTTGTAGAAAAGGCCTAAAAGACTTCCTAAAAGCACTCGCCAAGCTCGCATCTCTCAAAAGTAGCCTACCTTCGTCTGATGAGTCGTCAGCGGCTAGAAACGGCATGGGATGTCTTCATGCTTATTGCTGCTGTAGCTAACTTGATTCTCATTCTCTTTGATTTGAGCTACATCTCCCTACGGCCCACCTACATCAAGTATCTTCCTCAGCTTGTTCGGTGGTATGATCCCTACAAGGGGATAGAGCCGCACTGGCTGACTCATGCGTATCAGAAGCTGGCTGATAGCCTCCATCAGGAGTGGCGACATTCTCCTCGTCCCACCCCTGAGCGACTTCAAGCATTTGGAGATACATTGTATGTACTCTCTCTCCGCATCCTCTCTGAGCGTCCCTATGAACGGTTCGGGCTAATGGGCTATCAAGAACTTCTCAAAGAAAAAGTCAAGACTTTCGTTCAAGATCAATATGGGGAGAAACTCTCAAGCAGTGAAGCCTTTCGGCGCTTTTGGCAGCTTACCCGAGAGAATACAGCACTGCACTTGGATTTTTATCAGCGAGAGCTTCGGTACCTTCTACAGGTGAATTACTATCGACACTATGATCTGTCTGGTGATTTTGTAGATAATTTTTGGCGATTGGATCTGCCCTTTCTGATATTTTTTTGGATAGAATTTTGGGGGGCATGGATTGTAGCGATTCGGACTCGGCGATATGCGTATTGGTGGATGTATCCTGTCGCTCATTGGTATGATGTACTGGCGCTGACTCCGCTGCGAAGCCTACGATGGTTCCGCCTGTTACGAATTTGGAATCTCTACCTTCGGCTCAACCGAAGTAAAGTCATAAACTTTTCTAATACTTTAGTTGCACGATTTCTCACGCAGCAGTCCCGCTTGATTGCAAAAGCTATTTCAGATGAGGTAGCATACCAGATTTTGGAGCAGATTAAGAGGCAGGCTCTTCAAGGCGAGGAGCTGCGGATTAGCATGCGAGTGATGGAAGAGCTGAGACCAGTGATACGAGTGATCATCTCGGAGGAAGCTGGGCCGCTCATGAGTGCTTTACGCCGCAGCCCTGCACTAACTGCGCTTGTGGAGGAGAGCCTTGCTCAAGGGCTTGAGCAGGCAATCCCCTCTCTTCCTGGATTGACAGCTGAACGACTTCTGAATATCCTTCAGCGAGCAGCTCGTCAGGCTACTGAGAGGCTTCTCCAGAGTGCCGAAGCTTATCTCCAAAGTGAAAGCGGAAAGAAAGCCTTGGGTGATCTCGTAGAAGAATTCCTTACTCACCTTCAGGGACGATTGCAAAGTCCTCAATTGCAAGCTCATCTACAGTCTGCCATTTTAACTACGCTTGTCCAGCTTCAGCGCAACTTTAGGCGCCTCCCTGAAACTGAGGAGAAAAAGTAACAGAGAGCAAGAGCTTTTACCCTCACTCCATTGTGGATTGAGTCTTAGCTCTCCTTATCCAACCTCCGAACCTTCTTTAGGGCATGGAGCTATGAGGAAAACTCGGAAAAGCCTCATTTATTACCTGTACTCTGAGCTTCTGAGCTACCTCTTACAGCTCGGCAAAGTCATAATGGTAAAGGTTTCCGCCTTCAAAGGGCGGTCCTCAAGCTCAGCATGCCTACCGAGGGCTGCACACGATAGATATTCTTATGTATAATTATTCTGAAGCGATTATTATCTTGCCAGAGGGAGCAAAAATTTCCACTGTACTGAGGGATAAAGTCGCATCAGTCTCTATGCATAACCATCTATGAGGAATGAGTCCCCATACCCATCCTTTGTAGTGAGGGTAAGACATGAACCAGTGATTAGCCCAGAGGGGATGTACTCGCACCTTGAGAGGGAGTCGGATGTACTTCTCTGACCAAAATTGAATTATCCGCTGAATCTTCTGAAGCGAATCAGCGGGCGATGCAACCTTCCCACTACCGTGGCAGAAGCTACAGACGGAGCCTTCAGGAAGCTCTATAGGTTGACGGCGGCGCTGCCGAGTGATTTGGACAAGCCCAATTTCAGTCATTGGGAGGATAGAGTGTTTCGCTCGGTCGCTGCGCATAGCTTCTCGGAGCCGCTCCTGAACAAGCTGACGATGAAGAGGATTCCGCATGTCTATGAAGTCTACGACGATAATACCCCCCAAATCCCGCAGGCGAATTTGCCGAGCTACCTCCGCCGCAGCTAAAAGATTGGTTTGAAAAATAATCTCCTCAACAGAGGCTCCCTTAGCAGGTAGAGAGCCTGTATTTACATCTATCACATGAAGGGCTTCGGTGTGTTCTATCACGAGATAAGCTCCGTTCGGAAGCGTAACGGTGCGTCCAAGAAGAGATTTTTTGGCTTGATGGAGGTCAAAGAGGTTTCTGAGTTTCTCAGGGCGGCGGTGGAGTCGGAGGGAGGGTGAGTGGGGAAGCGGATGATCTCTGAGGTACTCTTGAAGGCGGTGATAGATTCCTTCATCAGTGATGTGGATAGTATGCGGGGGCGGGCTCAAGAGTTCGCTCAAGAACATATGAAGGCTGTCTTCTGTAAGACGGTAAGGGGGAGATTGGTCTTGAAGTCTGGAAAGCAGATATTCCCAGCGTTGGATAAGGCGGTGATATTCAGCAGCAACTTCTTCGGAAGTGGCGTCTGCTCCATTGGTGCGAAGAATAAGCCCATATGGCGGAAGATAAAGCTGGTGGAGGTACTCCCTCCATCGCTGCCGAAGGTGAGCATCAGAGATGCGGTGGGAGATACCGATATCAGCAGAGAAAGGCATAAGAAGAAGGGTCTGACCCGCAAGGGCGAGGCTTGTCGTTAATCGGGGACCTTTGCTCTCTGCCATCTCTTTGACGACTTGTACAAGTACCCAATCGCCTACTTTCAGGAAATCACTAATCTTGCCCTCTCTCGGAAGAGGATGATTTGAGGGCTTCGGAAGTTCAGGGGGGGGCATAAGCCCTTGTTTGAGGAAAGAAAGAAAATCCTTCTGAGCAAAAAGTTCTGGCCCTATATCAGTGTAGTGAAGGAATCCCTCGCGGGAGAGCCCTATTTCAATGAAAGCAGCATTTAGCCCAGAGACAATCTGGACCACTTCTCCAAGAAAAATGTCTCCTAAGGTGTAGATTGGCGCCTCTGACTGTTCGTGATATTCTACGAGCTGGCGATGCTCAAGCAAGTAAGCTTCAATGGTGCCTTCCTTTCGGGTGAGGACCAGCTCCCGCAAGGATCAAGCCAGATTAGCGGAGTTTCTTCTTGTGGCGATTGAGTCGGCGGCGTTTCTTGAGTTTATGGCGTTTGATTTTCTTCAGTTTTCTTTTCCGACCACATGGCATAGCGACTGCAAAGATAGAGACTTTCGTTGAAAGCGCTACCTTTGCGGCTCATGGCAGCCCCTACAACGAAGAAAAAGAAGACGGCTCGCTCACGGAGTGCTCTCCGGCGCCAGCGGAAGATCCTACGCCGCCGAGCTCGGAATCTGGAATGGAAAGCAAAGTATCGGGTAGCGCTTCGCGCTCTGAAAAAGGAAAGTGACCCTACTCGTTTACCTGAACTCCTACGTGCTGTGCATTCTCTCCTTGATCGTCTCGCACAGAGGAATATATTTCATCGCAATAAGGCAGCTCGTCTCAAATCCCGCTTAGCCCGTCAAGTTGCCCAGCGATTGGCTGGAGCTCCTCCTGCTTAGCTGTGATCCGAAAGTTCTGGACCCACCCCTCAGCCCTCTATGTGCTCTTTTTCTCTGAGATGTGGGAGCGCTTCAGCTACTATGGGATGCGAGCGATTTTGATTCTTTATCTCACATTGTTTGTCAAATATCCCCGAGATTCGGCATTAGAAATCTATGGTCTCTACACCGGCATGGTGTATCTCACGCCAATTGTGGGGGGTATTTTAGCGGATCGGTGGCTGGGGTATCGCGCTACAGTGCTTGCTGGTGCCCTTCTAATGGTCATAGGACACTTCGCTATGGCTGTGCCCGCCCTTCTTTTTCCAGCTTTGACCCTCCTTATCTTGGGCAATGGACTCTTCAAGCCAAATATTTCCACTATAGTTGGTTCGCTCTATCTCCCACGTGATCCTCGCCGCGATGCTGCCTTTACGATATTTTACATGGGGATTAACTTAGGTGCTTTTCTCTCGCCGCTGGTATGTAGCACACTGGCAGAGGCTTTTTCACCCCACTGGGGGTTTGCGGCTGCCGGTGTGGGCATGGTAGTTAGCTTTATTATTTTTTCTGCTGGAATACCTCTTATGCGTCCAGCGACTGGCGAATGGCGAGCAATGAGCCGCTCAGAGTGGTTCCGAGTACTTTTCACAACAGGTATGGGGGTGCTTTTAGCATTTGGAGGGACAGCTCTTGCTCGCTGGCTAGGACGCTCCATCGTATCTGCCGCCTTCCAAGGAGGGATATTGATTGCTCTGGTATTTGTAGTGATTTACCTGGCTTCTCGCCTCCAAGGCAGTGCTGAGTGGAAAAGAGCAATCTCTATTTTCATTTTAGCTTTTTTTACTGCTATATTTTGGATGGGCTTCGAACAAGCAGGGGGTACTCTCAACCTTTTTGCTTATGAAAAAACAGAAAGGCGAATCCAACTGGGAGGATGGGAGTGGGAATTCCCCGCTCCCTATTTTCAGTCCCTAAATCCCCTCCTTATACTTGTCTTAGCCCCTCTTTTTTCTATGCTGTGGATTGGGCTGGCTCAGCGAGGAAGGGAGCCTTCTACTCCTGTCAAGATGGCAACTGGCCTCTTTCTTTTATCTCTGGGCTTTCTGATAATGACTATAGCAGAAGGGCGAGCCCTCTATGCCAAGGTGGGTCCCTTGTGGCTTGCGACTACCTATCTTCTTCATACGCTGGGCGAGCTGTGCTTGTCTCCGGTGGGGCTGTCTATGGTTACGAAAGTAGCTCCCAGCTCGGTCGCCGCCCTCATGATGGGGGTCTGGTTTCTTTCCTCTGCTTTTGGTAATTATATGGCTGGAGTCTCCGAAGCCCTCCTTGAGCGGTACTCCCTTCCTCTCTATCCGAGCCTGATGGGAATAGCAGCTGGTGGTGCTGTTCTTCTCCTTCTGCTTGCTCGTCCTCTGAATCAGTGGATGCAAGCGAAAGTAGTAGCTTCCGCTCAAGTATAGAAGGGACATGGATTGGGAAAAGTATCTTTCTCCTTGCTCTAAATATGGGCTACACTCCCAGCGTCTCTCTATTGCTGTGAGCTTTCCCCACACCACTTCTGCTATAGAAGAAGGGCTTGCTCGGTCCCCGACCGCTGTAATCTTGGGATATCCTTATTACCATCGCCGAGGCGAGATGATTCACATGCCTGCGGCTTCAAATCGGGTCCGCCAAAAGCTGTATCGTCTCGCCCTCCCAAGCCTTGCTCTGCGAGTAGTAGACCTGGGAGATATTCGGTCAGAATATCCTGCTCAAGCCTTAGAGGAAGTGGTGACAAACCTGCTGAGACGCTCCCAGCGTGTGATTGTGATAGGGGGAAGTCAAGAAGCGGCTCATCCTCTGTACCGAAGCGTAGCTGCGCAAGAGACTCCTTTTACTTATACACTGATAGACAAAAAGTTAGACTTGATAGATGCGATTGCCATAGAGGAAGCCCCACATCGCCGCTTTCATAGAGATATGCTCATGGATGGACATGTGGGGGTTCCAGCGTGGGGACAGGTGGTAGGTTTGGCTTGGCACTGGGTCAGTCCCGCTGAGGAGGAGGTACTACATGGACACCTTCGCTCTCCGTACATTCGCCTTCACGAAGTTTTGGCTGATCCAGATAGAGCAGAGCCTTACCTCCGACTCTCTGCTCTTGTGAGTATGGATTTGGGGGTAGTGCGTGGAGCTGATGCCCCAGCCGTTATAGACCCTGAGCCAGAAGGCCTTCCCATTGAGATAGCGGCTAAACTTATGCGCTTCGCAGGGATGGGATACCGAACCGATGTCTTACACATTGCCAACTACCTTCCACTCCGAGACCCCGATGGACGCACGGCTGCAGCAGTAGCTCTCCTTGTGTGGTATTATTTAGAGGGTCGTCTCAATGCACCTGAGGATTTCCCTCTGCCTGATCGCAGCAATCTTGAGAGATATACCGTTCCCGTCTACCATCCAGAAGTCCAAAGTTTGACCTTTTATCGTCATCCTCAGACTCAGCGGTGGTGGATAGAGATCGCGCCTGTAACTCGCAGCGGTCCCAGTCGTCTTTTTCCCTGCACTCAAAAAGAGTATGAAGAAGCCCTTACAGGTGAAGTACCACGCTTGTGGGATGTTTTTCAGCTTACGGTGTGTTAAGCTAAAGCATTTTTGCTTCATGATCCTCAGGATCATGATGGTATGGGAGGGTAGTTTGCTCTTCTATGGCTGTCGGAAGACAGAAAAGCCAACTCACAAAGAAGTACCTGCTTATGCCGACTTTGAGGTGCAAGTGGGAGAGGAGTGTTTTATTCTGCGGCTCATAGAGCCTACCCAGATCAGAGAGGCCAGAGCCCTTTTGAAAGAGAATTCTTCATCAAAGTTTCCTACAGGAAAGCTTCAAAGGGGAGACGGAGGCTTCAATCGGTGTGGTGTTTATCGGTGGAGTTGGCATATGGATCCCGCATCTGTCAGTTTTGCCGAGGTTGCCACAGAAGTGTGTGATGGGCTTCCCTCTTTTGTAGAGGAGAGAGTGGATTACTGGGTAGATACCCTTCAGAATTATTGCCCTTGGAGTGCGCGTCTGCTGCGAGAGCTCCCTTGATGCAGAGAGGTAGTCCTGACCTCTCACCATTGCTGATCTCTGGCAGGAGGAAGCCGATTGCTTTCTTGAAAAGGGGACAGGTTAGTGCTTCAGAGAAGAGAAGGCTTTTTTCTTGAGCTTTATCTGACTCCTCTCTCTATTCTGACAATCTGGATGAACTTTCTGTCAGCGGGGTATGACTCTCTGTCATATTTGGCGTATTGGCACATGAGTTGTGCTGCTCTTTACAAACCAAAACCAGGAGGCATATGTCGGTAAACATCAAACCTTTAGCAGATCGAGTGGTTGTAGAGCCGGCTCCAGCCGAAGAAAAGACTGCGGCTGGCATTATCATTCCAGACACGGCGAAAGAAAAACCCCAAAAGGGTACGGTTGTAGCTGTCGGTCCCGGCAAGAAGGACGAGCCTCTGACAGTAAAGGTCGGAGACAAAGTCCTATACGGAAAGTATGCTGGGACGGAAATCACAATTGATGGAAAGGATTATCTCATTATGAGAGAATCAGACATCTATGCAATCATTAGCTAAAAAGGAGGAGGCGTATGGCAACGGGTAAAATCATTCGGTACAATGCAGAAGCCCGCGCAAAGCTGTTAGCGGGCGTTGATGCCTTAGCAAATGCAGTGAAGGTTACGCTTGGCCCTCGTGGCCGGAATGTAGCGATTGAGCGAAAGTTTGGTGCGCCCCTTGTAACGAAAGATGGCGTCACCGTCGCTAAGGAAATCACTCTCAAGGACCCTCTGGAAAATCTGGGCGCTCAGATGGTGAAGGAAGTGGCTTCCAAAACCGCTGATGTGGCAGGGGATGGAACCACCACGGCGACCCTTCTGGCTCAGGCTATCTTCCGGGAAGGGCTCAAGAGCGTAACCGCAGGCGCAAATGCCATGGAAATCAAACGCGGCATTGATGAAGCCGTCAAAGTGGTAGTAGAAGAGCTGAAGAAAATTAGCCGTCCCATCACCTCCAGCAAGGAAATCGCTCAGGTTGCTAGCCTCTCTGCAAACGGAGATGAGGAAATAGGCAAGCTCATCGCAGATGCGATGGATAAGGTAGGAAAGGATGGCGTCATCACCGTAGAGGAATCTCGCAATATTGACACTTATCTGGAGGTGGTAGAAGGTATGCAGTTTGACCGAGGATACATCTCCCCCTACTTTGTCACGAATGCCGATAAAATGGTGGCTGAACTGGAAGATGCTCTCATCCTCATCCATGACAAGAAAATCTCCAGCATGAAGGATTTACTCCCCATCCTCGAGCAAGTTGTACGCATCAACAAGCCACTCCTCATTATTGCCGAAGATGTAGAGGGAGAAGCGCTGGCTACGCTCGTGGTGAATAAGCTGAGAGGTACGCTCAAAGTCGTAGCAGTCAAAGCTCCTGGCTTTGGCGATCGCCGCAAAGCAATGCTGGAGGACATCGCCATCCTCACAGGGGGTACTGTCATCTCTGAAGAGCAGGGATACAAGCTGGAGATGGCGACGCTGGACTACTTAGGTAAGGCAAAGAAGATCACTGTAGATAAAGACAACACCACCATCGTCGGCGGTCAAGGAGACCCTGAGCGCATTAAAGCTCGTATCAATCAGATCAAGGCTCAAATAGAGACTACCACCTCTGACTATGACCGTGAAAAGCTGCAAGAACGGCTTGCTAAACTGTCTGGGGGCGTAGCCGTTCTGTATGTGGGAGCAGCGACAGAGGTGGCTATGAAGGAGAAGAAGTCTCGGGTTGAAGACGCCCTTCATGCTACTCGTGCAGCGGTTGAAGAGGGGATCGTGCCAGGGGGCGGTGTGGCTTATCTGCGATGTCTCCCAGCCCTCTTGCCAGGGAAAGGTGGCATCAATGACAAACTCCTAAGAGGAGATACAGGCATCGGCGTAGATATCGTTCGCCGAGCGTTAGAAGAACCTCTCCGCCAAATCGCCTCTAATGCTGGAAAGGAAGGAGCTATTATTGTAGAAAAGGTGAAGGAAGGTAAAGACGACTTCGGATGGAATGCGCGAACGGAGGAATTTGAAAATCTCTTCCAAAGTGGCGTTGTAGACCCCACCAAAGTCGCTCGGACAGCATTAGAGAATGCTGCATCTATCGCTTCTCTCCTCCTGACCACTGAATGCGTCGTGGTGGAAGAACCTGAGGAGGAAAAAGCTCCGGCCCGTCCAGGGGGCGGTGATGTAGACTTCTAATCTCGGGAAAAAGGGATTTGCATTTCCTGGGGCTTCCCAAATAGGGAAGCCCCTATTTCTTTACAACCCTACTGAGATTCCGATCCTGGCGCTCCATCTATTTCAGAAGCCAAAATGCCTCCAAGCCCAGCTTAAAGTCACCTGTTGCTAAGTATCTTCTCCCACTTCACAGCCTGTCGGGATAGAAAGGCGAGAAAAACCTTCTGAAGCAATATCCAACATCCCAATCAACTTCATATTGAGGGAAAACTCTTGAAATCAATGATGAGAAGCACTTCGCAAAAGAAGTACCGGCATCTGATGAGAAAGGAGCCGGTCTATTGCCTTCCATTCATTTAGAGCCTCTTCAGCACTTAAGGCAGTGATATCCATCAGAAAATCCTGAGCCACATGAAGAGCACCTTCACTTAAATCCTTATCGGCATATAAAATGCATTCTTCTGGGACAAAGTCTGGGTCTATATGTTCAATGATGTAATCGCACATCTCAAGGACTTGTCTTTGGAAGGTGCGATGAGTGGTGAAGTGAGAAGGAGTGCTAATTTTTGCACAGTAGAGGGTACCTTTGAGTCTGCGGATAAAACTCACAAGGGGAGCCAGAAAAGAAAAGTTTTCAGTTTCCATGGAAGAGAGCCAGAGGATGCGGCGAGGAGAGATAGAGAACGGAGCAGGGAGCAAAAGGAGGGGAATGGTGGTATTCTCCACGAGGTCCCAGAGGGCGGTTGTCCCAAAGAAGCGTTCCCATCGCTTCCGCTGTTTGAAAACTACTACCAGCAGGGAGAAAGACTCACTCTGCAAATGAGCTTCTATCTCCTCAGCAGGGGCTGCTACTTCATGACTCTCTATGTGATATTCTATATTCACCTCTGGGGGTACTTTCTCACGCAGCGTTGAAACATACACCTGGAGCTTCTCTTGAGCCTGCCGAGTAGCGATTTCCAACTGATGGAGAAAGCTTTCTCCTCGGAGGGGTGCTAGCCGAATCCTGTCAGGTGAGATCACATGATATAAACGGAGGCTCCTCTCACCTTGGAGCGCCTTCAATAGGTGATGAAGGCTGAGAAGAATCTCTTCTTCATTCACAGAGTCTAAAGCTACAGGCGCCAGAATCTTAAAGGAGTCTTTTCCAGTCGGGTACATCGCTCAGATATTTTGCATGATAGCTCCAAACTAAAGTTCCATTTTGAAAGAGAAAAGCGGCATGGAGGAGGGTGGGGTCTGCCGTGGATTGCTGATTAGAGAGACCTCGACGCAGAAGGTTCCAGAAGCGGAGCAGATTAGAGGGTCGCACCTGAGCTAAAAGAGAGGCTCGTCGCACTCCAAAGAGACGATATAGCCTCAGGTTAGGATCCGCAATGAATGCAGCCCCAGAATAAAAAACAGCAAAAAATTTCCGCCCCTCCTCCAAAGTATTCGGATGAACAAAGATAAGCCTAGGACGAATCCTCTCATTCCACTGCTCAATGAAAGCCCTGAGGTCCTGTACGAGGCCTTTGCAATAGATACACCCTAAGTGCCGAAGAAACTGAAGCCATACATACGGCGCACAGCGGAGAAGATCAGGTAAAGTCAAAGCCGGCAGATTCTCCCCCTCTAAAGGATACGAATAGCTTGCCAGTAATCTCTCACTTATAGGAATCTGCATGCCACTAAGCTGATATCGTCTTCAGCCGGAAGCTCACCCTTGTGAGTTTCCCAGAAGTAGCGAACCTGCGAAAGAAAAGCTTCCGCTTCAGATGTCACGAATCCTTTCAGGTGGCTTTGAAGGCGCTCAATGCCCAACTGCTCACCTTGACTATTGCTTTGCTCAATCAGACCGTCAGTGTAGGCAAAGAGCATATCCCCAACCTCCAGCTTAAATGTCAGCGGCTCTCTCTCTGGTGTTATGAATTCTTCTAATAGAGCCAGCCCTAATACTGTATTTGTCGCAGATAATTCAATGATCTCGCCGTTTCTAATGATAAAAGCAGGCTGATGTCCTGCATTCAAATAATGAAGGGCAAGGTTTTGCCCATTCAGAGTCAGAATACCAATGAAAAGAGTTACAAAGCCATCCTCTTCTCCATACAGCTGGAGAAGGCGACGGTGGAGCTGATTCAGCAGCCGAGGCAAGGGCATCTCTAACTCAGCCAGAGTGCGAATCTGAGCCTGAACATTAGACATCACAATAGCAGCTGAGACCCCTTTCCCCGATACATCACCGATATAGAAGAGAACTTGCTGGTCATTCAAACGAATAAACTCAAAGAGATCCCCGCCCACGCCTCCGTGGGACATGTGGAATGTGGCTATATCTAAGCGGGGGTGAATGCTTTGCTGAGTAACTGAGAGGATTCGCCGCTGAATCCGAGAGGCTATAGCTATCTCTTGTTCCTGCGCTTGCTGCTTGAGTCGTAGAATTTCCGCTTGCTGCTGCTGCTCTTGAAAAAAAGTGTTTTCCAGATACACGGTGATTAGACTCCCGATAATTTCTAAGTAGAGAAGATCATTCGCTTTTTCCTCTTCATTATCGGCGAATTGACCGAGCAGCCACCATGCCTTTGGCTCAACAATTCGCACTCGGGTAGAAGGTCCGACATAGCGTCCAAGGGGCATTACGATTTCTACCCCCATATGCCTAAGAAAGCTGTCAAAGGCAGGAACACTGGTGGTGGTGTATGTTACACATTCTCTAAGGGCTTCTTGAGAAATGCTAGGGAAGTTGTGAAAATAAGCGAGCTTAGGTTGATGCTGGGGGGTGAAAGTGTGAATATATGCGAGTCGTTCTACCCCGAATCGGCTGCGGAGAATAGAAGCGACAGAAATTAGAAGGGCTGTATCCCGGATGCGGGGGGCCAGAAGGCGGACCACCTCTTGGAGAGCCTCCACTTCGCCGCGGCGTAGCTCCAGCTCACGGATAAGCTGTTCTGGAGAATAACTTAGGGGGCTATCCGAGCGAGTGGCGCCCATATCCAGTAAGCGAATATACGGCAAAAACCGTTCCCCCCAGCAGCAGCCCGGCGGCAATTCCTTGAAATTGACCTTGAGGCAGGACAAGCCATCCCACAGCCTCAAAGAGAAGAATGCCTAAGCTCGTAGCAGGCGGCCCTAAGCTCAGTCCCACAAAGCCAAGTCCAGCTTCTATGAGGATAGCTGTAGCAAAGGCTTGAAGAAATTGTATTCGTATCAAGGGAGTTAGGACAGGAATGATATGCCTCAAAACAATCCGAAGATAGGGAAGTCCTAATGCCTTAGCCGCTTCTACGAAAGGCTCACCCCAGAGTCGCCTAACTTCTACTCGAATCAACCGAGCGGTCTCCGTCCACATGCTCAGTCCAATCGCTAAAAGAATGGTTAGAAGATTCCTCCCACCTATGAAAGCCAGGATGCTCGCCCATAAGATCGCAGGCACGACCCAAATGGATTGAAGGATAATCTGGAGTCCTCTGTCTACCCACCCTGGCTGACTTCCCATAAGGAGCCCTATGCTCATGCCGAGAAAAAGGCTCAGAAAGGCAGCACTTGCTCCTACCAGAAGGCTCAAACCCCACCCTCGCAGCAATCGTAGGAAGATATCTCGTCCCAAAGGATCTGTTCCCAACCAAGGACCTCCCCATCGGGGAGGACATAACAAGCACTCGGTTTCTACAGGGAGAAAGTAAGAAGCTATCAAAAGTGAGGCGAGAAGGCTCGCTATCCAAGCATATCGCAAGTGGAGGTGGCGGGAGTCGAACCCGCGTCCAGTCTAAGGGAGTCAGGTCGGTCCTACATGCTTAGCCTCTGATGGTTTCTCGGAGGGGCTCTCCAGAGGCAGAGAGCAATCCTCCACAGTCTCCTAAGATGTCAGTGAGTGTCGGGGACTCCACTCACTCAAGCCTGATTTATCCCCTCAGAAGCGATTCAGCCTCAGGCGGGGCCTCCTCGCCTCTGTGCTACCCATGATTAGGCAGCGAGCGCGTAAGAAGCTTCGGCACTTTTTGTCCGGCTGCCCTTTTTCTGAGGAGAGCAGCAAACCTCGCATGCCCCTTACCCTTTCCCTTAGCTGTCAAATCCTTTCACCCCCTTAAGCGGCACAAAGATAAAACTTTTTCTCTGAACCTTTCCTACTTGAGGGTAGGGAAAGTACTTTTGAGTGATGTTTCGGCATCCAACACTTCCTCCTTCTTTTTATGTCCGCAATAGAGCTCGTCTCGTAGAGTTACTTCCTCCGGGAAGTATTGCGATTGTATGGGCGAATGAGGTCCTACCTGGCGAAGCAGATACCACTTTACCCTTTCAGCAGAGTAGTAATTACCTTTATCTCACAGGGATAGAGGTACCAAATGGAGTACTTTGGCTCTATCCCGAAGCGCCTATAGAGGAAGCCCAAGAGGTATTATTCATTCAACCGCCCTCCCCAACGAAGCGCCTCTGGGAGGGGTGGAGTTATACCTTAGAAGAGGCGCAAGTGCGCAGTGGAGTCCGAGAGGTCAAACCCCTCTCAGAGTGGAATGCTTTCTGGCGCCGCTTCATAGGACGAGTAGATAAAATAGGTTTAGACTTGAACGAGCATGAAAGGCAAGTCCATGGTTCTTTACCCTTGCCTGCTTACCGCTTTGCTCGGCGACTTCAGCAAGAATTTCCTGCTCATACTCTTTTTCGCTTAGCTCCTCTTTTGGCTCGTCTGCGTCAAATAAAATCACCAGAAGAGCTCGCCCTAATACGCGAGGCTATCGCTCTCACGATAGAGGCATATCATAATCTTCTACCCCTACTCAGAGAAGGAGTATTTGAGTACGAATTAGAGGCGGAGGTATTCCGCACCTTTATTCGGGGACGTGGCACTGTTGCTTTTCCTCCCATCATTGGCGGCAGTGAAAGAGCTTGCATTCTTCATTACACACACAATAGTCAACCTCTTCAAGAAGGCTCTTTAGTTTTGATAGATATCGGCGCTCGCTTGGGGAGCATGTGCGCTGACCTTACACGGACTCTTCCTGTTGGAAGTCTTTCACCTCAGGCTGAAAAATACCTCCGATGGGTCTCCGAGGTTCAAATGTATGCCCAGCAAAGCCTCCGTCCAGGACTTTCTTTGGATGAATGGCATCGGAAAGTCGGCCTCTATATGCAAGAAGGGCTCAAGAGCATGGGGCTTCTTCCACCCAACGCCCCCCCTGAGGCTTATAAAAAGTACTTCCCTCATGGATTAGGACACTTTTTAGGGATAGATGTACATGACGTTGGCTCTCGCTATGATGCACTTCCTGTCGGAGCTGTGGTAACTTGTGAGCCGGGACTATATCTTCCCGAGGAAAAAATCGGGATTCGTATTGAAAATGACTTGCTTGTAACTGATAATGGATGTGAGAATCTTAGCGCTAGTTTGCCTGATCTTCTGGGCTTGTGAGTCTCTGCCTGAGAGAATCTTAGAAGTTCGGTTTCCTAAGGCATGTTGGATTTACCCCGATACTGTATGGGGCTCACTGACAGTTGTGAATCCACCCCTGTGTAAAGCCTTAGAGCTCCGAATTGAGTTAGAGGAGACCTATCCATGGCGCAATCTCTATCTTCTATTGTGGTTAGAAGCACCCGATGGCTTCCGAGAACGGTCGCGCTTAGAGGTGGTATTCTCAGATACCCTCGGTCGCTGGTATGCAAGCAATCGCAAGTTTCAGACCTTTATTCTGCCTAAAGCTTCTTTCGCTTCAAGGGGAAGGTATCGGATTGGGATTCTACCTTATATCCGAAGCGACACAGTAAATGGCATCCGTCGAATCGCTCTGTATGCTCATCCATGTAGGGAAGAGTAATGTCTTCACCTTGTTGAATTTCTCCTGTTTTTCTTTTTCTTCGCACCCGTAAGTTTGCCAGACGAGAGGTGCCCACGCTTTGTCTGAAGAAGTTAATTCCGACGCTCTTCAGTCCCCTCAGCAGAAACGAGCTTGTGCTTCCTCTCATCCTACTGAAGCCCCCTCCTTACTTTCAGCCTTTCTGGAAAGCCCTTTTACTCTACCGCAGAACAGAGGGAGAAGAAACAGAAGAAGTGCGGGTAATGCGGTCCTGAAGGAGGGAATGTTCATTTCTGATTTTTTTCTGAAGCTCCATCAAGGCATGGAGAAGGACTTCGGGACGAGGAGGACATCCTGGGACATATACATCTACAGGGAGGAACTGATCAACGCCTTGGACTACACCATATACTCGGTGCATACCGCCTGTGGAAGCACAAGCCCCCATTGCAATGCACCATTTGGGTTCTGCCATTTGATCCCAGATGCGTTTGATTGCGTGAGCCATCTTATAGGTGCACCATCCAGCTACTATCATCACATCGGCTTGGCGGGGAGAGAATGAAAATCGCTCCATTCCAAATCGGGCAATATCATACTTTGGTCCAGCGGCTGCCATCATTTCAATAGCGCAGCACGCCAGCCCCATCGGCATGGGCCAGAGAGAGCCAGCTCGAGCCCAAGCAATGAGATCATCCAGCCGAGCGAGGAGAAACCCCTGTTGATTAAGCGCGTTTTCTAATCCCATATCTCAGAAAACAAAAGTAAAAAGGAAATGTCATTCTTTTTAGCCTTTCTCTGAGAGGGGGAACATTTGCAAAATGAAGAGGGGATAAGCCTCGGGCAAGGGGTGAAGATTTAGAGGACTCCGCTCTTCTCTGGGATAGACAATAGGAGGCTAAGTCATGGGACTGCGAGGTTCGCCCTTTTCAGAATAGGGCACAGAGGGCTGCAAGCTGGAAGTTATTATAGCTCTCTAGGCTTCAGTTTCCTCAGCTCTGGATATTTCTTCGTATCTCTTCAGAAGCCCAGGATTGAAGAGAAGGTGAAGGTACTTTTTCAATCACCTCGGTGAGGAAGGCTTCATAAAGCATCTGTTTAGCAAGTCCCTCAGGTATCCCCCGAGCTCGCAGGTAAAATAGCATCTCCCCCTGAAGAAAGCCCGTCGTTACACCGTGCGTGCAGCGTACGTCATCAGCGAAAATCTCCAACTGAGGGCGACTATAAGCCACTGCTGAAGCTGCCGTGAGGAGTGCTTTGTGGGACTGATAAGCGTTAGTCTTCTGAGCAAGCCGATGAACATAGATGCGACCCTGAAAAGTACTCCGGCCTTTTGCCTCTACCAAGGACCTAAAAAGCTGATTACTCTCTGTATGAGGGGCTAAATGCTCTACGCGAATGGCCGCATCCATCATACCTGCGGAAAGCACATGAGCAGCCCCATGCAGATAAGCGCGAGCACCCGTGCCGCCTAGTTGGAGGCGGATTTCGCTTCGCTTCCAGCCGCTGGCTATAGTCAAGTCATAAGTTTCTACAGTAGCATACTCCTCTAAATATCCTGTCACAAGGAAGTAGTGGTAGACCGACTGATTTTCTAATCGGTCGGGTATATAAAGTCGAAGTCGTCCCTCTCTTCCTACATGAAAGTGAAGGCGAAGTAAAGAAAATCCCGTCCCACTGAGACATAACCATACTTCGCAGTCTGCGAGGGGGGAAACAGAAATGGTACAAGTGAGAGGGGCGAGCTCACCAGAGTTCCGAAAGGCAAGAGAAAGCCTCTCATCCCGCTTCAAGGTATAATGCCGGTGGGTCGGTGCTCCAACAGCAAGCGCCTCCCATGGTGAGCGAGGTTCAGGAAAGCTCCTTAAGGCAGGGGTCTCTTCATGAAGAGGAATAGGCACTATTTCCCTCCTCCAATCCTCCAAGAAGGAGAAAGGAGGGGAAACTTCTTCAAATGGTTTTACCTGCCATCGCCTTCGAAGGAAGTCTAAAGGCGTATACTTCCAGTCTTCCTTGAGGGATTGATCTGTGAATATGCGCCCTAACTCAGCCTGCTGAGCTTGGAGAGACACATGCTGGCGTAAAAGCACTGGCAGAATTTGTTCATCTCTGCTTTCCCGCAGAATCTGTGTCAAGTGAGCAGCACCCTCCTCAAGGGACAATTGCTCTTGCACAATAGATTCCATACTATGCCTGACTGATGAGGAGGTCATATCCTTTTTCTTCTAGCTCAATAGCGAGGCTTGCATCCCCAGAGCGCACAATGCGTCCATCCATGAGGATATGAACTACATCAGGTCGTATGTACTGGAGGATGCGATAGTAGTGAGTGATGAGGACAAAGGCTCTCTGAGGAGTCCGCAGAGCATTTACGGCTTCAGCTACGATTTTGAGCGCGTCAATATCTAGGCCTGAGTCGGTTTCATCCATGATAACCAACTTTGGGTCCAAAATAGCCATCTGAAAAATCTCAGCCCGCTTACGCTCCCCCCCAGAAAAGCCTTCATTAACAGATCGGGTCAGAAAATCTGGCTCCAGTTTGAGAAGGGCGGCTTTCTCTCGGAGAAGGCTCATCAGTTCGGCACTATCTAATGGCTCAAGTCCCTTCGCCATTCGATGGGCATTGAGAGCAGCACGCAGAAATTGAATCATACTCACTCCGGGAATCTCTACAGGATACTGGAAAGCTAAGAATATGCCCGCATGACTTCGCTCCTCTGGAGCCATGTCTAAAAGGTTCTGTCCTTCAAATAGCACTTCCCCTTCTGTAACTTCGTATCCTTCCTTACCCGTGAGGATAGCAGCGAGGGTGCTCTTACCAGCCCCATTTGGGCCCATGATAGCATGCACTTCACCAGCTCGAACCTCCAGATTGACGCCTTTCAAGATAGAGCGTCCCTCTACAGAGGCATGAAGGTTTTGGATTTGAAGCATAGGAGAAAAGTATTTGGGCTCTATTAACAAAATAATCAATGAGTCCTTTTTTCCTTTACCTTTGGGACAAAACATTAAACCAGTATGAGTCGCGTAATCCTTTTCGCAGTTGGATTTCAACTTCTTCTTAGGGCCCAGCAGAACTTCGAGGGCATGATTGTTTATACAACTAAAATAGAAGGGGCAATGGCAGAGCAGCTGGGAGAAATGCTCAAGAGCCAAGTCCCTGAGAAAATAAAAGTGTATTACCGAGGGAATAAGGTCCGAAATGAGGCAGGTGATGCCGTCGTTCTTATAGATGGGGACGCAGGTACGATGTATCTCCTCAGCACTTCGCTTCGGACTTATCGGAAAGCCCCTCTAACCTCTCCTACTGAGCCAGATTCTGGTATCAAAATCACTAAAACAAAAGATAAGACCCAAATTCTTAAGTATCCCGTCCAGAAGTATCTTTTAGAAGTACCCACCGTGCAAGGTAAAATGAAGATGGAAGTGTGGGTTACCCCAGAGCTGAGGGTGCCTCAAGTAGCTCGGCAAGCAAATAATCTAACAGGTGGAGCTCGATTAGAGGGAGTACCTCTTCGGAGCGTAACAGAGATTCCCGGAGTGGACCTGAGGATTGTTTTTCTGGCAACTCAAATAGACAAAACTCCACCTGATGAGTCACTTTTTCGCATACCATCCGACTATGTGGAGGAGACGGGAGAGATCATCCCGAAAGAGTAGCGTCGGACAGAAAGACTTTCTGTAAGGATGATTTTGAAGGGGTGCACCATTACATATGGAGCGAAGCACCTCTGGGTTTTCTCTTCTTTACTGGCAATACTTCTTTACACCGCCTGGAGGTTGGGGAAATCGTCGTAGCTATGATTTTGCTCGCATTTGGAAAGCAGAGGGATATGACGTATGGATTTTAGCGGGAGGTACCTATTTTCCTTCTTCTTATAGCGGGCGGCGAGTACGGCGTACTATTGAAGGCATTACTCTTATTTGGCTGCCAGCACCCTATCACCAACGCACCTCTTGGCTGAGACGGCTCTGGTCATTTATCCGCTTCACGCTATGGAGTGCCTATATCTTGTGGCGCTTGCGTCACCAGCGCTTCTATCTCATAGCGACTTTACCCCCTCCCTTCCTTCCGATTGTAGCAGGGCTGCGACGATACCTGAGCGGACTACCCTTCAGCATAGAAGTGTTTGATGCATGGCCAGATGTACTTCGCGCTCGGTTCCCATCTTTTGTAGTAGATTCTCTCCGCTTACTTCTTCAGTGGAGCTACCACCAAGCAGACTGCATTTTTGCCCTCTCCCCTGATATCGCCAGTTTACTTCCCGCTGATCGCACTTATCTGAGCTTGAACGGCACCCGGATAGAACTTTTCTATCGCAGGAAGTATCCCAGTTTCCTTCCGTTTCGCATTGTGTATGCTGGCACCCTTGGCTGGGTCAATGATGTGAGCTTCCTCCTCAGAGTAGCAGCCTGCTTGCAAGCCTACAAGGGAATTGAATTTTGGATTATAGGGGATGGAGCAGAAAAGCCTCTCCTTGAGAGACAAGCTCAAGCATTTCCCTCGGTCAAGTTTTTCAAGCCTGTACCAGTGGAGGACCTTCCTCATTGGCTCTCTGAGGGACATATTGGCGTCTCTTTGGTTAGAGCAGTGCCCATATTCTCCACCAATAGCGCTAATAAGTTTTATGACTATTTAGCAAATGGTATGGTGGTAGGCATCAACTACGGGGGATGGCAAGCAAAGGTTCTTAGAGAAGAAAAATGTGGTTTCTCGGCACAATCAGTGGAAGGATTTGCAGCGGCGATTCTTCGCTATTACTGGGATCGGAAGGAGTGGGAAAAAGCAGCAAGTCGAGCTCGCCTATGGGCTGAAGCTCATTCCGATAGGCGAAAGCTAGCCAAAGCTGTCCTTGAGACAATCACTCAGCAAGCTCAAGGGAAAGAACAGGAAAGTATTTGAGAGCACTCAAAAATTATCATAATCAGCTTCAAGTAAAGCCCCCTCCAGAAGAAAGGACGCGCCACACATGATGACACAATTCTTGACGAAAGTTGGTGACAGCTGAAGAAAGTGAAAAAGTAGGGGATTGTATGATTGGCTTTCTTCCTTAAACCTTTCTCTACAAAATCGGCTCTAACCAAATGATATGAAAAGAACAGGCGTTTTTCTTCTCCTCCTCGGAGGAGTCGGATTGCTAATTACTTGCAAGCGACGGGAAGCCGTGGATATCAAGGCCTTCCAAGAAGTAGCAGAAGATGCAGCCCGGGCAGAAGGGGAGCAGAATTACATTGGAGATGCGACAGATGATCAGGGAGAAGGTCCGAATTATCGGCGGGTAGCCGAAGCTGATTCTGGGTTTCTTCCTTCCTGTGCGCAAGTTGCTTTTGATAGTGCGCAGCGACTGCTCACTATTGACTTTGGCTCTACGAATTGCCTATGCCGAGATGGGGTCTATCGTAGAGGTAAAGTACAGGTACGTTTCTCAGGGCCCCGATGGCCATCCGCAGGAAGCCGTGCCTTTATCACTACTAGTAACTATTTCGTGAACGACAATCAGCATATCATAGAAAAGGTACTCTTCCATGAAGGCATCAATCAAACAGGAGAACGAGTCATCCGAGACACAGTTCTATCCCACCAGGTCATCACCCCATCAGGTACCACTCAGTGGAGCGCAACGAGGACTTTTCGGCAGCTGCAGGGACAGAACACTTGGCAGAGGTGGGATGACCTTTGGCTGATTGAAGGCGGAAGCCAAGGAACTTCGCGTCAGGGCAATCCTTTCACGACTCAGATTATCCAGCCCCTAAAGGTCTTAGGAAACTGTGTTTTTCGCCATCCTGTAAAGGGGATCTGGCGCCTCACCACCCAAGGTCGTACCGTTACCCTAAATTATGATCCTTATGGTAATGAAGCTTGTGACCGGGTGGCTTCGATTCAAGTGGATAATAGAGCCCCGGTCAATATCACTCTACGGTAGGAAACCCTCCCTCCTTTCTGGATGGAAGGAATGAATCCACAACTTGTCCCCAGGCGTAAAGAAAAAGGAAAATTTCCTTTATTTTAGAAAGATATGTGGTCAGCTCGTGCTTTGCGCCTATGGGGGGCTATTTTCCTATTCGCCATAGCTGGTGCAGCAGGAGTGTGGGGCTTCTGGCTTTATAAAACCTCTGTAGCAGAGAAGCAGCTCCTTACTGCTTTGAGAGAATCAGTTCAGCTTCTACTCCGCTTAGAAGTTGGAATATGGCAGCAAGAAATGCGATTACGAACAGCATTTTTTGAGAAGGTAGCGGGCAGTGCACTTCCTGCCACACTTTTGCGCCAGCCTGAGCTTCGAGGCACGCTGAAAAGTCTTGAGGTTCATGTTCGTACTTTCTCTACCCAGCCTGAACCTGCTTTGCGGGCATTGGTAGAGCAGGTCCTCCTATTGGAACAGAGGCATGCTGGTTGGCGTCGAGCATTAGAAAGAAGCGAGCGGAAAGAAGACTATCTCCCTGTCATTGAGCAGTATTATGTAGAGGGACCAGCCCTGCTATCAAGTGTGGAAAATGAACTGCGTCGCTTTCGGGAGGTTCTTCGGCAGCGCCAGCTTGAGTTGGAAGGAAACCTCCAAAAAGAACAGCAAACCGCTTACCAGATCGGAGTGATAAGTTTATGGGCGGCAGGAGTGATAGGTATCCTTGCACTCCTCCTGATAGGTAGAAAGGAAGAGCGTTCCTTTCAAGCTATGCTCAAAGCTGCAAGTCAAGGGGAACGCCTTTCGGAAGCCCCTAGCCCTTGGCTTCCTTTAGTACAGCGCTACAATCAGTTACTGCAGCAGTTGCATCTTCTTTCAGCGGCTATTGAATCTCTCGCCGAACGTCAATCACCGAACTTAGAAGAGCTCCGAGGGGCTTTTCCTTCTATCGCTCCTTTGGAAAGGATTGTCCAACGGATGAGCCAGCAAGAAGGAGCTCTCCTTCAACTGGCAGAGGAGAAACGGCAGCTTTTAGAGCAGATAGCTGCGTCCGAAGCCCTCTTCAGAGAGCAAGTAGCCCGCTTGCAATTGGAACTGGGTGCTTTTCAGAACCTCCTCCCAATAGCTCAGCTGGATATGAATGGGTATTTCCTCTCCAAAAATGATCTTTTTCTCCAACTGGGCTTCTCTCCGACAATTCAAAGCGTTGCAGAGCTCTCCCCCGACTTTGCTCAGCTTCTTCAAAGACGCACAGCAGCTCAGGGTTTTGTGTCAGTAAATCAAGGTACCTATGCCTATGCAATCCTTCCTTATCGGGAAGGAAGAGAAGAAAAAGCTCTGCTTGCGCTAATAGAAGTTTCAGCTCTACAGAGGCAGGTGCAGGAAGCCGAAAATGCTCTCAACTCTCTCCATCGGCGTCTTCATGAAACAGAGGAAGTGCTCAATCGCCTTCAGCAACAGTATGCTGCCCTTCAGACTGAGTATAATCATGAAAAGGAGCGACTCCTACGACAGCGGCAGAGTCTCCAGACCCTTCTCAAGCTTCCAGCACTTCAAAAAGGGGAAGTGCTGGAAGGCTTAGCGGCTATTTGTGAGGTAGCTGCTGCCTTTGAACCTGAAGCCCGATATAGCTTTTGGGTCTTCGGAAGCGAGGAAGAGTCAGGACTTCACTGCTTAGAAGCCTATGATCCGGTTCTTTTGAGTCATTCTAACACCATAGACCTCCCACCCGAAGCAGCTCAGTGGGTAAGAGAACAGCTTCATGAGCCCGTATCCCCAGGTCCTCATCAGCCTGAGACCCCAGCGCTTCAGATGTACATGAGCCGTCGCCAAGTTCAACGCTTATGGATGTTTCCCCTTTATTTAGATGAAGAAGTAGCCGGTGCTTTCTTCGTGGAGAGGCTTTCGATTGAGCCGCCTCGTGACCCAGAGTATTTAGCTCTTTTAGCTAGAATAGCCTCGCTTCTCCTCCAGCAAGGACACCGCAAACTGGTAGAGCAGGAACTCATAGGCTACTTAGAGCAGGCTCAAGCCTTAGAGGAAGAGCTTCGTCAGAATATAGAGGAGCTAGAGGCTTCAGCTGAGGAGATGCGGCGCACACAGGCAGAGCTTCGAGGGCAAATCACGGCGCTCAATGCTGCTGCACTCGTCTTAGAGATGAATCCAGCAGGACGAATCATTTACGCCAATGAAGCATGCCTCCGTCTGCTGGGCTATAAGACCGAAGAGGTGATGGGCCAGCCCTATGTCAAGCTGCGTCGCCCAACAGAAGCCCCCCTCGTGGAAAAAGTAATGAGCCAATTGCGGATGGGAAAGGTCTGGCAGGAAGTCGTCTCATATGTCACCACGCACGGGGAGGAAGTCTGGATCCAGCAAACAATCACGCCAGTTCAGCAGCTCAATGGAGAAATTTACAAGTATATCTTAGTCGGATTTGATATCACCCTTCAGAAGCAGCAAGAGATGGAAATTCAAAATGCTCTAACCTTAGCTCGCCAGCAAGAATTACTTCTGAGAGAGAATACCGAAGAGCTGCGGCGCAGCAATGAGAATTATAGAGCTTCCCAACTTCAGCTCTCTGCTCAGTTAGAGGCTCTCAATCAAGCAGCATGGCTATTTGAAACTGATGGAGAAGGTCACCTGACTTACATCACTGAGAGCTTCGCTGAAGCTTTAGGTTATTCTCCTGACAAGCTTATCGGCACTCACTATGGAGCCCTTTTCTCAGACCGCCAGCCACTTGTGGTTTTGCAGGGATATTGGCGTAGCATGCAGAATGGGCAAACTTGGAAATCGGAGGTAGAGGTCCGCGGTGCTTTGGGACAGGGGTACTGGGCGATTATGTCTAGTACACCCATCGTTGACCGCTCAAAGGGAGAACGACGAGCTCTGTTCAAAACTATCAATATTCTCTTCGACATTACTGAGCAGAAAGAGCAGGAGTTTCGCCTCAAGGAACAGCAGAATGCACTTTCTCAACTGGCGGCTCATCCTGCTCTTCGTGAGGGAGACGTAGAAAAAGCCTTTCAAATTATCGCTGAGGTCGCTCTCAATACTTTTCAAGCTCATCGGGTGAGTCTCTGGCGCTACGAAGAATCAGATTTAGCTCGCTGTGTAGCTGTAGCAGAGAAAGAAAGCCATTCTCATACCGTCGGCACTATTGTGAATCGGTCCTTGTATCCTATGTATTTTCAAAGTTTAGAGCGAGAACAGGTCATCGCTGTGGTTGATGCCCTCTCGGATCTGCGCACTCGCGAGCTTGCCCTCCCTCTCTTCAAGCCTAATAATGTCGCTAGCGTCCTGGATGGGGTCATCCGAACAGGGAAAGATACCGTCGGTCTCATCAGCGTAGAACATCGCTACACCAAACGGGAATGGCGATTAGATGAAGTCAATTTCCTACGAAGTCTTGCTGCCTCTGCTGCGTCTGTGATTGAAGAAGAGCAAAAAGCCTACGCTCGTCGCCTTCAAGAGATGAATCGTCGGTTAGAAGAGCAAAAGCGTGAGCTGGAAGAGGCAATGAGCGATATTCGGGAAAGCATTAAGTATGCAAAGCGTATGCAGAAGAATATCTTGCCATCAGATGCTCTTTTAGATAAATGTCTGGGCAAAGATAACTATTTCATCATATGGCGTCCCCGAGATAGACACGGTGTTGGAGGCGACTTTTACTGGTTTAGCGAGGCGGCGGGAGATTCCTACTTTATCGTCGTAGCGGACGGCACAGGTCATGGGGTGCCTGGTGCATTCATGACCCTTATAGGCAGCATTCTTTTGGATCAAATTATCAATAAGAGTCGCATCTTCGCTCCGAGCCAAATCCTTCATGACCTCCATATTGGGGTAAGGCAGGTGCTTCGTCAAGATGTAGAAGGTGAAGAAATTGCTTCCCGAGATGGTATGGACATCGCTCTGGTGCGGTACTTTCCAAAAGAATACCGCCTAATCTACGCAGGGGCTAACCTTCCCCTCTACTATGTGCATGATGGAGAACTCAAAGAGATTAAGCCCGATAAGAAAGCAATTGGAGGAGAACAGCTGGAAGAAGAGCGCTTCTTCACGGCTCATGAGGTTCAATTACAGCCCGGAGATGTATTTTTCCTCTTTACAGATGGTGTAGTGGATCAGCTCGGAGGACCTGATGAGAAACGATTTGGCACCCGTCAGCTCAAAGACTTTATCATGGAGACACTTCATGAACCCGTTATGTCTCGCCGTCGTGCTTTCTTCAATATGCGCTGGAAGGAGTGGAAAGATTATGGTAAAGACCGAGAGCAGCTTGATGATGTGACGATGTGGGGGGTGCGTCTGTGGTAAATCAGGACTTTCTTTATATGGGGTCAGCTATACTTCTCCTGAAGCTCCTGAACTCATGAGCGTACCAGCTGCCTGCCTCTCTTGTATTAGGCAAACCAAAAGCCCTTCTCACCCCCACAAGTAGAGTAAAAACAAACTTTGGACACTTTTGCAGAGTGCAGACTATATCTTCATTAACTTTGGGACGTAGATGAGATACCTCTGTCTCTTAGGGTGCATGGTTTTTGCCCAACCCTACAAGGACCTGGAAGAACATGCAGGTGCGGTGTATGCCTTCGCTTTCTCTGAGGACAGTCGTTATCTGGTCTCTGCCAGTAGTGATCGGACTGTGAGGCTGTGGTCTATACCCCATGGAATGGCTTTAGCTCGTTTCGGTGGGGCCCTTGCCAGCGTCAATTCACTTGTGCTTCTTCCTGATACTCAAGGTACTCTTTGGGGGGCTGCGAGCGATGGTAAGCTCTATCAATGGTCGCTTAGGGAACATCGCGAGCGTCCTTCCACTTTTGCCCTCAAGCCTCAGCGAGTAGAGCCCTTAGCCAAAAAAGTTCGGAGAACTGGCCCACCTGAACCTTGGGAAGCAATAGGGCATCATCCTACTCAACCTCTCCTATATCTGGTAGGTCGTAGCGGACTCATTGTGGCATGGGATACCCAAGAGGGATGGCTGCTGACTTACCAGGATACCGCTAGGCTTGCCTATAGCCTCTTAGTGCCCCCTCACGGGAAAGCATTATATGTAGGAAGCGGCTCTGGCTCCATCTTAGTATTAGACCCGAAGGAGCTCTCCCTCCGCCGAATCTTGAGAGGGCACACAAAGGGTGTGAGAGGACTGGCTCTGAGCCCTGATCAGCGCATACTTGCAAGTGCAGGACTGGATGGAAAAATCATGTTGTGGAGCCTGCCAGAGGGACTTCGCCTTCAGACACTGGAAAAACATACGGACGGCGTGCGTGCCGTAGCTTTCAGTCCAGATGGACGATTCTTAGCCAGTGCTGGCAAAGATGGATTGCTGTGCTTATGGGCTTTGCCAACTGGACGCCTGGAAAAGGTGCTCACCTTAGGAGTACCTCTCTGGACCGTCGCCTTCAGCCCTAATGGACAGTACTTAGTGGTCGGAGGTGAAGGAGGACTACTCCGTCTGTGGCGTATAGACCAGCTTGGCATTCGTCCTATCCAGATCATTGCTGAGACGGATTCCCTTTATGCACCACCGACGGACCTTCAAGATAATATCCCTCAGTGCCGCTCATCTCAGATTAACCGCTACGCTTTCATTGTCGGAAATGAAGATTACCGCAGCTACCAGCCTACATTCACTCCTACTATGAACGTGCCTTATGCGGGACGTGATGCCTACGCTTTTAAGGTGTATGCAGAACAGGTGCTAGGTATCCCTCCTCGAAACATTGTTTTCCTTCAGAACGCTACGGCTGCACAACTTCGTCGAGAACTTGAAAAACTCCGCATTCTTTTAGAGGTGGCTCGGGGACGAGCGGAGGTCTTCTTTTATTACGCCGGGCATGGGGTTCCTCACCCTCAGACTCAAGAAGGCTATATCTTGCCTGTGGATGTGGCGCCCACAGCCCTTCAAGAGGCGCTCCGACTGACAGACCTAGCGAAGCAGCTCAGTGAGACAGGGGCTGCACGAGTATGGATGATTCTGGATGCATGCTTCAGCGGTGGAGCCCGAGAAGAAAGCCCCCTTGCTGCCAGAGGGATTCGTCTCCGCCCTAAACCAGTGCTCTTGACAGGTCCAGTCATCTTGATTGCAGCTACCTCGGCAGATGAAGAAGCTCTGCCTTATCATCAGGCCCAACATGGACTTTTTACTTACTTTCTACTGCGAGCCCTGAAAACGCACGGATGTGCGCCAGTCTCTGTAGAAGCCCTGCTTGAGGAAGTTGCAAACGAAACTGTGCGATATAGTCTCCTCCTTCATAACAAACCTCAGCGTCCTACTTGGATGATAAGCCCTGCTCTCTCTGAGGAAATTCTCAGGCAGCCATGGTAGTTGCCTTTGTTATCTGAGTTTCAGTGTCTCTGAGCGCTTATTTGCATATTCTTTTTTCTGGCGGCGGCAAC
>JANXAJ010000069.1 GCA_025062295.1 Bacteroidia bacterium | reverse complement strand
CCCTGCAGGACCGCTTACGATTTGCCCTGAGGGCATAGTAACCCTCACCGCTACAGGGGCTGCTTCTTATGTCTGGAATACAGGAGCTACAGGAGCCACGTTAGTGGTTTCCCAGCCGGGCACCTATTATGCCATAGGAACTTCTCCAACCGGCTGCCAAGCAGTCTCTAACCTCGTCCAGGTCAGCCAGCATCCCCCCGTAGACACCGCCGTCCAACTCATAGGCACTACCCTTTCGCCCGTAACCGTGCGCCCCACTTACACTTACCGATGGATTAACTGCGCTAACCCCGCTACGGTGCTTCATACCGGAAGCTCCTTCACGCCTTCCACTGCAGGCTGGTACGCAATGATTAGTCAGGACAATACCACTAATTGCCAAGACACCTCAAACTGTCGCTTCGTAGATGTGAGCACTTCGGCTACGCTTCCGATGGATGAGGGGAGTTTCATTCAGTTATACCCCAATCCTGCATCGGAGGGAACTGCTTGGCTAAGTGCGAAAGAAAATATCGTGCGTATAGAACTGAGCGACTTAGCTGGGCGCATGCTTCAAAAGCAGGAGAGCTATGCTAATCGTTGGCGCTTAGAAAG
>JANXAJ010000068.1 GCA_025062295.1 Bacteroidia bacterium | reverse complement strand
ATGGCAGGCAGTTTCCACTCCACAGAGGACCGATAAAAACGTTATGAGGCAGTAGATGCCCTAATCGCTACCTACACAGGACAAGGGGACTATATAGCCTTTTTGGCTAAACAGCGCACAGCTACGGCGGCGGTGCGGGCATTTGAGGATGCCCGTCCTTATATGCGGCTATTAGGAGAGCGTGAGCATTTTGACACCGCGGAAGGGCTTTTGTGCGCACAAAATGGAGTTGTGGATTTGCGCACTGGTCAGCTCCTACCCCATAGCCCTGAATACCTTTTCACGCATATAACTAATGCAGAATACCATCCTAATGCCCAAGCCCCCTTATGGGAAAAGTTTTTGAGTGATATTTTTTGCGGTAGTGCTCCTCTTATCGCATGGGTACAAAAACTCATAGGGGCGGCGGTTACGGGCGCACAAAGAGAGCACGTTTTGCCCATCCTCTGGGGTAGCGGGGCGAATGGAAAAACTACATTTTTGGAAACGCTCAAAGTCGTTCTGGGGGGCTTTGCGGGTAGTGTGCCGTTAGAGGTGCTTACGGGAGCGGCGGGTGTTGCCAGCGAACGGCTAAATGTGCAGTTGTACGGTAAGCGATTAGTATTTGCGGCGGAAACGAGGGAAGACCAGACCCTAAACGAAAACCGCGTAAAGGCTATCACGGGTGGGGATA
>JANXAJ010000067.1 GCA_025062295.1 Bacteroidia bacterium | reverse complement strand
ACTCCACAGAGGACCGATAAAAACGATAGGGATCCCGCTACTGGTCTTCATAGTATCCGTGTTTCCACTCCACAGAGGACCGATAAAATCAGTCTTGATCAAGCAGTGAAGGATCTGCTTGACGGCTGTTTCCACTCCACAGAGGACCGATAAAAACTTGTTCGTCAGTATTTGGATTGCTTTGTGGAGGCTCTGTTTCCACTCCACAGAGGACCGATAAAAACCGAACGGCTTGAGTTTTGGAAAGCTGTGCGTGAAGCTGTTTCCACTCCACAGAGGACCGATAAAAACCCGATTAGCATTTTTAAAGGACAAGGAGCAAGCGAGTTTCCACTCCACAGAGGACCGATAAAAACCGGCAAAGGTTATATCATCCAGCACATTCAGAAGAAAGTTTCCACTCCACAGAGGACCGATAAAAACTGGGTTTTGCTGGTTATAGGGTAGGTATGACTCGTAGTTTCCACTCCACAGAGGACCGATAAAAACTATTTGGATCGTTTTGCGGAATCCCTCGGCTGCGATGTTTCCACTCCACAGAGGACCGATAAAAACAACGATATCTGGAACTAAGATCAAGAGATACGTGTTAGGTTTCCACTCCACAGAGGACCGATAAAAACTATTCTGTCTACAGCATCTGCTATTTTAGTCTCAAAGTTTCCACTCCACAGAGGACCGATAAAAACTGTCTTTCT
>JANXAJ010000066.1 GCA_025062295.1 Bacteroidia bacterium | reverse complement strand
TGTCGTATGCCTCCCGCATAGTTTCCCACGTTCCGCGTTTCCACTCCACAGAGGACCGATAAAAACTGTCGCAAAGAATTTGCAAACAAATCCCGCAAACGCGTTTCCACTCCACAGAGGACCGATAAAAACGTAGAGCTCCTCAGGGAGCGCCACGCCTGCACTGCGCGTTTCCACTCCACAGAGGACCGATAAAAACAGCGCCACGCCTGCACTGCGCAGGCGGCTGGTAAAGGTTTCCACTCCACAGAGGACCGATAAAAACGCCCGCATAGCGTACAAGCCGCACAGCATTCCCCGTAGTTTCCACTCCACAGAGGACCGATAAAAACCCCAAACGGCTCGTATAGCAGCTAAGGCGCGGTTTAGTTTCCACTCCACAGAGGACCGATAAAAACCGCCCAAAGGAGCTGGGCTTCGCTGTGCGCCCCATAAAGTTTCCACTCCACAGAGGACCGATAAAAACTGATATAACCTTTGCCGTGGGGAGGGTAACGATATCGTTTCCACTCCACAGAGGACCGATAAAAACATGTTGTAGAGAAGGGAAACCGTTCCAGAATTAGATGTTTCCACTCCACAGAGGACCGATAAAAACTTTTTCTGTGTCGCGCACCAGAACGACCTCTGTCTGGTTTCCACTCCACAGAGGACCGATAAAAACTGTCGTATGCCTCCCGCATAGTTTCCCACGTTCCGCGTTTCCACTCCACAGA
>JANXAJ010000065.1 GCA_025062295.1 Bacteroidia bacterium | reverse complement strand
TCAGGGTGCAGAGCGTTTCCACTCCACAGAGGACCGATAAAAACTGTTGAATAAAGGAGAAAGCGCAGACGAAAAAAGTAGTTTCCACTCCACAGAGGACCGATAAAAACCCATCTCCACCTCCGCCCGTCCCCATGGGGGTAGGAAGTTTCCACTCCACAGAGGACCGATAAAAACTCCTCCTTGTGTAGCACCCAACCCCGCTCAAACAGGAGTTTCCACTCCACAGAGGACCGATAAAAACCGATAGCGGAGAAAAGGCCGCAGGAGATAGTAGCGCGTTTCCACTCCACAGAGGACCGATAAAAACTGCGAATAGATTTGGTCGTTATGTTTATCGTGCATAGTTTCCACTCCACAGAGGACCGATAAAAACCTACTACACATCGCACGCTTAGAGCTCCCAGAGGGCGTTTCCACTCCACAGAGGACCGATAAAAACACCGCGTTAGATACCCGCACGCCGAACCCCTTTGCGGTTTCCACTCCACAGAGGACCGATAAAAACAGAGTAGCGGCGTACGCGGCGGAGCCCACTGTGCCTAGTTTCCACTCCACAGAGGACCGATAAAAACCAGGGACACCTACCACCGCAGCCAACTCCACAGTCGGTTTCCACTCCACAGAGGACCGATAAAAACTTTCGGGCTCTGCTCCTCGTCCTGTTGCTGATTTTGCGTTTCCACTCCACAGAGGACCGATAAAAACAGGGCCGTAGTAAGCGTCTAAGAGATAGACGTCAAGGTTTCCACTCCACAGAGGACCGATAAAAACTCTTGTCTTTTTCCCTCTTATTTTAGGCGTC
>JANXAJ010000064.1 GCA_025062295.1 Bacteroidia bacterium | reverse complement strand
TTTCCACTCCACAGAGGACCGATAAAAACCTGTGCTGTATAAAAATCTTCCAGAGTTAGCTTTGCGCGTTTCCACTCCACAGAGGACCGATAAAAACCAAGCGTTGTGGGCATAAGCATGTCGCACCTGCATCGGTTTCCACTCCACAGAGGACCGATAAAAACTATAACCTCCAAACCCCTAAACAAATAGATAGAGTCGTTTCCACACCACAGAGGACCGATAAAAACACAGAAAAGGAAAGCCCAAAAAGCTGCGGAAATCATAGTTTCCACTCCACAGAGGACCGATAAAAACTCTCGTTTTCTTTGCTCTTTCCTTGGGCGTCTTATTCGTTTCCACTCCACAGAGGACCGATAAAAACCCACCAGGCCTTTCACTTAGAAGCGCCCAAATGAAAAGTTTCCACTCCACAGAGGACCGATAAAAACCGCCGATTATCCTTCTTGAAGGACAAAGAAAGTAGCAGTTTCCACTCCACAGAGGACCGATAAAAACCCCCAGTCTCATAAGCCACGTCCCTTGTAATCTGATGTTTCCACTCCACAGAGGACCGATAAAAACTTTAGAGGGGGGCTTTTTATTTCTGTGTGTTTTGGCAGTTTCCACTCCACAGAGGACCGATAAAAACTATTTCTGATACCTTTTCCCGCTTCCTTATGACACGGTTTCCACTCCACAGAGGACCGATAAAAACTATTATCTCTCTGCGGCTTATTTCGTCTGCGGCGATGGTTTCCACTCCACAGAGGACCGATAAAAACTGTTCATGCTGCTATTATATGCCTTTCTGAACTCATGTTTCCACTCCACAGAGGACCGATAAAAACACTCCAGAGCAAAAGCTGGAGTATCTAAAGGTTATTTGTTTCCACTCCACAGAGGACCGATAAAAACCTTCTGGGACGCTGTGCGTGAAGCTAGGAAGTACCTGTTTCCACTCCACAGAGGACCGATAAAA
>JANXAJ010000063.1 GCA_025062295.1 Bacteroidia bacterium | reverse complement strand
GGTCCTCTGTGGAGTGGAAACGCATGCATGTCAGCTCTTTTCCGTAGAGCTGGCGAAGGTTTTTATCGGTCCTCTGTGGAGTGGAAACTCGCATGGCAAAGGTGGGCGGTTCGGGCTCCGATAGGTTTTTATCGGTCCTCTGTGGAGTGGAAACTCGCCACAAACACATCTACCAGCCAAAAACGAGATAGTTTTTATCGGTCCTCTGTGGAGTGGAAACGAGATAGAGGGCATGTCTGAGGTAATTGTAGGTGATGTTTTTATCGGTCCTCTGTGGAGTGGAAACAAAGATATGAGCACGCCTGACGTTACCCCTCACGCCGTTTTTATCGGTCCTCTGTGGAGTGGAAACAAGCTTTGTTGGGCTTGAGAACCAGTGGCGCATCAAAGTTTTTATCGGTCCTCTGTGGAGTGGAAACTACCTGCAGGCTTTGCGGCTTTACTTCATCGAAGTGGTTTTTATCGGTCCTCTGTGGAGTGGAAACGGGTAGTTTGGAGAAAAAGTCTGGATTTAGGTATATGGTTTTTATCGGTCCTCTGTGGAGTGGAAACGAGAAAGCCATACAACTCTATAGGGCGCTGCTCAAGCGTTTTTATCGGTCCTCTGTGGAGTGGAAACACCTTCATTCAGGCTTTTCGTCAGAAACCTTAGATTGTTTTTATCGGTCCTCTGTGGAGTGGAAACAGAATAAGGTAAGGCTTGCTGAGCCTCAAAGAAGACGGTTTTTATCGGTCCTCTGTGGAGTGGAAACGCTCAGCCCCCTGACGACTATCAGGGTTAATATCACGAGTTTTTATCGGTCCTCTGTGGAGTGGAAACTACAAAACTAAAGTAGTGAGAACGAAGATGACAACGGTTTTTATCGGTCCTCTGTGGAGTGGAAACTGATTAACAGTGTTTGGGCTTTCATACCGCCCTAACCGTTTTTATCGGTCCTCTGTGGAGTGGAAACATTGCTCCCCTCAATTTAGAGGGGGGCTTTTTTTTAGTTTTTATCGGTCCTCTGTGGAGTGGAAACTTCTTCTTCAGGTAAAAGGTTCTGCAGGCTCATAG
>JANXAJ010000062.1 GCA_025062295.1 Bacteroidia bacterium | reverse complement strand
AGCCAACAAGGGATTCTTCCCGCCCCCCACAAAGTACCCATGCGTCGCTACATGTAGCAGTTGAGGGGATTGTAGGTGCTTCATGAGGCCCTCCGTCGCTGCCTTACCTATTACAACCTCTACTCCCAAAAGCTGGGCTATGCCTTTGGCTTCTACCTCGGCGCCGGGCAGCGGCGGAATACCCCCCTCAAAAAGCCTATAGCTCCGTGTGCGCAGCTCTGCCGCACTATCGGGAAGCCCCCCAAAATCGGGATTCCCTACTACTACGGGCTTTTGCGCAGCAAAACGACCCCGCCGCAGCAATAGCCGCCGACTGCTGGCGATGTACCGCACCTCATACCGATCCGCCACAAACTGCCGCCGCTGCGCATCGTATAAAGTAGCTACATTCACGAGATAATACACCCCATCGGGCGAGAAATACACCACCTTCACCTTCGCAGGAAGGAGAGAGTCCAAAAAGCCCCACAAGAGCCGATACGGTACCCCCGAAACTACCGAACCCGGCGAGCGCAGGATTTCATACGCATTTCTCGCCCGCTGCTCCCACAGCGTGTCCGCATACAGCACATGCAGATGAAGCCGGTGCTTTCTCCCCTCAGGCAGAAGCAGGTAGAAAAGATACAGCACTAGGTCCTTCTTCTTAGCAGGCACCCGCACCACTTCTATGAGGGCTTCCCTAGAGCGGAGGGAGGGTACCAAAGGCTCGCCCGCTGGATCGGGCAGAAAGTCTTTCAAAGCAGGTAGTCGCAGTACAATCTCTCTCTCAGCCTCTTGGAGGAGCTTCCAGAGGGAGTCAGCGGCTCGGTAGTTCTCTTGAAGAGTGAAGAAAGCGTACTGGTCAGCCAGGCGCTTCCACTGGCGGTAGTGGACTTGGAGGGTCGTGTCTCGGCTGGTCTCTACGAGGTACTTCATGGCTTCAGTGGAGGAAAGGAGAATCCCCTTGAAGCTACGGGCAGCTCGGTAACCCAGCTCCACGAGGTCAGCACACTCCCGACGCTCAGACACATAGCGTTGAAAAGAGAGTAAGTCATTAGCTATGATATTCTCTAGCAGGTTTTGACGGGCAGCGGTGGAGAGAGTGGGAAACTCTTGGCGGATGCGGCTGAAAGTTTTGAGCACAGCAGCACGCCAGAGGGTATCTGCTTCGCTGTAACGCTGCTGTTTCTGGTAGAGACGGGCTAAGTTGTAAAGCGAGTAGTGATAGTAGTCAGGATGCTCGGTGCCCAACACCTTCTCTAGTATCACCTTTGCCTCTAAATACAGCGCCTCCGCTTCCCCATACCGACCTTGAGCATAATACACATTCGCCAAGTTATTCAGCGTTTGAGCATAGTCAGGATGCGCCGTGCCCAGCACCTTAGACCGTATCGCCTTCGCCTCCAAATACAGCGCCTCCGCCTCCCCATACCGACCTTGATCGCTAT
>JANXAJ010000061.1 GCA_025062295.1 Bacteroidia bacterium | reverse complement strand
AGGTGGCTGCCGCCGCCTAAAAAGATAGAGCAGGAGCCTAAGCAGCAAGACATGAACTGCAGAGAAAAACAGAATCTAACCTTTTTTGCAGACCTAAAGCGCATGCACTATGATACTTTCTTCTGAAGAAGGGTCTCACATACATTTTCTGCAGCGCGAAAAGCTCCCTCAATGTAGCCCATCCATATAGATGCTCGCTCAGTCCCTGTCCAATATAAGGGGGGAAGATGTTGTCGTAAGGTTTCCCCTACATACTGCCAGCCTCCTGGTCCAAAGTATCCAGCATAACAGCCGCCTATTAGAGGTTCTTCACTCCAAGTTTTCTGATAGAGCTGGCGCGGAGCTTTTTCAAAGATAGCCTCTAACTCTTTTTGATAGTACTCCTTGCGTTCGTCTGCAGGTCGACTGAGGAGATGTCGGGCTAGCTTTCCTGTTCCAAATCCCGTGAGCTGGCCATAAGAGTCATCAGGTGGAGAGGTGTCAAAAGTGATTCTCAGCGCCCCATCTAATTTCAAGACATGCCCGCTCAGCCCGTCTTCTCGCCAAAAAGGTTTGTCATAAATCGCTACGACCTTTGTGATAGTGCCCATTCGCATGTGCTGGGCAAGCTGGGAATGTAGGGGAGGGAGGGGCGGTTCAAATTCTATGGAAGAGAGCCGAGCGGGAGGTATAGCAAAGAGGACAGTGTGAGCGTCCCAGTGGCGTCCGCTCTTTGTGAAGAGCCTGACTTTCCCTCTTTTCCACTCGACCTTCTGAACAGGATCGCTATACATAATAGGTATTTCCTCCGCTAAACTTTCGGTAAGCGAACTGGCCCCTTTTGAGAACTTAAACTCTTGGGCACCGCCCTGAATCTGAATAAGGGCTTCTAAGCTTCCTGCGCTTTGAATGTAGAAGAGAGTATGCCAGAGAGAGACCTCTTCAGGTTCGCAACCTAAGACGGTTGCAAGACCGACAGCACAGGTCTGATAAGCTTGCCTTGTACGAAAGGTGCGACGCATCCATGCTGCAAGGGTAGTTTCATCCCAAGCTGGCTTTACTATTTGCCAAGGCTTTTCCACAGATACATGGCGGCTCATCTTCTTGAGGCGACTAAGAGCCCATCCCAATTCCGCTAAAGCTATCCAGGAGAGTCGGGGAATAATTCCTTTGTAACGCCGACGGGAAGTGCCTTCTATGAATAGGTGGTAGCCTTTTGTATGGGTTGGATGAAGAGGAATGCGGTGTGACTCAATCCACTGAAGCGCTCGCTGGTGCTGCTGTCCTATCCACTGCCCCCCTAAATCTACAGGGTATCCTTCGGGCGTATAAACAGTATGAAGGCGACCTCCTATTCGTGAGGATCCTTCGATAAGCTGGATATCAAGACTAGCTGCGCGCAGGAGCTGAGCAGCATAGAGTCCGCTCACCCCTCCCCCTACGATTATTACATCTCGCATTCAAACGAAGTAAGGCACTAAAGTGGATTGAAAAAGTGGCTGGATGTGTCTTTGAGCCTAGTTGGATACTGTAAAGGTTCTCTCTCAGGAGGATCTGGAAAGTATGGTTAGTCGTTTGAGCTCTCGGAGTAGATGCTGTTTGGTTGATCGGGGGTTAGAATTTTGGGCGGCGGCA
>JANXAJ010000060.1 GCA_025062295.1 Bacteroidia bacterium | reverse complement strand
TCATCCAAGCCCTTCAGTATCCCGAACAAGCACCCGCTCCATACCCCAGTGGACTGGAAAAGCGGGCAGCTCAGCCATCGTGCGCCCCCCGCTCACACTCTCTGAAGCCAAAGCCAGCCAATACATCACGTATCATAGCTGGTACCTGCGCCTATCCCACCCTAAGTGAAGCTGCACCCAGCCGCTGAATATAAGAAAGGGCGTCCCTTTTACCCAGCCTCGCTTCGAGCTCAAAAGGGTAGCCACGCAGCCCCTTGACCTCCCCTAAGCCCAAAGTCTTAGCCCTGTCAGGCTCACCTCCACCGCAGGGGCTTCCATAGAAGGGGGATTAGAAGAAGCTCCAGCGCGCCCTCAAAGCTCAAATAAACCCCGAAGCCTTTGAGCAGTTGAGTGGCACTCTGTCTTTTCCCTTTCGCCCAGGCAAAAACCACCGCATCGCCGTAAAAGTGATAGACCTGCGGGGCAATGAAGTGGTGCGGGTGATAGCGTTGTAGTACCTTTACGCCTACTATGGGGCAGCGCTACGCCAATCCTCCTATTCAAGAAGTGCTCTGCTTCTTTTGGCTGAGTGAGCGCACCCCATGGGACCTCACGATACCAGGACTTCTATACGAGCATCTTAGAAAGGAATTTCCCCGAAAGCAACATCACCCCGCTCAAGAAGTAAATGTCCGGCCTATCCCCGAGGGTTTTATCCAAGAGTTCCGCCGCAGAGAACAAGTATGGCTATTTAGCGAGACAGGAAATATCCTTATTCAAATCGGCTCCCGCGTAATAAGCTTACATGTCCTGCGGCCTTATCCGTCTTGGGAGGTTGTCAAGCTCAAAATTCACACCCTTTGGAATAGCCTCCAAGCCATCCTCCCCCTCATAGAGATAGAATACCTCAGCCTACGCTACATCAATCGCTTTTCTTTCCCTTCCCAACAGTGGGAGCTGTACCTTACCTATTACCCTCTCTGGGGACAAACCTTCCCCTCTAATAGAATAGGCTTTGCTATGAGCACTCTACTCACTTATCAAGGAGAGCGAGATGCCTGCCGAGTGCAGCTTTATACGGACATGCACAGCCCTCCTGAACAGAGAGACCTGCTCTTGGATATTGATTATTTCTTAGCTAAACCCCAGGGCATAGCGCCCCAGGAGAGCTTAGAGTGGCTGGAGTATGCCCATCAGCAAATTTCCGTTATATTTGAGAGCTGCATCACAGACAAACTCAGACAACTTTTCGGGGAAGTTGTATGAAAACTACTGTAGCTTATTCCACGGGGATGCCCCTTCTCTCCCCAGCCTACTTCGTTTCCTCTACTGAAGGGGAAAAGAGCCTGTCCTTCTTTCCTCTCGGACATTCTTTCAGTCAGGAGATAGAAGAGATGTTATCCCTCCTCGCTAAGGAGGGAGTGAAGATACAGAAGCGCCGAGAAGTAATTGACTACCTTTTAGATTATCCCACACTCAGCCTCATCTTAGCCTCGGCTGTACAGGCAATCCAAAAACATTTTGACTCTCCTGAAATCCTCCTCTCCCTCTATCAAGACCCTGAGATGGAAGATAAATACCTGCAGCTTCATGTACGACTGGATGAGTATGACGAGGGATTTTTAGAGCATCTGCGTGCGGCAGAGAAAGAAGTTATACCTCATTTAGCCTATACAGACGGTTGGCTTATACTCACCACAGACTTCAAAAAGAAGGGGGATGCCTTTTGACTGGAGGGATTTTGTAGAGTTAGCCGAGCAGCTTCGCACTGGAAAATGGCAGGAAAACCTAAAAGAAGCTGTTTTTCGCTCCGCAGTAAGTAGAGCATATTATGGGGCTTTTGGCATAGCCCGCAAACATGCGGAGAGGTATCTCGGCTTTGTTAAGAGCTGCAGTAGCCAGGACCATAAAGTCCTTAGAGAGTTTTTCAAAAAGAGACCCGAGACAGCTCCTTTAAGTACAGAGTTAGACCGACTTCGGCAGTGGCGCAATCAGTGCGACTATGACAGCGAAGTAGCAGAACTTGAAGTGCTGGTACAGAATGCCATAGCTTCTGCAAAGCACATTATTAGCCAAGTTTCTTAATATGCTCGTAGAGAATCCCATTCTGAATTCTCCTTATGAGGAGCCTCAGCGCTACTGGGCTTATGAAGAAGGGCAGCCTAAAATTATAGAAGGGCGCCGTCCCGCAGGCTATTACCTTAAACCTCGCACCCCAGTCCCTCAAGCAGCCCTCTTAGAGGAGGAGTTCGTGCCTCTGGAACTGGTCAATGCCTTGCGAACGCGCGTAAAAAGCTGGAAAGCCCAAAACTACCCCGGCATAACCTCTATCACTCGGCAGCTTCTCAGTCATTGGAATCGTCCGCAGCGAGAGCGACGACTCTTTTTCTGCCAGCTGGAAGCGATAGAAACGCTCATTTGGCTCATAGAAGCCCCTCCCAGTGAGAAGCAAGGCTTGACTATCCCTAAGGACGGCGAGCTCACTCGCTATGCCCTCAAAATGGCCACAGGCACTGGCAAAACTGTGGCTATGGCGATGCTGATTGCCTGGCAGGGACTCAACAAGCGCTTCAATCCCCGCGATAGGCGCTTCTCTGATGCGGTGCTGGTAGTATGCCCCAACCTTACCGTGAAAGAAAGGCTTCAGGTGCTCCTCCCTTCGCACCCGAAAAGCTATTAC
>JANXAJ010000005.1:23680-67149 GCA_025062295.1 Bacteroidia bacterium | reverse complement strand
AAAAGCACTATGCTGCTCAAGATGTAAGCCGACTTCAAAATTAGAGGCGGCTCCTCCACAGCTTCCTGGTGCCATAAGCGCCAAAGGAGCTTCCCATACACAGCAAAGCCGCCAATCGTAGCAAAAAGTGCCGCCCCTATCAGAACCCACCGCTCTCCCTCCGAGAGGAAAGCTACGGAAACCCAGAAAAGTTGGAGTTTGACCCAGAAACCCAATATAGGTGGGACAGCAGCTAAGTTTGCCAGAAGGAGCAAACCGATACTTCGTCCCTCCCGACTCTGCCACGGAACGCTCGCATAGAGGAGAGCTAAGGGTCCTCCTATACTATACACCTGCCAAAAATCCCACCCTGCTTCTTTCCCCCCCGCTGTCGCTGCTAACGCTGTGTAGGCGCCTTGAGCAAAACTTCCCCAAAATATCATCTCCGTTAGATCCTGTGCCCTCCAGCCTAAAGCATACGCCCCCAACATAGAGAGGATCGCGTGCCCATACCAGAGGTCTAGTTTTAGACCTCCCTCCTTTAGGCTAGAGAGGAGGTTCAGAAGAAGGGCTCCTTTCGGGACGATAGAAAACCACCCCCCCCAAGCTACTGGAAGAGTACGATACAGACTCATCATCCAGAAATGCCAGGGGATAAAGCCCACCTTTAAGGCCCATCCTATTGAAAAAAGGTGATCGGCCCATTCTCCCCCTGATTCAAGGGGATAGAAGAGGGAGTGATGCTCTACTAAGCGAACAGCTATGCTCAGAAGCACGAGTGCCGAGCCTATCACGCTCCAAGTGAGATATCGGATCGCCGTTCCCCACCGCTCTGGAGAAGCTCCCGCATTTGCCACCAAGAAATAACCTCCTATTGCCCCACTCTCCATCAGAGCCCAACTAAAAGCGAGGTTGACGCTTCGCAGAAGCAGGCCGTAGCTACCTAACTGAAGGAGCACTGCCCATCCCGAGGCTTGAGAGAGGGGAGAGACCCACCACATAAAGGCAGTCAGGCCAACGAAAGTGAGATTAAGCTGACATGCCTTCGTGTCAAAGGCAAGCAAAGCAGAAGTAGACTCCCGCTGCCACCACACTCCGAAGCCATAAAGAATAAGAAAAGCGATTAGTCCCCACCTCCATCGCTGGACAAGCCCAGCCGCAATGAGAAACGTCTCAGGCCAGAGCTGCTCAACGCCCCACATGCGAGAGAAGGTTCAGCCATATTGCTGGATAGAGCCCCACGACTCCAGAGAATCCAATCAAACCCCATACGATTCCTTCCTGAAGGTCCATCGGCTCAAGGAGAACCCGTTCCTCCTCTCTTCTCCCTCCTAACTCCCTATAGACTCGCAGAAAATAGATAGCTGTCAGCAGTAGTCCCACACCTGGAAGAAGAGCCCATGCCCATCCCACTCCCTTTGCCACACCCCATATCACCATAAGTTCTGAGATAAATAGAGCCATACCAGGGGCACCCATAGCCCCAAAAAACAGGAGAGCTGCTTGAAGTTGCCACCTTTTCCTCTGAGAGAATCGTCCCCGAAGCTCAGAAATAAGTCGCCCCTTTAGCTTTTTCTCCACGAGCCCGATCCAAGCAAAAAGCCCCGCAATAATAACCCCATGAGCAAAAAGCTGATGATAGGCTCCACGAAGTCCATCTACACTTTGAGCTCCAGCTCCAATCGCTACGACCGCCATGTGTGCCACAGAAGTAAAAGCGATAAGCCGCTTAAGGTCGTGCTGCCCTGCAGCCACCGCCCCCGCATATACGAGACTCACGCCACCCCATACTCTCAGAAGAAGCGACTGCCCCTCCCCAATCCCCTTCCACACCCAGTACAAGAGAGCATAGCCTCCCAGCTTTAATAAAATCCCAGCTAAAATCATAGAAATGGACGTCTCTGCTTCCACATGAGCTTCACCCAACCAGCTATGAAGAGGAAAGAGAGGGAGCTTTACGCTCAAACCTACCGTCATCAGGAGCCATGCTAATGGAGGAAGCCCCGCCCCTTGCCAACTTGAATGGAGCCCCTGCGCTCTATCCCCTAACCCTATTACGATCCCTACAAGAAGGAGAACCGACCCTCCTAATGTAAAGAGAGCAAACTTGACAGCCGCACTTTTTCTCCCCTCACCACCCCACCCATAAATAAGAAGGAAAGAAGGAATAAGGGCTGCCTCGTAGAAAACGAAAAATAAAAGCACATCCTCAGCTAAAAATACCCCCTGGCAAAAACCCACCGTAAGAAGCACAAGAGCTGAAAATTCTCGGACACGACTCACCTGACCCTGCCCATACAAAAGAGCAAGATGCCCAATCAGAATCGTAAGGAGAATCAGAGCAAAGTTGGCAGGATGAGCTCCAATTGAGTAGAAAAATTCCGTACTACCAAGATTAAACCATACCCTTTGATAGTGAAGACCTTCAGAGGGGGAATGCACATATAGGATTCCCCATATAGCCAGTTGAAGAGTCCCATGAATGATAGTAAGGGGCCGCAGCATTGCAAGCGGACTAATTAGAAGAGACAGCGAAAGGCAGGCTGGCAAAAGCCACAATAGGTTTAGCGCCAGAGCCTCCATATCCCCGCAATAATGAGCGATACTACAAAGCCCCAAGTCAGAGCTTGAGAGTAGGAAGTCCCTTGAGCTTCGCCTACAAAGAAGGCGAAGAGCCGTCGGACAAATTGAGCTCCTCGTCGCAAGCCTACAGCTGTCAGAAAAGTCTCTACCCTTGCAAAAGTAGAAGCTATACGAATAACTACAGCAGCGACAGAAGCCCAAAAATTGTCTATTTTCTGGTCAATAGCATGAACCACTCGACTTATATTGAGCCAAAGATGAAATAGCATTGACAATAGAAGGAAGAAGGGAAGGTCCAAGCGAAATCTAAAAGGAGAGGAGTACAGAATTCCTCCCAAAAAGCCTGCACCCACGAGTGCATCGGCAGGATGAAGTGCAGGCATACCTCGGCAAATCCCCCCAACTCCAATCAGAAGGCTAGCCACACCTACGAGAAGCCATACGCGCCATGATCCCGTCGGACGAAGGAAGAAAAGTCTTGAACCCGCTTCCCGAGCAAGGGCTCGGCCAGCAGCCACCGTCGTGAGCATCTCTATGAGAAGGGTCTCTCTCCTAAGCTCAGCCCATCCAAGCGAAAGAAAAAGAGCCGATACAGTCCAGAGGAAGGCTATAATGCCGCCGCCAATCTGCTTATGGGAAAAGACTCCCAATAAAAGGAAGAGAGCTGCCTTCAAATAGCTGTGATGAAGAAGATACTCTAACGCAAGGGGCTGATGAGCACTTGAGAGGAGGACGATGCAGAGGTGGGCCGCCGTGCTCCATGCTAGAATCAGCTTAGGAGAGCGAGCAAGGAGAGCCCCTATTCCAGCTGCTATTCCACTTATTATGATAATTCCCTCCATCCAGGGAGTGGGAATGCCCCCTCCTGCTAAAGAGGGGTATTTCAAGGGAAAGTAAGCCCCTATGCCTACTACAGCCACAGAATGAAGAAGTGCGGACACAGGCACAGGAGCTCGCATAGCTTGCACTAACCAAAAAGTAAAAGGAAATGCCCCCACCTTGACAAAGAGACCTACCCATACCCCGACTGAAAAAGCACCACCCGCCAAGACACCTGCTATCCAGAATACATCGCCCAATTTATTCGTCAGCAGCACGCTAAGTGCGGCCCTCCCACTCTCCCACCTCCCCTTTCCGCTATAGGCAATGAGCATCCATCCCATTATGCTGAGAAGCTCCCATCCCGCAACTATCATAAAAGGATGAGCGGCATGCACCAGAAGCGCAACCCCAGTCAAGACGGAGGCAAAGGCCACCCCATAAAGGAAGAGGTTTCTCTGAGTGAAGATGAGAGTATAAAGAGCGATAATGCTCGTGATTTCGGCAGCTGTCCGAAGGAAAGGTTCTGAAGTAAGGAGACGTACAATAAGGCTGCCAACCGCTACGACTATCAAGCTCCAGCGCCCCCCCACCTACCGGCTCAGGAGATAACGAGCCACACCCCGCAGGAAGTCTAACCCATCCCCTCTGCCTTGATACGCATCACAAGCCCGCTCAGGATGAGGCATCAGACCGAAAACGGTGCCTTCTGAATTTCCAAATCCTGCAATAGCAGCGTAGCTCCCATTAGGAACAGGAGGAGTATATCGCAGAAACCAGCGAGGCATCTCTCCACCTGGAACATAACGCCCCTCTGCATGGGCAATCGGCAGATAGTAAGGTCGTCCTCCTACATACGCCGCCAGAGGACCACCCCCCTCCAGCACTACGCTAACTACCTTGCAAATAAATCGCCCTTGAGCATTGCGCCGTAAAGCCCCAGGGAGCCACCCCGCCTCTAAAAGAATTTGAAATCCATTACAAATTCCCATAACAAAGCCTCCTCTTTGCCAAAATTCCTCTATGGCTGGCATAATCCGGGCAAACCGAGCAATGGCTCCAGCCCTTAGATAATCCCCATATGAAAATCCCCCAGGTAAAAATACAGCTTGGAGAAGAGGCAGAGTGATGTCAGCATGCCAAAGGTACTGTGGAACAAAACCTGCTCGTTCCAAGGCATAGTATAAATCTCTGTCACAGTTGCTTCCCGGAAAAACCACAATCCCCGCTCTCAGCCGCATGAAGCCGCAAAAATAGGTTCAGCAGTGCCAATAGCCACTTCCACCACAGGTGAATGAGGCAGGACTATCTCTGGCCAATCCTCTCTTCGTTCTATTGCAGCAATTTCTTGGTCTTGATGAACTACAAACTCTATTGGTACATTTGCTCCAATGGCTCGGGTCAAACGAGACACCCATTCCTGTATCGTCTCTGGCATACTCTGAAGAAGGAGTAGATTCCGCACCTCTAAAAGCACATCTTCAGTGGGAAAAGGATTTAGGTGCCAGCTTTCCACTGCTTTGTAAATCCGACTCACGGCTTCTTCTGCACGAGGGGTAGCCACCTCGGCAGATATGACAAAATAGCTGCCCGCCAAGCACCTCTCGGGATGAGCATAAATCCCATATGTAAGCCCCCCTTCTTCCCGAACTGACTGCATGAGAATCGCTCCGAAATAGCCTCCTAATCGCATCAAAGCTAACCGATAGAAAGCGTACTGGGGGTGAAGAGGAGGCACCCAAGGAAATGCAAGCCTCAGAGACACTTGCTGAGCCTGTGCCATCGGTATTGCTTCCCGAATCAAAAGGTCTTGCATTGGAAGGGGCAGCTCGTAGCTAATCCGCTGATGCCAGCAGGACCATCGCCTCAGCAAAGCAAAAGGCACTTCAGCAGCAGCAATGATAAGGGATTTTAGTCCTCTTAGAATAAATCGCTCATAGTAGGGGCGAAGCTGAGTGGTATCCATGCGTTCAAGCACCTCTATCGGCGTACTCCCAGTATGGCTATAGGTTCTACCCCACAAATGAAAGGCAAGACGACTATCACCTTGATAGGCGGGGTGAGCGCGAGCTCGCTTCTCTGCTTGCACGAGCTGGGTCAAATGGCGTCCTACCTCAGGTCCAGCTAAGAGAGGGGCAGCCACCGCCGTATAGAGAATATCAAGCGCTCGGCTCAGTCCTTCTTTCAGCCCTTCGCCACTCAAAGTAAGAGTGTCTCGCCCAGCACTCCACTGAGCTTGCCAGCCAAGCCGATGAAGTTGCTCATGAAGCTTGCCGGCAGGATAGACCTCATTTTCCTCACTCATAAGCCTGAGGAGGAGGCGACGCAGCCCCGCCGGATATTCCTTCAAAGCAGGGGCTTCCCATATCGCCACAAATGAAGCCAAGGGTCCTTCCGTCTGAACCCAATAAATAGGAAGTCCATCTATCTCAATCAAAATCGGTAAAGGGGGCCTCTGATAAGACACCCGAAACCTCACAACCGCTCTAAGATTTTCCGCTTCTGCACTTCATATTCTTCAGTGCTCAGAATTCCTGATTGATGCAGTTCATAAAGCTTGCGAAGCTGTTCATACGGATCAGAAGTAGGCGTATCCTTTTTTAGCTCTTCGGATACTTTTTGTCCTTCTCTAAAAGCGCGTTCGTAAGACTTACGAGCGGCTTCAAGGCTAAAGTCTTTCAGAGTCCCGCCTTTGGCAAAGTGCTCAGTAAAGACTTTACCCACGGCATAAGTGGTAGCAGCCGCTAAGACAGAAGCCGTCAGACCTCCTATCATCCATCCTACCCCCGGAATCAGCTTGACGAGGGAAGCACCCCCTCGAACCGCCGTCGCACCAACTAAGCTCGCAATTAGCCCCTTAGCTATGCCCGAAAAAAATGGCGTCTCATACAACTCCGCCAGCTTACGGACGAGATTAAGCTGGACAACTGTACTTGTCGCCCAATCCGCAAAAGGAACAGGAATCAGTCCAGCACTCATGGCTGCCACCATGTGCTCCCGAATTAGCTTCTCGGCTCGCAGTCGTCTCTCCTCCTCCATCATAGGTTATCGCTTGATGAGGCGGTAGGTATGCGTCCTTTGTCCCTTTACCTGAAGAAGAAAAGGTCCAGCAGCCAGTCCATCCAGAGGCACTTGATAATAATGAGTTCCAGCGGATAGAATAGGGAGAAGGTAAGTAGCGACCTTTTTCCCTTCCAGCGTAAGAAGGAGAATTTCTACAGATTGAGCCAAGGGAGTATAAAGCTGAAGGGTAAGAAAATCTTGAGCCGGGTTCGGATAAACCCCCACTACCAGGGGGTCAGAAGCAACAAGCGCACTCGCCTGTTCTGTCCGAGGGACAAGAGGCGGATTATAAGAGGAGGGTGCTACTACTGGGCTAGCCGCCCGCCGCAAAAAGCGTTCTCCCGACTGTACATACCAGCTCTCCCCCGTCCTCTCTCCCAAAGCTGGCTGCGCAATTGTATTGACATAGTACCAATCTCCCTGAACCCGCTGAGGGGTTACATCTATAACTAAATACCCATTGCTTGTGAGATCAACGTACTTTACATGAGGATTTTGAGACTTTACAATAGAGGGATTGGCAAAACCCTGAAGAAAAGCAGCATTTGCTGCTGTGACACTCGGAGTTACAAACTCCACGGCTGTAGACCCAGCTCCAGTGGCATTGTTGTAAGGGCCCGGTCCAAAAGGCAAGTCGTTTGCCCAAGAGGTATGAATATCACCAGTTAGGACGACTACATTTTGAATGTTGTTTTGTATGATTGTATCCATAAGGGCTTGGCGCTCTACCGGATATCCATCCCACTGGTCTGGATTTAGGATAAGAGTATTTCCTAAGAGGGAAGCCCGCATAGGAGCCACCATCACTTGCTGTCCTATGAGCCGCCAATTAGCTGTAGACCCCTTGAGCTGATTGTAGAACCATTGGCGCTGAAGGGCTCCTAAGAGAGTGCGATTGGAGTCATTCAGAGCAGGGTCATTGACATTGATAAACCCGCCAGAGAGCTGCTGGGTTCGTCCATAGTGCCGAGTGTCAAGAAGAATAAGGTCAGCTAAATCCCCAAGTTTGAAGCTGCGCCATAGGCGCAAAGAGTCGGCGGGATCTGGCGCCCTAAAAGGCAGCCACTCATGATAAGCTCTCAGCATGGCTGCTCGTCTAACCTCAAAAGGCCCCTCCGTATCAGGGCTGTGATTTTCTGCGCCTGCGCTCCACGCATCATTTGTAAGTTCATGATCATCCCATACCGCTATCACTGGATAATTCTGATGAAGCCATTGAAGACTACTATCCAAGCGATAATGAGAGTATCGAATCCGGTAGTCATCTAAAGTGAGGATTTCACGAGGTGGTTCAACCTGACGAGCACTACTCTGAGAGGGCCCATACTCATAAATATAATCACCAAGATGAAGAACAAAATCTATATCATTGCGTCGCGTAATCATTTCATATGCGTTATAAAATCCATTTTGATAGTCAGAACAGGAGACGACAGCAAAGCGCAGACGGCTGATAGAGCCTGAAGGGAGGGTTCTTGTGCGTCCGATTGGGGAGAAAGTTCCCAAAGCTTCAAAGCGGTAATAGTACCACCGATTCGGCTGGAGTCCCGTAGCATCCACTTTGACGGTGTAGTCCCGACTGGCGTCGGTCTCTGCTGTACCGCTTGCCACTATCTGAGTGAATTGAAAATCTTCAGACACTTCCCAGCGAACGGAGATGGTTGATCCTCCCCAGTCCTCGGGAGGAGTAACGCGCGTCCAAAGGATTACTCGGTCGGCCAAGGGATCACCTGAGGCTACTGCGTGGAGAAAAGGCGCCTGTGCCGTCCGAACGTACGCTCTATTCGGATGGGTCGGCTGAGCAAAAAGAAGCCCAGCCCATAGGATAAAGTAGCGCATGAATGCAAAGATAGGTGATCTAAGAAAACCCCCCTCAAACGCTTTCGTATCTTTGCCGCATGCCAAAGGTCATGGTGGTCGGTGCGGGTGCTGTAGCCCAAGTTACCCTCTGCAAACTAGCACGCCGACCCGACCTCTTCCCCGAAATTGTCTTAGCAAGTCGTACCTTCTCTAAATGTAAAGACTTAGCAGACCGATTCCCTCAGGCTAGAATTATCCCAGAACCTCTCGATGCAGATAAGGTAGAAAACACCGTGACGCTCCTCAAAAAACACAAGCCTACGCTTCTTCTCAATCTCGCTCTACCTTATCAAGATTTAGCCCTTATGGAGGCTTGCTTAGAGGGAGGAGTTGATTACATAGATACCGCTTCTTACGAGCCGCCTGATACGCCTCTTTACGAATACAAATATCAGTGGGCCTATCAGGAGCGCTATCAGCAAGCAGGACTCACAGCTATCTTAGGAATCGGATTTGACCCCGGTGTTACAAATGCTTTTGTAGCCTATGCAGCTAAACACCTTTTTGACGAAATCCATTACTTAGACATCATAGATTGCAATGCTGGCGACCATGGCCGCCCTTTTGCAACGAATTTCAATTTAGAGATTAATCTTCGGGAAATTACCCAGCCAGGACGATACTATCAAGATGGAAAGTTGATTGAAGTGCCCCCTCTATCAGTCTCTCAAGATGTTCGCTTCCCGGAAATAGGTATTCGGAGAGCCTATCTCATCTTTCATGAAGAGTTAGAGTCGCTGGTCAAGCATTTTCCAAGTATTCGGCGAGCGAGATTTTGGATGACATTCTCTGATCAATACCTATTACATCTGCGAGCTTTTATGAATGCGGGCTTAACTCGGATAGATGAGGTAGAATACGAGGGACATAAGGTAGTTCCTATCAAGTTCTTACAGAAACTTCTTCCAGACCCTGCAAGCCTTGCCCCCTCCTACAAAGGATGGGTCTCTATCGGCGTGCAACTGCGAGGAATAAAGAATGGAGTGGTTCGCACAGCTTACATTTACACTAATATTCGCCACGAATGGGCTTATGCTGACTGCAAGGCTCAGGGTATAGCCTATACGGCTGGTGTCCCGCCTGCCATAGCGGCTGAACTTATGGTTGCAGGGATATGGAAAAAGCCAGGGGTATGGAATGTGGAACAGTTAGACCCTGACCCCCTTTTAGAGAGATTGCCGGGGGCAGGGCTCCCTTGGAAGGTAGTGATTGACTATCCCTTGGATTTCATAGACATACCTGAATGACGCGTCTTAGCGTGAATGTGAATAAGGTGGCTCTTTTGAGAAATTCTCGGGGAGGAAACCTACCTGATGTCGTAGCTTTTGCTCAAACTTGTGAGCGATTGGGAGCCGATGGGATCACGGTTCATCCTCGTCCAGATGGAAGACACATTCGTAAGGCTGACGTTTATGCCCTACGCGACACCCTTACTGTTGAATTGAATGTAGAGGGATTTCCTTCGCCAGAGTTCATTCGCCTTGTGGAAGGGGTGTGCCCAGCCCAAGTTACCCTTGTTCCTGATCCACCAACAGCCTTGACTTCTGATCGTGGATGGAATGCAGTAGAACAAAAAAACTTTCTCAAACCTATCATCCAGCATCTCAAGGCATGGGGGATTCGGGTCAGCCTCTTTATTGATCCGGTGCCTGAACAGGTGGAGGCAGCCGCTGAGATCGGCGCCGATTGCGTGGAGCTCTACACTGGTCCCTATGCTCTTCAATTCCCCCATTCTCCTGAGAGCGCAATAGCCCCCTATATCTTAGCAGCCCAAAAAGCTAATGAAGTCGGGGTAAGGCTGCACGCAGGACATGATTTGAATCTTCAGAACCTAAGATTCCTTCGCCTCAACCTTGTCAATCTGGTAGAGGTCTCTATTGGTCATGCGCTCATAGCGGATGCCCTTTATGAGGGAATAGCTGAGACGCTAAAGCGCTATAAACAAGCGCTTGAATGACCCTTTCTACCCTTCTCGGGTCGATTTTTCGATTGGTGCTCAGTGTAACTGCGGGGTTTCTCATTGAATCCTTCTTATGGCCTGCAGATAGCTGGACCTGGCGTATTCAGGACCTTGCATACAAGCGTAGAGCTCCGCTTCCTCCTGACACACAGATTGTAATTGTAGATATTGCGAAGCTGGGACGGGCAGAATTATCCTACTTGATTCTTCGACTAAGTGAAGCCCGTCCTCAATTCATTGGCATAGATGCCATTTTCCCCCTTCTTCAGCATCCTTCTACAGATAGCCTCTGGGCCTCAGCTCTGTGTCAAGCAGCAAGCCGAGCTCCAGTGTTCATCGCCTGTTCTTTAGACTTATCTAAACCCCTCTCCGAAGCCCCCATTCAGAGCGTCAGCCATGCGCTCTTTACTCGTTGTGCGGAAGAAGCCTTTGCTAATCTCATTTTGTATGATACTAACACGCGTATAGTAAGAGAATGCCTCTTGTATACAGTGAGTGACGCTGATACGGCCTTTTCCTTAGGTATGCAGGCAGCCTTAGCTCTCAAGCCTCAGCTTGCGGAGCGACTTCCCTACCTTCCACCCCGAATGTTCATTCGGTATCGCGGAGGGTTAGAGCACTTCTACTACCTGAGTGGGGAAGAGGTTATCCGCGACACCTTACCCCTATCTTGGATTCAAAATAAAGCTCTCTTTTTAGGAGTAGCAGATCCTTTTCGGCAGACCTTAGAGGACATTTTTTTCAGTCCTCTCAATTCCTCTCCTCTACGCCCCAGCTTTCCAGACATGTATGGAGTCGCTATTCATGCAAATATCGCTAGCATGCTCCTTCATGAAGACTTTTTTATCCCTATAGGATACGGTTGGGTTTGTCTGCTGATGGTCATAGCCTACCTCCTCTTAGCAGGAACTAGTCTCCTTCTCCGAAAGGGGCCTTGGCGCAGTGCTGGCATACGACTTCTTCAGGTAGCGCTCATATGGGGCAGCATAGAGCTGACCATTTGGCTGGGTGTAGAAGGTCACTGGCTTCCCGTAGAACCTCTTCTGTGGGCTCTACTCCTTCAGGGTGAAATGGAAATCTGGCGTTAGGGGCTTACTGGCATAGTATTTGTGATGTAGTCCCTTATGCGTTACCTTAGCCTAACCAGCAGATTAATGGTGGGAGGGTTCCTCCTCTCCTTTCTTTACGCGCAAAGCGTAACTGTGCTAGCCACTCGTGGCGACGTTCAAGTGGAACAGGCGGGGGGAGCATGGGTCAAGGCCACCGCTGGCATGAAGCTCTCTGAGCAGCAGAAAGTGAGAGTAGGACCACAGTCCTACATTGCTTTAGTATTCGCTGGCAATAAAGCTCGGGAGCTGCGCCAACCTGGGACCTACACGCTCTCACAGATTTTGACTCAAAAGAGCTCAGTTGATGAGAATCCATACGCCTCCAAATACACCGGCTATGTTCTGAACCAAGCGATTGCCTCTGGTGCAGGAAGAGCTTCAGGAAAAACTTTGGGAGCTGTAACTCGCTCAACAATGGCTCCTTTGCCCCGAACCCCCATCCAAAGTACTTTCTTCGCAGACCGCATCCATCTCTATTGGGATCGAGTGCCTGGCTCAGAAGGATACATTGTGCAGATTCTGGATGAAAATGGCCAACCCCTTCTCTCTCAGGAAGTCTCCGCTGAGCAAACTTCTGTGGAGCTCAACTTAGAGAATAAGGTCAAACCCGGTCCTTGCTACTACTGGCGAGTAAGTACTCGGCGTCATCCCAACTTATATTCTAATAACATCTGTTTCCGAGTCCTGCCCTCAGACAAAGCCTCTCTCCTCAAAAAGGAAGAAGAGGCGCTGCGCCGCTCGTTAGAGCTTAAGTCAGCGATAGATTATGCAATCCTCGGCGCTTTCTATGAGCAAAATGGATTATATGGCTACGCATGGCAGGCTTATAATCAAGCCGCTTCTATAGAGCCGAATGCAGATGGCTACATCACCCTGAGAGAAAATCTTCATCAGCGCATCGCCCAAAGCGGTGTAAGCGAGTAAATACACCTGTCATCGGTTATATACAGGGGAGGGACTTAGAGTTCCTCCCCTTTTTGTATTTTTCCTCCATGCAATCCGTGGGCATGGCTATACCCCTTTCAACCCTGTACGAACGCCTTCAGTGGGTTTATCCTCTCATCTTTGACGAGATTGTGGTACGCTGCAAGCCACCTTTACACGAGATTCTGAGCCAGTATCCAAAGGTAGTACATGCTATCAGTCACGCAGGATCATGTGGATGGATACCTCCTATTCTTGCACTTCTGCGGATAGCCGTACAAGAAGGAGGACAGAATAGAAAAGCTCTTGGTATTTTTCACAGATTATTCTATCAAATTAAGCTGACTCGCTGGATTATGCAAAACATTTTTGAAAGCAAGAGTCCTCCTAACTTTGCTCAAGTCATAGAGGCTTTCAAGAATGGGCCTGTAAATGATGTGGCGCTCTTTCCCGAAGGAGATAACTGTATTTTAGGAGATGTATATGAGATTCGTCCTTTTCGCTCTCCGAAATTCATAGAACTGGCTGTAGCTACGGGAGCACCAATCTTGATTACGGTGCATCGGGGTGCCGAGGAATGGGGAAGGGATTTTTACATGCCATCAGCTATGCTTCGGTGGCTGAGGTTTATCCAACCCTCTTATGTCCGTCCTCTTATCAAAAATCCAGTTATCAACCTCCCGCTCCGCTTCACACGGATTCCTAAGTTTAGCCTTCACGCTTCTCTCTATTTTCCTCGCATATCGTATGATCAGCTCAGCAGTCGTCCGCGTGAGCGCTGGTTCCAGCTCAACGAAGAAGCCCAGCGAGTCAAAACGGTTATGGTAGCCCTCCTCAAGGACATGCCATATGTCTGAGACGACAGCTCTGATGGAGCAGTATCGGACACTCAAGTCGCGCTATTCTGATGCCCTCTTGCTTTTCCAAGTAGGGGACTTTTATGAGACCTTTGAACAAGATGCTCATATTCTATCATCAATTTTAGGGCTTAGCCTTACCCGCCGAAACAACGGCCGAGCCGAGGATGTTCCAATGGCAGGCTTCCCAGTCCGAGCCTTGGACTCTTACCTACCTAAGCTGATTGAAGCAGGATACAGAGTAGCTATCTGTGATCAGGTAGAGGACCCCAAGAAAGCTAAAAAACTGGTTAGAAGGGAAGTTACCCAAATCGCCACTCCAGGGGTCTACTGGTCTCAGACCGAAGAACCTCTGGCTGCCCTTTATCTGAGTCTTTTTTGGTCTTATATGCCTACGAGGGTAGTTATATTCTTCGCCGATATCACGAGTTCGGGACGAGTGCATTACTACGAAGGACCTCTGACTGGCATAGAAGGGATTATTACTGCGTTTGCTCCAACAGAGGTCCTTGTGTATGCGGGTCAGGAGAGTCTATGGCAAACCCTCTACACCCCGACCCCTCGGGTAGAATCCTTGCCAGAATGGTATTTTGATGAGGGGCTTCTTTCTGAAGCGTTTAGAGCAGTATATGGGCACGAACTTCCTACCAGTGCTCTTGAAGCGATGAATGGACCCACCCGACAGGCTTTTGCTGCCCTCCTGAGTTATTTGAGGGAGCTGCATCAGGTTGGACTGCCCCACCTTAGTTTCCCTCGAGCTTTACCCATAGGAGAAGCATTCTTTCTGGATAGAGATACGCTGCGGAATTTAGAGGTAATTGAACCTCTTCATAAGGAAGGAAAAAGCCTTCTACAGGTTCTACAACATACGGTTACTTCTGCCGGCACGCGCCTTTTGCGCATCCGATTGACTATGCCCTTGCGAGATGTAAGAGCGATTGAGAAGCGATTAGAAAAAGTTCAACTCCTCTATGATGAGCCTGAGCGGCATGCACTCTGGCAAGAGAGCCTTCGTAAGATTGGAGACTTAGAGCGAAGAGTGGCCCGTTTGAGTGCAAGACGGACGACCCCTCGAGAGCTCATAAACCTGCGCTCGGCGCTCAAAGAGAGTCTACATCTTCGGCAGATGCTACCTGCTTCGTACGAGAGCCCTCTTCCTTTATCCCAGATACAAGAAGCCATCACCCTGATAGAATCTTACCTCTGGCTTGATGCTGATCCATCCTACCTTCCCGAAAAGATAGGGGAGGGGAAGATCATCCGAGGTGGAATTGATGAAAGCTTAGACCGAGCCCGTTATCTGCTACATCATGCGCAGGACGAGCTTCTCCGTCTGGAAGAAAAAGAAAAGAGTCGGCTCTCCATTCCTACCCTAAAGATTCAGGAGAATCGGCAGTTAGGATATGTCTTTTACATTACGGCTTCTTATCTTTCTCGGGTTCCCCCCGAGTATCGGCTGCGACAGCAGCTTGCTCAGGGCCATGCGCGTTACAGTAGCGACGAGTTAGATAAGTTGAATGCCGAAATCGCTTCGGCTCAGGAGGTCGTGGCTGAGCGAGAAGCGGCCATTTACCACCAGCTTATAAACGAACTTCAGGCATATATTCCTGCCCTTCAGAGCGTAGCGCACTGGGTTGCAGAAGTAGATGCATGTTTGGCTTTAGCGATTGCTGCCTACCAGTATAAATATTGTCGGCCTCGCTTCACTCAAGAGCCGCGCATTCTCATCAAGAAAGGCAGACATCCTGTCATTGAGCGTTTTCTCCCTCCCCACTTTCCCTATCAGCCAAACGACCTTATCCTCACACCTGAGACTCGCCTTCTCCTTCTGACAGGTCCAAACATGGCGGGGAAATCAGCTTATATGCGCCAAAATGCTCTTATTCTCCTACTAGCCCAAATTGGAAGCTTTGTCCCAGTCGAGGAGGCTGAAATTCATCCCGTGGATCAGATCTTCAGCCGCATAGGTGCATCGGATAATCTCGCCGGAGGACAAAGTACTTTTCTGGTGGAGATGCAAGAAATGTCCCATATCCTTCATCAGGCTACCGAACGCAGCTTTGTGATCATAGATGAAGTGGGTCGGGGTACTAGTACTTATGATGGACTCGCAATCGCTTGGGCTATAATAGAATACCTCCATAATCATCCTTACTGTAGGCCATGGACGCTTTTTGCCACTCACTATCATGAACTTACTCAGTTAGAGAAAGCCCTACCTCGCCTTGCCAATTATCATTTAGCGGTTGAACAGCATGGAGAACGCTTGATTTTCCTGCATCAACTGCGGCGCGGTCCCATACGCCGCAGCTTTGGAGTGGCAGTTGCAGAAAAAGCAGGACTTCCCGCTGCCCTCATAAGCCGAGCTAAAGAACTGCTCAAGCACTTTGAGAAGCAAGCGTCGCTCCCTCCAAATGAGGAGGAGCCATCCCTCTTCACCCTTGTGCCTGATACGGAAGGAGAACTGCGCCGACGACTATTAGAAATAGATCCGAATAGCATCACTCCTATAGAAGCCCTATTCAAGTTACACGAACTGCGAATAATTGCCACAAAAAAGTAATGTTGAGTAAAAAATACACATCCATCAGCAGGTTTCAGCTACTTTGATTTATACACGCCAAAAGCAGCTTCTTCCTTTCAGATTCTTCTCTCCTTTCAAGAGGCTTGCTCTAAAGGACCTCCCTCAAGAGCACTTCGTATAAGGCCTCTCTCCAATTCTGAGGAGGAAGGACTGCCTGCACTTGAAAGGGATATTCCCCCTCTTTGGCAAAGCGAACCCCCTTCACGCGTACCTTCAGCTCATATAAGCGTTCAGGGTATAGACGATTACTTTTAGCAACCACCATTTTGTAGGGAATAGCCTGAAGCTCAAGCTGCTGAACGTACGTCAGGGATTTCCATCCTTGTGGCAGTTGATAGGGATGCTCCACATACTTAACAAGCTGGGGGTAGCGATGAAGGTTAATTCCGACCAGCTCCCTCTGAGCCAGAGCTTTACTCAATGAATCGGCTAAAAGTAAAAGAAAGAGAGCTTTGCCTGACAAATGCTCTTCATCAGAGGTAAGAATAGCTTTGCGATAGTAGGGATCAAAGGTGAAGCCTTTTGCTGAGAAATAAATTCCTACGGTATCCTGACCCCTAAGGCTCCACCAGCCGCCACTCCCGATGATAACTATCTGTATTACGCAGAAGCGAGCCATTTGGCTTGAGGTCATAGACATCCAGTCGTTCGTATCGGTGCACAAGCCCTACAGATCGCGTATAGACCTCATAGAAAAAGGCTTTTCGGAGAATCCCCGTAGTATCCAGTCGTCGCAGAATAAGAGCACTACGGGGGAAAGCACGTCCTTCTAAGGTATAGGTAGTATCCGTAGAAAAGTAACGACAATTTTCAGGTGGAAGGTCTGTATATTCATAACGATTCCATCGGAGTGCGGGAGAGAGAGGGAATCGTAAAATGAGAAGGCGGCGGTTATCCTCCCAAATCTCCGCTTGAGAGGAGTCGCGGTATATCAAGCCTACTCGGAAAAAGTTCGGAGGCCCCTCTAAAGCAGGCATGGTATCCCATACTACATACCAGCAGGGGCGACCATAGGCATCTATTGTGGGCGTATCTATCCTGAGCTGCAGGTAAAAGCGGCGACCCTCTGCTCCCACAGTGGTGTAAGTAGTTTCTCGCACTTCATATATCCAACGAAGCCCCTCTCTTATAGGAAAAAGACTGAGCCCATCTTCATATGTGGGAAGGGGTATCTCCCGACGACAGGCACCTAAAAGAAGTATAAAAAAGAAGATGAGAAAGCGCATTTCATCTCTAAAATATGAAAAACTCTCTTAGGGAGCGGGTATAGGTTCTTCTTTCAAGAGAGCGGAGACGAAAGCATGAGGTGAGAAAGGTACTAAGTCTTCTGCCTGTTCGCCCACGCCAACAAATCGGATGGGCAGACCTGTCTTTTCTACGAGGGCAAAGGCTACTCCTCCTTTAGCTGTACCATCTAACTTCGTCAAGACAAGCCCTGTACAATGAGCAGCTTGGATGAAAACTTCTGCCTGGCGAAGAGCATTTTGTCCCGTTGTTGCATCTATAACTAAAAGTACCTCATGAGGTGCGCCGGGAAGGGCTTTCCCTATGACGCGATGGATCTTTGAAAGTTCCTGCATAAGAGGCGTCCGAGTGTGAAGCCGTCCAGCTGTGTCAATCAATACAACATCGTAGGCTTCATGGACTGCCTTTTGGACTGCTTCGTAGGCAACGGCGCCTGGATCAGCCCCCATTCCCTTCTCAACAATCGGAATAGCCAGCTTTTCGCTCCATTGGCGAAGCTGATCCACAGCAGCTGCTCGGAAAGTGTCAGCTGCTCCTATAAGGACTCGCTTGCCTTCCTCTTTGAACCTATAAGCTAATCGAGCGACAGTAGTGGTCTTGCCCACGCCATTTACTCCAACTAAAAGAATCACATAGGGATGCCCTGATGAAGGCACGAAAGGACGCTCTATCAGAGGGAGCAGAATCCCTCGCAGCCGATCTGACAAGGTCTCTTCTGGTTGCAAAGGCTGTTCCTTCAAGCTTTTCTGAAGCGTAGAGAGGATGGCCTCCGTAACAGCAGGTCCTACATCAGCTGAGAGGAGAAGGGCTTCCAATTCCTCCCAACTCTCAGGATCAAGGGAACGCCGCCCCGCAAAGAAGGCACGAATGCGCCCCCAAAAGCCTTGTCTTGACTTCTCTAAACCTCTCTCTATCGCTGAAGAGGGCTCGGCTTTCTTACCCTTCAACCAATCCCAGAAGCTCATATTACCGCTGAATCACTTCCCAGTGATGCAAAAAGTGATGATTGGTCAAATCTGTCAGAAGGGGACAGATAGACACATACCCTTTTTCTAAGGCCCAGAGGTCTGTATCGCTCCCAGTATCCGAACTCTCAAAGCGCCCCACCATCCAGTAATACGGCTGACCATAAGGGTCTATCCGCTGTTCAAATTGCTCAATGAAGCGTCCCTGCGCCTGCCGCGTAAGTCGAATCCCTTTTATCTCTGACAGAGGAAGGTTCGGAATATTCACATTGAGGGGTACATGGGCTGGAAAGGGTTGGGCCAAGTAGAGCAGAATCACCTCTCGCACAATGGCCTGAGCTGCACTAAAATCAGCCTCCATGCTGTAGTTGAGAAGGGAAAAACCAATGGAGGGGATGCCTTCAAAGGCCCCCTCTATAGCAGCTGAGAGGGTTCCTGAGTAGAAGACGCTAATAGAGAAGTTAGCCCCATGATTGATACCGCAAAGAAGGAGCTCTGGATCAAGGCCTAAAACCCCTGTAGCTAACTTTACACAGTCAGCAGGAGTCCCACTACAAGCCCAAGCTGGAATATCGGGTCCAAAAGCAGAGGAAGGATATAAACGAAGGGGTACCCCAATGCTAATCGCATGACCCATGCCGCTTTGGGGGCGATCTGGCGCCACCACCATGACTTCGCCAAATTCTTGTGCCACCTCCACTAATGCACGCAAACCCTTAGCTGTAATTCCATCATCATTACATACCAGAATCCGCACATCCCAAAATAACAAAAAAATGCCTGTGTACCTCAAAACGCCTTATTTTTGTTAGACTCAACTCAAGGACTATGCGAAATCCTCGCCAGCCTACCTTCAATTTGTATTGGCTCTATCTCCTCCTCTTCGTAGTTCTGCTCCTCTCTTTTGTATTTATGCCAGAGAGGCAAACCTCCGTTCCAATTACCTATTTGGACTTTCAGCAATGGGTAGAGCGACGCCTCGTCAAAAAAGTGATCCTCATCGCCAACCGAGGTGAGGCTGAAGTGTATCTGACGCCTCAGGCAATGGAGCTTAGCGATATTCAGCAGCGTCTGAGAAAGGGCTTTTGGGGATGGCTACCATTTAGCTTTAGAGTGGTTTCCTCAGAAAAGTTAGAAGAATATCTCCAGCAGCGACATATTCCTTATGAAGTTACGGAACGCACTGATTATTTAGGAATTCTGCTTCAATATATTTTGCCCATTGGGCTGATTATTGCTTTATGGTTTTTTTTCATCAGCCGCATGAGTGGGCGAGGGGGTGCCCCTGGTCCAGGCAACATCTTTTCTATTGGTCGCAGCCGAGCCGCCGTATTTGATACGGAGAATCGCGTTTCTATTACCTTCAATGATGTAGCAGGACTTGAAGAGGCTAAGCAAGAGGTACAGGAAGTGGTGGAGTTTCTGAAAAATCCTCAGAAGTTTACTAGGCTAGGGGGAAAAATTCCGAAGGGGGTACTTCTTGTAGGTCCTCCGGGCACTGGCAAGACCCTCTTAGCAAAAGCCGTAGCGGGCGAAGCTGGCGTGCCTTTTTTCAGCATTAGTGGCTCTGACTTTGTAGAAATGTTTGTTGGCGTGGGAGCTGCTCGTGTCCGAGACCTTTTTCGCCAAGCAAAAGAAAAGGCTCCTTGCATCATCTTCATAGATGAGATAGATGCAGTTGGACGAAGCCGAAGCCGCGTCAATGTCCCTATTTCAAATGATGAGCGAGAAAGCACCCTCAATCAGCTCCTTGTAGAAATGGACGGCTTCAACACAGAGAGCGGGATTATTGTCATGGCAGCTACTAATCGCCCAGATATTTTGGATTCAGCACTCCTGCGCCCAGGACGATTTGATAGAGTTATTTACATAGATAGACCAGACATAAAAGAAAGAGAAGCGATTTTCCGAGTCCATATTCGGAATCTCATCTTAGCTCCCGATGTAGATGTGCATAAGCTTGCTCTACAGACCCCTGGGTTTGTGGGAGCAGATATTGCAAATGTGTGTAATGAGGCTGCCCTTATCGCGGCTCGTCGCGATCGCCCAGCCATTACGATGAGTGACTTTCAGGAGGCAATTGATAAGGTAATTGGGGGTCTGGAGCGCCGTAGTAAAGTTATCTCACCAGAAGAAAAGCGAATCGTAGCTTACCATGAAGCAGGACATGCGGTGGCGGGATGGTTCTTAGAGCATGCAGACCCCCTCCTCAAAGTATCTATCATACCTCGGGGCTATGCGGCGTTAGGATATGCTCAGTATCTTCCGAAAGAGCAGTACATCTACACGCAAGCTCAGCTTATAGACATGATGGCAATGATGCTGGCAGGTCGCGCTTCAGAAGAGATTAGCTTTGGACAAATCTCTACTGGGGCTCAAAATGACTTGGAGCGGGTAACCCAGCTTGCCTACGCTATGGTGACCCAGTATGGTATGTCTGAATTAGGTCATTTTGCTTTTCGCCCGACTGAAGAAACCTTCTGGCAAAGGCCTTATTCTGAGGAGACAGCCCGACGAATTGACGCAGAAGCTCAACGAATCATCCAGCAAGCATACGAAAGAGCGCGAAGCCTCCTCCATGAACACTATGAAAAGCTACAAGCACTAGCTGAACGCCTCCTGGAGAAAGAAGTACTCTATCAAGAGGAAATAGAGTCTATCTTAGGGCCCCGCCCCTTCGGGAGCCCCCTTGAAAAGGTAACCGTGAATTCCTCCGAGTGATCTTTCAAAACTATCACCCTTGAAACTGTGTACCAAAATGAGGCGCGCAAGCAAAGGCTCTAAGAATAATAAGCCCTACTTCTGAAGCAAAAAACACCCAAGCGCATAAATGTTTCCACCAGGACTCCACTTCTCTACCTCTGCTTGGTAGCTAAGAGCATACTTCTTTTCCACGGGATACCACTTATTATCTCTACCAGGCTTAGCCCAGTACTCCTCATGGAGGAGCGTATAACCTTCAAGAAGCATAGGTAGTCGTTTCTCCCCATATACACGAGCTAAAGGCGAGAAAACCGCATCCCTCCCCACTGGTACAGTGAGGATATGTATGCCACCCTTCTTTAGCCAATCCCTCAGTTTTCTCATAGCTAAGAGGTCCCCTTCAGGGCAATCCTTCTTCACACCATACCTGCCAGCTAAGCCCACATGTTCTATGGAAGAAATATTCGTGATAAGATCAAAATGCTCATTCCAATCCAAGTCATTCTCTAAAATATCTGCTTGAAGCAGCCTAACTCGGGGATGAACCCAAAAAAACTCCATGGTCTGTCTGTCCATTGCCACCACCTCATAGCCACGTTGTGCGAGCATAAGAGGCACATAAGAACCAAAAGACCCAAAGTCTAAAGCCTTACCTCCAGAGGAGGGCAAATAACCCACTAAAAAAGAATATTCTACATCTCTATCGCCCCAAATATTCGGTATGCGAATCTCTTCACCACTTTTGAAGAGTCTCCTGTATATTGACCGGGGTGATAGGCTCTTTGCGAGCTTCTTCACTGAGGAGGAACCGAGACTAAAACTACTTAGATTCATATATAGAGCAAATATACGACAAACTTGATAAGCATAGGAGGGGGAAAGAGTTACAGAAGGTCTTGAAGGATAACTTTGCAGGAGTGGAGGCGATTCAACGCATTAAGGAAGCTGCTGTTCGGGAATTCGCTCAGCATGGATACGATGGAGCACGATTAGAGCGGATAGCCCGTGCTGCAGGTGTTCATACAGCTCAGATTCACTACTACTTTCGGAACAAGCGGGGACTTTATGAAGCGATTCAGAATGAGTTAGTGCCACCGTCCTTAGAGAAGGTGACCGAGCCTCTACGCGAGGCAAGCAAACCGTTACCAGAGCGAGTCCAAGTATTTTACCAGCGCTTCTATGAGGCAGCTCACAGCCTCTCATTGCCAAGGGTGGGTCAAGCTCCTCACCTTCTCCCTCCACTGCTTTTGAGTCCGAATCCTCTCCAGCTGCCCGAATGGATAGAAGCCCTTCAAAGTGCCCAAGCCTTCGGTCTAATCAAGCCTCTGCGCATAGAATTCATCCTTACACAACAATGGGGACTGGCTCTGATTCCTTTATGGTTTAGCTTCCCCCCTGCTGAGTGGGAGAAGTACTACTGCCAGGAAGCCCCGCGACTATTTTGGGAAGCTGTAAAAGGAGTATAAGCCTTTCTTTGAGCTCATTCCTCTCTAAGGAGCTGTAACCAAGGTGCCCACAGGCTCGCCTGCTACTATCCGATAAAGAGCGTTCGGCTCATTGATATTGAAAACTGCCATAGGTAAGTTGTATTCCTGCGACAGGGTAAAGGCAGTCAGGTCCATGACAGCCAAGCGCTTCTCTAAGGCTTCCCTATAGGAGATTTGAGTCAGGCGACGAGCGGTGGTGTCTTTTTCCGGATCAGCCGTATATATTCCATCTACACGAGTCCCTTTTAGTAGGAGCTCAGCTCCTATCTCAATCGCTCTCAGCGTAGCAGCTGTATCTGTCGTGAAGAAAGGATTTCCTGTACCCGCAGCAAATATGACGACTCTTCCCTTTTCTAAATGGCGGATCGCTCGACGACGAATAAAGGGCTCACATACCCGCTGCATTTCTATTGCGGATTGTACACGCGTGGGCACCCCCTTCTGTTCAAGCGCATTTTGAAGGGCTAAAGCATTAATGACAGTGGCAAGCATGCCCATATAATGAGCTTGGACCTCCTCCAGTCCCTGCTCTCTACCTTCTATACCCCGAAAGATATTCCCTCCCCCAATCACCACCGCCACTTGGACTCCCGCTCTCACTACCTTCGCTATTTCTTCAGCATAGTAGCGCAATTGATTAGCCTCTATCCCATAGCCTTTTTCTCCCATGAGGGCTTCTCCACTTAGTTTGAGGAGAATGCGACGGTACTTCATGCTTTCCCTCCGACTTGAAAGCGTATGAATCCCGAAACAGTTAGCTTTGGTGAAATGGACTTAAGGTATTGACCGATCGTTTTCTGGCTATCCTTGAAATACTCCTGCTCTAAAAGCACGACTTCCTTAAAGAACTTTTCCAGTTTACCCACCGCTATCTTTTCTAAAAGAGCCTCTGGCTTTCCTTCGGCTCGAGCCTGTTCTCGAGCAATCTCTTTTTCCTTTTCTAAAAGGTCTGCAGGAACGCTATACCGATCTACACTTACTGGCCGCAAAGCAGCAACTTGCATAGCAATATTTTGTCCAACTTCTTCTAAAGTGGCTTCATCCAGCTGATCTACACCACTCAGCGCAACTAAGACGCCTATTCTGCCCCCCAAATGGATGTAAGCGGTTACATATTCACCTTCTAACCGCGCCCAACGGCTCACCTCCAGCTTTTCCCCGATTTTAGCAGTCAACTCAGCTACTTTTTCAGCGAGAGGAAGTCCATCAATAATCAAAGTATGAACTTCCTCTATGCTTTTGACTCCATTTTCCAAGGAGGCTTGAGCAATCTTCTGACCAAACGCTCTAAATTCCTGATTTTTAGCTACGAAGTCTGTTTCACAGCCAAGCAGAATCATATGTCCTTCATGAGAACTGACAGCAGCAAAAACGGCGCCTTCCTTAGCGTCCCGCTCTTGCCGAGCAGCAGCTATCTTATGGCCCCTCTTTCGCAGAATCTCAATAGCTAAGTCAAAATTACCCTGAGCTTCTTCTAGGGCTTTCTTGCAGTCCATGATCCCAGCTCCTGTCGTATCTCGGAGCTTTTTGACCTGCTCAGCGGTGATGGTCGTCATGCGACAAAGTTAGAGGTTTAGATAGTTATGAGACTGTACCTTTGCTCTAATGGAGGAGGTATTGACTATTCGGTGTAGAAGCTGTGGTGCTTCTGTGGTCTATGATGCAGGTAGAGAAAAACTCCGATGTCCATACTGCGGACAAGAGGAGGAGATTCCTTTCTCAAGCGAAGGAATAGAAGAGATAGACTTAGAGGCTGCCTTAGCGGCAGCTCAGAGCCAGCGGGAAGCGATACCTACCCACCGAATTTTGAGCTGTCGCAGTTGCGGAGCTCAAATTGCCTATCGGGAGGTGCGAGCTACCTGCGACTTTTGTGGCGCAGAAGCAGTGAGTGAGACTCTTCTTCAAGATCAGCCCGTACGTCCGCAAGGAGTTCTCCCCTTCAGTGTAGAGCCGACAATAGCTCACGAAGCCTTCCGACGATGGTTGAAGGGACTCTGGTTTGCCCCTTCTGATCTGACTCGTCGTACTCGTTTAGAGGATATGCGAGGCGTGTATCTACCTATATGGACTTTTGATGCTCAGGTATGGGCTCACTGGCGGGCTGTGCCTGGCTACCGACGCACCAGAAATGAACGCATTTTCAACCAGAGTACTCACACCTGGCAAACCCAGACCGTTACTTACATAGAATGGGGAGCCCCTGTCTCTGGTCATCATCGGGATTTTTACGATGATGTGCTGGTGTCAGCGCTCCATAGTCTGCCTCAGCGGTACATAGAAGGAGTAGGCGGCTTCCCAACTACGACCGATCTACGCGCATATGAGCCGCGCTACTTTCTCGGCTGGGATGTAGCCCTGCCTGACAAACCCCTCAATCAAGCTTGGAAAGAAGGTTATCAGCAGATTCATGAGATGACTGAAGCTGCTTGCAAAAAAGCCATTCCAGGAGACACTTATAAAGATTTTCAGATGACACTCCAACTCTCGGCTCTGAAGACAAAGCTGATATATGTGCCCATCTATATCCTAGCCTACAGATACGGACAAAAGCCTTATAGAGTCGTCATTCATGGTCGGACAGGAGTAGTCAGCGGGGACCACCCCATCAGCTGGGTCAAAGTTGGCGCACTTCTCCTTGTAATAGCTGCCATTATAGGCATTTTAGCCGCTCTCTCTCAGTAGAGACCCTCTCAAGACTCTTGAAAAAGTCCTCTATGCCTTTTTTGCTGGCAGAGGCTTTTACAGCCTAATTTCGTAGCATGCAAGCGTATTGGCTGGACCGAGCAAAACTTATAGATTGGATTCAATTCCCTACTCAAGGAGGAGAGTTCAGCTTCACCCCACCCCAAGTGTTTATCCGATGGTTTGCAGATGGAAAATTAAATGCAGCCATCAATTGTGTAGATCGGCATGCTCGCCGCTTTCCTGAGAGACTAGCCCTGATATGGGAACCTGACGACCCCTCAGAACCGAATAGAAAGCTAACCTATGGTGAGCTTCTCAAGGAGGTTCAGCAGTTTGCGGGAGTGCTCAAGAGAGCCGGAGTCCAACCGGGAGACCGAGTAGGAATTTACCTACCACTTATACCTGAAGCTATCATTGCGATGTTAGCTTGCGCTCGCATAGGAGCGGTTCATACGGTTGTATTTGCTGGATTTTCCACTGAGGCCCTGACCAGCCGCCTTCAAGATGCTCAAGCCAAGGTTCTTATTACAGCTGATGAGGGGGTCAGAGGGGGTAAAATTATCCCTCTCAAAGTTCAGGCAGATCAAGCAGTGGCTCATGCCCCTACAATTGAAAAGGTAATCCTGATACGCCGTACGGGAGCAAAAGTCCCCCTTCAACCAGGAAGAGATATTGAATATGCAGAAGCTCGACTCTATGACCCTCCCTTTGAAGAAGCTCAAGCTATGGAAGCCGAGGATCCCCTCTTTATTCTTTATACTTCTGGTTCTACTGGCAAGCCAAAAGGGCTTCTTCACACCACGGGTGGTTATCTTGTCTATGCTGCTCATACATTTGACCTTGTCTTTCAGTATAAGCCCGAAGATATTTATTTCTGTACGGCAGATGTAGGATGGATCACAGGGCATACCTATGTAGTGTACGGACCTTTAGCTCATGCAGCGACAGTGGTGATATATGAAGGCACACCTCTTTACCCTAGCCCCAGTCGGTATTGGGAAATAGTGGATAAGTATGGAGTAACCATCTTTTATACAGCGCCAACAGCGATTCGAGCTCTTATGCGAGCAGGAGATGAATGGGTCAAGAAGACCGCACGCCACAGTCTGCGCTTGCTGGGCTCGGTTGGCGAACCCATTAATCCTGAAGCATGGAGGTGGTACTATGAAATCGTAGGAAATAGCCGGTGTCCTATTGTAGATACATGGTGGCAGACCGAGACAGGCGGCATTCTGATTAGCCCAATTCCTGGTCAGACTCCCCTCAAAGCCGGCTCAGCCACCTTTCCTTTGCCTGGCATACAGCCTGCCCTCTTGGATACGGAGGGAAAAGAAATCCAAGGTCCTGGAGAGGGTATCCTTGTCATAAAGAGTAGTTGGCCTGGACAAGCTCGCACCATGTGGGGGGATCACCAGCGCTTCATTCAAACCTACTTCCAACCCTATCCTGGCTACTACTTCACAGGCGATGGAGCAAAGCGGGACGAAGAAGGCTACTACTGGATTACAGGACGCATAGACGATGTACTAAATGTGTCTGGACATCGGCTGGGCACCGCCGAAATTGAGAGCGCTTTAGTGTCTCATCCTTATGTTGCAGAAGCAGCTGTAGTGGGCTTTCCCCATCCCGTCAAGGGACAAGGTATTTATGCTTTCGTCCTACTCAAGACGGACATACCCTCCTACGATACAGATACTCTCAAAGCAGAGCTTATAGAGACTGTCAAGCGGGTAATCGGATCTATTGCAAAGCCAGACGTTATTCAAATTGCTCCAGACCTTCCCAAGACCCGTTCAGGCAAGATTATGCGGCGGATTCTCCGCAAGCTGGTAATAGGAGAAGAAGACTTTGGGGATACCTCGACTCTTGCAGACCCTTCTGTCATTGAAAAGCTCAAGGCAGGATACGAGCCTATCCCGCGCTGAGGGAGAATAGCCCTCCCCTCAAGAAAGACTTCCCTTTCGCTCCCCTTCTGGACGCAAGAGAGGAAAAAGGAGAACCTCTTGAATACTGGGAGCATCACAGAGAAACATCACGAGCCGATCTATGCCCAGACCTAATCCTGCAGTCGGAGGCATCCCATACTCTAAAGCTCTCAAGAAGTCTTCATCCATTGGCATACTCTCTAGTCCGCCCGCTGCGCGACGCTGTGCTTGCCGCTCCAGCCGCTGCCTCTGATCAATGGGATCATTGAGCTCAGTGTAAGCGTTCGCCAGCTCCTTGCCCGCAACAATCAGCTCAAATCTCTCCGTAAGCTCAGGATCAGACCGATGCCTCTTAGCAAGAGGACTCAGCTCAATAGGATAGTCCAAAATGAAAGTGGGCTGAATGAGTACAGGTTCTACTAATTTATCAAATATCTGTTCTATGAGGTCCATCCGCTCATAGGACGAGGAAGGCAAAAGCACGCCTCGCTTCTCCAGCAGCGCCCTCAATTCCAGTTCGGATAAGCAACGCACATCCTGCCCCACTACCTCCTCTATAGCCTCGTAGTACCGCTTACGGGTATAAGGAGGACTAAAGTCTATCTCATGCCCACCGTACTGAACCTTTGTTGTACCAAGCACAGCTTGAGTAACATGCTCTAAAAGGGCTTCCACAAGCTCCATCATCCATAGATAATCACGATAGGCTACATACAGTTCTACCTGAGTAAATTCGGGATTATGATAGCGGTCAATTCCCTCATTCCGAAAATCTTTTGAAAATTCATACACAGCATTGAATCCGCCGATAATGAGTCTTTTCAAATATAGTTCATTAGAGATGCGAAGAAAAAGTTCCATCTCTAAGGCATGGTGGTAAGTGGTGAAAGGACGAGCAAAAGCCCCGCCATAAATTGGCTGAAGAATAGGCGTCTCTACTTCTACATATCCTCTTTGATTGAAAAAATCTCGGATGGCCTGAATGATAGCAGTGCGTTGGCGAAAGAGTTTTCTCACAGGAAGATGGACTATCAAATCCACATATCGCATTCGGTAGCGCAGCTCAGGGTCTGTAAAAGCTGCATACACTTTCTCTTCGGTAGCTTTCTCAATCGGAAGGGGTTGAAGGCATTTCGCTAAGAGGCGAAATCGCTGTACATGGACGGTGATTTCACCAGTTTTTGTGGTAAAGACAAATCCCTCTACTCCGATTATATCCCCTAAATCTAACAGCTTTTTGAAGAGGATGTCGTAGAGCTCGGGCTTTTCTTGGAAGTCATCTCGCTGAAAGTAGAGTTGAATATCCCCACTTTCATCTCGCAAGACGGCGAAGGAGGCTTTTCCCATGAGACGCTTGCGCCAGAGCCGTCCAGCTAATCGCACGGACTTGAAGTCTAATTTCTGATGGGGGTAATAGCGAAGGATATCAGCTGCAGTTGTATTGATGGGGAAAGGCTCAGTAGGGAAAGGGTCTATACCGAGCTGCTGTAGCTCGGCAAGTTTAGCTGATCGGATAGGGTCCATGTCTGCAAACCTACAATGGCTTTATCGCAGGAGACTCACATGACCCGCTCGCTCAAACCTAAGGGGAGGTCCCTTCCCACTCAGGAGGAGAAACTCCAGAACATAGTAATACACCCCTTCAGGAGCAGAGCCACGAGGTGTTTCACCATCCCATGGCCTATTCCACTCGCCCTGGAAGACTGACTGACCCCACCGGTCCCAAATCAAAAGACGCCAGCGCTCCACTCCAGCGAGTAGATATGGCTGGAAAAGGTCATTAATCCCATCGCCGTTAGGCGTAAATACGTTTGGGGCAAGTCCATGACAAAAGTTTGTCTCAATCCAAAGTGTGTCACATATGTGCCAGTGCTGGCTTGGATCACAATGAGTTGTATCTCGTATGCAGATAATAGCGGGATAGCGCTGCCCCTGCGCATAGCAGTTGATAGAAGCACAAGCTTGAAGGAAAAGGGGATTTTCTCCTTCTGCTGTAAGACTGAAATGGGAGCCTGCATAAAAATCTGGACTGAAGCTTTCTCCCACGCCTTCGTACGAGAGAAGGGCGAAGCTATCAGGGTCTATAACTCTCACTGTATAACACACCCTCTCCTCAGAAGGGGTCAATCTCCAAGGAGTGGGTTGGTCTCGCCAGAGAGAAGGAGGACGATTCGTCGCAGGATGGCGAGGACGAATCCAAATCGTATCTATCGTTGGGGGCGGTACTGCGGCACAGAAAGGCTCATTTGTCGCTCTAATAAATAGCGGATAAACGCTATCAGGACTGAGGAAGCAGGGGACCTCAAAACATACCTCTCTCTTGATAGAGTCTCCAGCTTGAAACGAAGGGCTAAGGTGAAGAGGCAAAGCAGGGGAGGTTACTTGAATTGCATAAGTGCCCCCATTCCCCCCCGTATCGCGTGCGGTAACTTCAAAACAATAGGTCTGCCGAAAAACAGGTTGAAAAGGACTATCCAATCGCCACCCAGGTACATATAGGGCTAAAGGATAGGTCGGGCGTGATTGAATCATCAGGACGAGGGTGTCGCGACGACGATGAAGCTCCGCACAGCTTATTGAGTCCCGAACCTCAGCAATCAGGAGAAGAATTGAGTCAATCGCACTACAAGAGGGGACGAAGCAAATCTCACTCTCCCAGCTCCCAGAGCCGCGAGGGGGCTGCTGTGAAAGCACTTGGAGGAGAGGAGGGCTGCTCTTCACATAAAGGGTGTGTTGACTAGCTGGCAGCGAATCAGTTATACGCACTCTTACGCATGCTTGCTCTGCTGGACGGAGACTGAGCGTATCTAATTCTAAAAATTCAATTGTAGGAGGGGGGTTAGACGGAAGCTGGACCAGAAATTGAATGGTCTCTTGCCAGACAGGCTCTGGCGGACACGGGGTAGGGGCTCTTGCCTGCAAAAGGAGAGCAAGCGGCTGTACGAGCGCCTCACACCGACCTGTATAGCAGAGTTCTCCTTCCAGCGTATCCCCTCGCCATGCGGTCGAGAGAGAAAGGGAAGCAGAAGGCATAGAAGCTTCATAACTTATCTGCAAGGGCGGCTCTGAAGGGGTCGCCACCACCTCAAATCGCACACATGCTGTGCTGTCTAATGGAAGGAGGTATATACCCTGCGATTGAGGTAGAGCAGGTGGGAAAAGGGTCCCGCTTATAGAGCGAGGAGGAGGAGCTAGGACAGCTATCCAAATCGTATCCTGGCTCCAGGTAGTACCGCATATTTCCGTTTTGTATCCCTTCACCCCCAGGGGAAGGACTCTGCCAGTGTCCTCACAAGCAGGACGAAAGCACACCTCAATAAGCAGAGGATTAGTCCCATTTGAGGAAGCATAAAGCGAAGAAGGACTGAGAGTATAGCTGAGGATAGCTGGTGGAGTCGGCGGCTGAGTGTCCCGAATGGAAAAGTACCAGCAGGCGGTTTGAGCAGCCTCTAATAAAAGAGTATCTCCCTGATGAGGAAGGCTCCCAAAATCATAGCTTATAAGAGGTGGCGCGGTCAGCTCCCGACACGGCGCCACATAAAATTGCATATCACGACGAGTCTCTCCCAAAAACTCTCCATTGCGAAATTCTAAGACAGCAATTGCCACCACATATAGCCCCGGATTCATAGCCCGCAAATGAAGAAGGCCAGTCAGAGAGTCTATTTCACAGACGCCATTCAGACCGAAAGGCTGAAGATAAGAGTATCCTGACGCATAACTCACCGTCTGATAGGGAGGAGGACCCATCGGATTGTGTGTTCCTACGGCAGGAGAGCCCCCTTGAATTGGATTGACAGCACCCTGTCCCTGGGTATTTAGGCTATGATAAGCTGGTACGATTTGATAGACAAGGGAATCCCCGTCGGCATCCGTTGCAGCATGATTGAAGTAAAAATCGTGACCTGCACAGAGGAAAAAAGGGGGACGCTGAACAAACCGAGGACTAGAATTGCATGTAGCTCGCCGTGCAGGTGGGATTCGAGCTAAGTAAGTGATACCCATATTCAGAGGATCAGCCAGATTTGAGATCGCAGCATTCCGACAGCAACGAGCCCAGCCTACATAGTAGCCATCGGCACGCGGAGGTAGGGTAAGCGTAAAGGTATATACTCCTTCTTCTAAGCAAGTGCCAGGACGCTCCAGAAAGCAAGCATTCACTCCCTGAGGGTTCCAGGGCGCACTCTGACTCAGATATACCGTTTGAGTTTGGTATAGGCTCCCATCCCCTCGGAAAATGTATACAGTTATCGGATTATCGTATTCTGCTCCCTCAGGGTCTGTACAGTCCCGATACAACCAGAGTTCAAACTCATATAGATTTTGAAGGGGATTGATACAGGTATAATAAAAATCTGCTCCGGCAATATGCCGCCCCCAACCTACCGCCCATAATCCAAGCGCCCAGCATAGTCTCATATTTACCACGCTAAAATCCTTTCAATGAAAGTTTGGTCCCCGATTTGGATGACCACGATATACACCCCAGGAGGGTAAGCTAAAGCACAGTGAGCTTGATCTGTAAAGATGCTTACAAGCTCTCCCCTGAGATTATATACCCTTACAAGAGCTGGGTAGGAGGTAAAAAGCTCCCAATGATGCGCTGTAAAGCGAAGGACATAGGGCAGGTGGTCAGCTGACTTGGGAAAAATGGGGGTACTTATCTCGGAAGCAAGGGTGAAGGCATGAAGTCCCCCCCGAAGGTTGCCAACTAAGATGAGAAGCGAATCGGTGTCGCGCCATGCTGTTGGACTTGCCCGCTTCCCCCAGCGATAGGGGAGATCCATCACTTGGATCCAAGGACGAAGGGGATCTCTCCACTGTGGCTCATACACCCGAAGAAAACCTGTCATATTTCCTACTATCAATTCATCCTCTCCATCTCCATCAATGTCTGTAAGTGCAGGACGAGTAAATCCCAAAAGCGTACTCAGGGTATCCCTCATCTCTATCTCTCCAAGAAAGTCTGTGATAAGGCGAAAGGTGGAATCGTTTTCATGCCGATAGAGGGCAAGTCGTCCATTCCGACCACCAACGATGAGATCCAAATCTCCGTCTTCATCATAATCATAGAGAAGGGGAGTAGCAAATGGCGGAGCACTGATGTTAGCAAAGTTCTGAGAGAGAAGAATAAAGTTAGCACTTCCAGCCTGCTGCTCTTCCCAATGCCACAAAGCCCCTGTACTTGTGCCCATTATGAGGTCAGTTCGCCCATTTCCATTGATGTCGCCAGCAGTAAAGACAGGATTACGGAGAACATATGCCGTGAGACCAAGCCAATTCGTGTCAGCCAAGGTGAATCCCCCAGGAATGCCCCAAAGGAGGAAAGCTCGTCCAACTGGTCCTGTTTCTGTATAGTCTTGCTCACAGCTTATGATAAGGTCAGGGTAGCCATCTCGATTCAAATCAGCCAGTGTGGGATGAGCTCCTCGCCCCACATCTAACATGGAGGAGTGTAGCCATCCTCTTGCAGGCGCTGCCCACAATGGTGCTTCTGCTGACCCTACGTTCTCATACATCCACACTGAGCGCCGACTCTCACCACCTACCGCACTATTATTAGCGCAGATAAGGTCTGGCTTTCCATCTCCTGTTACATCCTCATAGTAGGCAGCTGGAAATGAGGGAAGATAAAGAGGCATAGCAGGCGGATACGGCGTGAGAGGATTCTCAGCATCTATAAGAGCTTCTTGATTCGTCCCTGTATTGAGGCCCGCAATCAGATATGGAGGCCCATCATCTCCCACAATTAGGTCCTTCAGCCCATCCCCATTCAAATCTATAATCAAAAGCGTACCCCCTGCATGAGCCGTACGAGCTTCCTCCCTTTGAGAGGACCCACACTCATATTGAACAAATGAAAATGTATTTTGATTATAGTCATACACCTCATAGACCCCTCCCCAGCAGCCTGATTGAAGCCGAAGCAAAAAGGTATCCCTTCTGCCGAGCTGTTCCATGGCTTCGTTTTTATGACATTCTATGAGTGTCCCCAGAACTTCATATACTAAGAGGTCCACATCCCCATCATTATCCACATCAGTAATGGCTGGAATATCTATTCGAGCCGCATACAGGTAAGAGAAAAAGCCAGGAGTATATTCTGAACGGAGGGTATCATATGCGAGTCGCCAGCGGGGAGAACCTTGAGAGGGAGCTATATTCTCAAAGACACGAATATTAGAATTCACATTCGTAAAAAGGTCTTTATCTCCATCTCCGTCGTAATCCCGCAGGAGCACCCATCCTGAGAGGAAAGAAACAGGAAAGAAGGAATCTCCTTCCGCAAGGTACATCCATCGGCGTCCTTGCCTTTTGAAAAGGAGGAGCTTATCATCAACCCTGTCAAACGTAAGAAGCTCGTCTTCGCCATCCCCATCCACATCTAAAGTGGAAAACTGCGGACTTTGCCATCCCCCCGCCCATGCGTTATAGAGGGTTTCCGGAGGTGCTACCACGACAGGATAAACAGGACGAAGCACTAATTGGGCTAACCAGAGAAATATCATATACTTTCAAATCTAAGTACTTTTGCGATATGCGATGCATCTGGATAGGGCTTCTCCTCCTTGTAGGATGGGGACAGGCTCAGCAGCGACAACAAAAAAAGAAAGGGGATACTCAAAAGGAAATTAAAAAAGAATGGAAACGCAAAGCTCAGAGTTATGTGAAAAATCCTCTAGCTCTCAAAGCCAGAGAGGAGAACTTTCAAAAGCAGATTTTAGATAGAGAAAAGCAGATAGCTGATCTCCAGCTTCGGAATCGCGAACTTGCTGACCAGATTGCCCGCTTGGAGGATCAAATTCGGGTCAAGCAATATTCGTTTGATTCGCTTCAGAGCGAGGTGGTTCGACTCAAGGCTGCCTACGAAGCGGAGAAAAAGCAGGCCCGGCTGGATATCATGCCTGGGCTGGTTTTCAAGGTTCAGATTGGGGCTTTTCGCCTCTTTGACATGCGTAAATATGCTCAAGACAATCCTTTCTTTGAGACAGAAGCCTTAGGTGACATCAATCGGTACACAGTGGGGCGATTTCGGGACTTGGGTTTAGCAGAGGCTTTTCAAAAGGACTTGAAGCGACTGGGCATCAGGGACGCATGGATAGTTCCTTATAAGGATGGGGTACGCATCACGATGAAAGAAGCGCGAGAGATCCTAGCTCGGGGCGGCTCTTGATGGGATGGCTTTTTTTGTGGGTTCAGCAGATTTTTGCCGTAGGTGATGCAGGAGCTCTCACCGATCGGCAAGTTCAGCTCTATGAACGGTTTTGGCGCGCGCATGCTCAGCCAAATGATCTTCTGATTTGGCTGGGCGATAACCTGTATCCCGCTGGTCATAGAGAAACTCCACGAGATAGGCGACGCTGGAGACGAGTTGTAGCGGTTAGTCGGGCTTTTCCCGGAGTGGCGTGTGCTACTCCGGGTAATCACGACTGGAAAGCAGGGATAGAAGGGCTACATCGGCAAGCTAAGGATATCCCCCACTATCCGGCTCCTGGATCTTCAGAGCCCGAAACCCTTTCTGCAGGCATATGGCGTCTTTGCTTCATAGATTCTGAGCTTTTTATCCGCAGCGGCGGTCGCACATTTCGCTGGCAGCGGTTAGACTCCCTTCTTAGTACCTTTCCTCCAGATGCCCTTGTGCTGATTGTCCTTCATCATCCCCCTCGGACAGCTGGTGCTCATGGCGGCAGCTTCCCTTTCACGGCTCACCTCTTCCCTTTGCGCATTCTGAGTCCTTACTTGTATGTACCTCTCCCTCTTCTTGGTACCCTCTTGATTTGGGTGCGAAAGTATGCTCGGCATCCTACCGACCTCAGCTACCCCGCTTATGCGATGCTGGCGGAGAGTCTTTTAGTCCGAGCTTCCCGAATCCCTCAGCCCCTATTCTTGCTCTCTGGTCATGAACATAACCTCCAAGTTCATAGAATAGAACCCAAGAAATGGGCTCTCGTGAGTGGGAGCGGCTGCAAAACAGAACCCGTAGCTCGCCGAAAAGCTCTCTGGGCCCGATCCGTAGTAGGGCTCTGGAAGCTCACTCCGACTAGCTTAGAAGCATATGCCCTTGTTCAGCCAACCCACCCCATTTGGAAATATACCGAAAGCGCCGTACCTTAGTCCAAACTTTCAGAAGTATGAGAAGCACTACCTTACTCATGGCTTGCATGTTGGGCGCACTACTGTGGGCTCAGCCCGATCTCTTTTACAACCAGGGTGCCCTTGTCTATGTCCAAGCAAACGCCCTAGTTTACGTCCAGGGCGGAATGGTAACAAATGATAATGCAGGCAACCAAGGTATCCTAGAAAACTTTGGCACAATAGAGCTTGTCAATGATGCAAATACACCAAACACTTGGAGAGGCAACTTCACGATCGGCAGTGATGCAGAGGTCAACTCTCGTCCGGGCTCTATCATTCGTATCCAGGGCGACTACCACAATAATCAAGGTTTTCATCGCTCAACCGGTAGCCATCCTGCTCCAGCAAATCAGCTGGGCGGAACTGTAGAATTCAATGCAAGCAACAATGGTCCTCAGGTGTTTCGTATTAGCATGCCAGCCGCAGCGACGGACCCTCAGCGTTGGATGCTCAATGACGTCATTATCAATCTGAGCAGTGGTATCCCCTTGGCCAATCGTCACGTTCAAATTTTCAATGGAACAGATAGGGATATGTGGATTAGAGGCACCCTTACGCTTACCCGTGGTCGTATCCATACAGAAGGAAGCAACTTGTCCAATAACAATCCTACCGAAGTTCGGGTACTGAATACAGCAGCGGGCGCCATCGTGCGAAATCCTGCGACGCCTGTTCAGCCAGCGAACTTCTCAACCCTTGATCCAGACAATCAAGATAAATACATCTTCGGTCGCCTTCGACGCGAAGTAGTGGCGGGCACGAACTATATGTTTTATGTAGGAGGCCCCCATAATACTCTAGGCATCCAAGCCGTAGAGGTACGACCTGCTGAAAATCATTTCGTTCAAGCTCGTTTTGATCCTACTAGTGAAGCAACATTCAGTTATGCTGCCTATTGCCGCAGTGAGACAAACAATCGTAGTTATATTCCTCTCAATAACGGAAGGTGGCAAATCCGACCTTTTGCTGACGCAACAAGCACTACACCGTCTAATCCTGCTGGACCCGAACGGGTAACAATGTATAACCGGGTCGTTTCCAATGCTACGGCGGATGGTCAGTGCCCGAATGCAGGAGCCACTACCGGCTTGCCTGGCGATCCTCCGCCCGCCAACCAGTCAGACCCCGTCTATGGTCAATATCCTTCTAACCTCTGCTATATTGGCTATGCAGTAGATAGGCTTACCCCTCCTAATTACGATCCCATCACAGAAGCAGGCTGCGAAGGACACAACAATGGATGGACGGTAACGCGAAGCAATTTCAGTAGCTACAATCCTCACAATCACAGTCCAGGCTACTTCTTTGCAACTGTCATTACGGCGAATTCACCCCTGCCCTCTGACGATCTTCGGCTCTCGGCTGCACCCGCAGGCTCTGCTATCGCTCTTACTTGGGAGGTTACTCCAGAGAGAGAATATGTATTAGGCTACGAGCTGTACCGAAGCACAGATGGGGTGAGTTTCTCAAAAGTCGCTCAGATAGATAAGCAGGGAAGGATCCGATATCATCACTTAGATACAGATGTCAAGCCGATGATTCGGTATTTTTACCGGGTTGAGCAGCACGATGTGCTAGGGAATGTTACCTATTCCAACGTGGCGGAAGCAATGCTTTCCAAAGCATCGGAGTCATTTTCCGTCCAATTTTATCCTCAACCCACAATGAATGAAGGCTATCTTCAGGTATTGCTTCCAGCGGATGGCCTTCTTACCTTTGAGCTGTATGATGCGCTTGGCAAGCTCGTCGTGGGTGATGAATACAGAGTAAGCGCGGGAGCTCAGCAGATCAATCTTACCCCTCTCTTGAGCCGAATAGCGTTAGGCACTTATACGGCTGTGGTAAGGTTTGGAGATGAGGTTCGTCTCCTTCGGCTGATGAAAGTAGCACCTACTCGCTAAGCGAGCGCATTCTTCATGGGAAAGTAGCGGGGCAGCCGCTTCGCGGCTGCCCCGCTAATACTAAGGGTAGAGAGTGACCTTTTCTTCAAACAAGCATTACCCCTATGATAGCTCTGCCTTCTCCCCTCCTACTTCAAGGACGACGAAAAATCCCGTATAGAGAGCTTCCACTTCCATTCATGCTCGCATACACAGCCCCTGCATCGTATAAAGCCTTCTTCAGAATAAAGAGAGTCGGATAAAGCTGAAAACTTACCTGCTCTAAATCATTCCGCAGATAATTGCGCCAAACAGATATATCCTGACGCAGGATGGGCTCTATTGGCAAGCGGCTCCAGTGAAAGGGACGCAATCCTCTATAGATATGCTTAGTGGTGCAAGGAACGGGAGGAGTAAGCAGGACAATCTCATATGATTCCAAGTCTATGGGGAAGGGGGTCATGTCAGTGCCCGTTCCTCGCGCCAGCATAGACTCCTCGTACAGAAAGAAGGGGACATCGCTACCGACCTCAGCCGCTACTTGATGGAGGAGAGCTGAATTCTGTGGCAAATCCAATAGCTGTCCTAAAATCCGAAGGAAGCTCCCACTATTGCTGGAGCCCCCCCCCAATCCCGCACTAATAGGAATGCGCTTATGCAGGCGGACACGGAGAGCAGGGAGAGAGCGACGCAAGTGCTGCCGCAGCAGCCGATACGTTGTCTCTAAATAGTTCTCTTCCCCTTCTGGAATCTCTGCCCCTGTCATATTTAGCTCTAACCGGTCATACCCTGGCAGGACCTGTACCTCTATTTCATCATACAGATAAGGATACCTTACGAGTAGGGTCTCTAAAACATGATATCCCTCTGGCCAGCGTCCAAGGATGTGAAGGCCTATATTGATTTTAGCTGGACTAATAGCATAGTACTTCATAACAACCGAGCTCTTTTGATAAGGTATGAGCGCAGAGGTTCAAAAAAGTCTCCTTCTCTATCTATCATCACCCAGTCTATGAGGTTCTTCCTGCAAAAAGTGAGGAAGTCATTCTCCCACTTCTGAAAATAGTTTTGATAAATAGCTTGCATTTCTAAGGGATGAATCTTGACCTCTTGACGAGACTCTATGTCTATGAGACGGAGGGGCTCTAAGGGAAGCTCAAATCGCTTCTCAGTCTTTTCATCCCAAATCCGCAGAAAGAGAATCTCATGTCCTTGGTATCGCAGACGGGCAAGTGCTCGCCAGAAGCTCTCTGGCTGAGGGGTAAAACCATCACTCAGGAGGAGGAGAAGACTCCGCCGTCGAAGCCTCTCTGCAATATGATGAAGAACCTCCGGAAGAAGCGTCAAGCGAGGCAGAGGAGGAGCCCCTCGAAAAGGCTCTAATGCTAAAAAAAGGCGACGAAGCCAACTGCGTCGGGATCGAGACGGCAAATAAGTATGAATTTTCTCATCAAAAGCATACAATCCTACAGCATCTCTCTGCTGAATGAGAAGATATGCCAGAGCAGCTCCTAAAAAGATCGCATAATCTAGTTTAGTATGGGTCACTCCGATCGGATAACGCATAGAGCCACTGGTGTCAAGAAGTAGGTAAGCCTGTAAGTTTGTCTCTTCTTCATATCGTCGGACGTAGAGCCGCTCACTGCGTGCGAAGACACGCCAATCCACTCGCTCTAAGCTTTCCCCCGCTTGATAGGGACGATATTCTGAAAACTCCACGGAAAATCCTTGAAATGGACTCCGATGCAAACCTGTCAAAAAGCCTTCTACAATCTCTTTGGCAATCAGTTCAAGGTTTGCAAGCTGGGCGGCATGCTCTGGTCGGATCACAGGTCCTCTAAACCTAAGTCTTCCAATTCAAACTCCTCTTCCTCTTCGGTTTCCTCAAATGGCATCTCCTCTAAAGGAAGGGCAACCGTATCTTCTTCCAGAAAAAGGGTTTCCTCCTCTACCGAAGGAGGATTTTCTCGGGGAAGTAAAAGCTCAGGGACAACTTCTATTTCCTCTGGCAGAGCTTCAAACAAGAGAACTCCGCCACTTCGTGGATGAGCCTGAATTTCTCGCTGCACTTTTTCTCGGAGTGCTGCTAAAGTCGGTGTCTGCTCATCCGTTACATACAAGCGACGACGCATTAGGACGAGGCGAGGCTGGTGGGCTGGTATAAGCATCAGATGATAAATTCCCCCTTTCTGTACGGCAAATCGTCCGCGATAAAAAGCTCGGCCAGAGCCCTGCCGATAAATCCCATAAATGATTGGCTTTTGCTTATCAAGGGATCTAATCACTATCCAAAGGGTATCCCACTCAGGCGCGCTATTGAAACGAGCTTCCGCCCAAAGCCAGAGAGGAGCCTTGCTCAGATGAAAAACCGTATCTGAACCTTTTATCCGCCCTTCTGCTGAAAGCTCCCGCCCTATACTGAAAGATGCCTGAGCATGGAGAAGGATGATAAAGCAGATAGGCATTTTGGGCATTAGCCAAATATACGATACGATTTCCTAACGAAAAGATAAAGCCCTACCACCAAAAAAGGAAGGCTAAGAAGCTGACCCATGTTTAGGGGAAGTCCTAACTCAAAGCCCTCTTGGGGCTCTTTCACTAATTCTATTACAAGACGCCACCCAAAGACCCAGAGAAGAAAAAATCCAAGGGGTCTACCCTCTCTCCACCGCAGATACACCCCCCGCCTATAAAGGAAGAGAAGAAGGAAAAATAAGGCTAAATATGCCACAGCTTCATATACCTGAGTAGGATGCCGTGGGTGGGGATCTACCCGTTCAAATATGAATGCCCACGGCACAGTAGTAATTTTCCCATAAATCTCAGAATTGAAGAGATTGCCCAAGCGGATAAGACTAGCAGTGAGAGCAGTAGGTATAGTCAGCCGATCCGAAAGCCACAAAAAGGGCTGGTCAGGCCGACGACGGCTATACAAATAAAGAGCTAAAAAGACACCAATTGTGCCCCCATGACTGGCCAAACCTCCTTCCCATACTTTCAGAATCTCAATCGGATTGGACAAGTAATATGCAGGCTCATAAAAGAGGCAATGTCCCAAACGCGCCCCTACAATCGTGCCGATGAGAAGGTAGCCTAATAAGGTATCTAAATCTTTCTCGTTTCGCTGCTCCTGCCGATAAATCCATCGCATGAGGTAAAATCCTATCAGGAAACCCGCCGCAAATAAGAGCCCGTACCAGCGAATCTGAAAAGAGCCAAAAGCAAGGATTTCAGGCCCAACCGCCCATCGAATATAGAGGTAAGTCATAGTTCATCCAGATAGGCTGCTATATCTTGAAAAACCTTCTTACGAAAGGTTTCATGGAGAGGCTCATGGAAACTCTCTGGATACAGAATGAGCTTTTTCTCTGAAGCAGGGAGATGACGAAAAAATCGCTGAGCAGCCTCCGAATCACAGATGGGATCCTGCTGGGGGAGGAGAAAAAGATATTTCCCTTGGGCAAGGAGGGGAAGGTCTTGCCATACTTCGGTTTGGGCACGCTGGACAGCTGCAAACCATCCTGCTGTGGCAGTGCGGAATACAAGAGTATCCTGAGCATAAGCTAGCGCCTCTCCTTCATCATGAGTGAGCTGCTGAGGCTCTATCCCCGAAGGAAGACTTAGCGTTGGAAAAAGCCGGGCAGCTACCTGAGCCAATGCTCGCTTCCAGAAAGGAACCTCCATCCTAAGCTGAAGAAGAGGAGCACTGATGATTGTAGCAGTGGGCGTCCATATTTCACTATACTTCTGTCTGTAGCGAAGCACAAGAAGACCTCCTAACGAATGACCAAAAAGAATGACCTTTTTATTGAGTTCCTTCCGCCAGTAAGTCCATACAGCGGTCAGATCATATAAATACTCTTCTATATCTGTGATAAATCCCCGCCGTCCTGTCGATCGCCCATGACCACGCAGATCCCATAGAAGATTGCCCCATCCTCGCTCAAGGAGGTACTTGACCACTTCTTGATAGCGCCCGCTGTGTTCAGCATAGCCATGAACCCAGACGATACATCCACGCAGTTCTCCCGTGGGAGGATACCAGGCGGTGTAAAGCCTTTCACCGTGATGCCCAGCTATTGTATGGAGATGCATTTCCACTGGACAAAGGTAGAATCTCTTTACTCGTATCGTAAGGCATCTACGGGATTGAGATTGGAGGCTTCTCGAGCGGGCTGGTAGCCTGCCAGCACCCCCACAGCTCCACTCAATGCTACCGCCAGCAAGACCCACTTCCAAGGCATGACAAAATTGCCTCCAATAAGCAGGGCCACCACATTTCCTATGAGAAGGCCAAGAAGAATACCTCCTGCCCCGCCGATTACAGCTATCATGACCGCCTCGGAGAGAAACTGTCGGCGAATATCACCTTGGGTCGCTCCTATCGCCCTTCTAATCCCAATTTCTTGGGTGCGTTCCTTGACTACCACTAAGAGGATATTAGTCAAAGTAAGTGCGGCTCCAAATAAAGTAAGAAGACTAATCCCAATAGTGGCTAAGGTAACTGTGCGAAGCTGCTCTAATGCAAAATCGGCGAGTTGCTCTCCGCGTAGGAGACTGAAATCATCTTCTTGATGCGGACGCAAGCCTCGCACTTCTCGCATGGTCTGACGCGCCACTTGCATGAGGGCAGGTACGGCCTCCACAGAAGGCGCGCCAATATACAGAGAGACTGTAGGCGAGGCGACAGACCGAAAAGCACGCGTCCAAGGTACGAAGCATTCCCAGTCTAAGCTAAAGCCAAAAAGACTGCCCCGACGCTTCAGCACTCCAATCACCTTGTATAAATGGCGACCTACCTGAATCCACTTGCCTACTGGCGATTCATATGGGAAAAGCTGTCGTGCTACCTCTGAACCAATGACGATAAGAGGCAAATGGTGGCTTACCTCCAGCGGAGTAAAGAAGCGTCCCTGAGCTAAGCGCATCTCCTGGATTTGGAAATAAGTAGGGTCAATCCCAGTGACTCGCAGCTGAGGAGGAGTCCGACGCCCTCCATACCCAGCCTGAAGAGAAAAGGAAATAGGGATATGACGAGAGATGCGACTGTGGGGATAGCTCCATTTCTCTTCAAATCGTGCGGCTTCCCAGAGTTGAATCGGCTCTCCCTCTCCTCCCATGGAGAAACGCCCCCGTCGGGTCTGTATGCGAATCTGAAAGCCGCTCTTTCCTCCTGAGAGAGAGAAGGCTTGACTTCCTAAGCCCGCCAGATTCCGAGCTATAAAGGTGCGCAGCGCCTCTAAAGAGGTCAGGATGCCTATCAAAGCCGTAATCCCAAAAGCCAAGATACTTAGGGTAAGTATAGCTCGAATTCTATACTCCCACAGTGCTTTGAAAGCTTCCCGAATCACCTTAGAGCAATATCTGTCCGATAGTATCGCCCCTCAAAGGGAACCTTCTCCAGGATAGCATAAGCCCGCGCTCGAGCTGTCTCCAGTGTATCAGCTATGCCTACGGCTGTATAGGTACGTCCACCGGTGGTATAGAGCATTCCGCTCTCATCTGCCTCCACCCCTGCCCAATAAATGTAGCCAGAATCATCTACTTTGCATCCCCCCTCTTCTAAAGGAAGGGAAGGGAGGAGCTGCCCTTTCTGAGGAGCCTCAGGATACCCCACAGTAGCTGCGACTACTCCTACCGCATACTGTTCTTGGAGACGCACCCGCAACTCTCCCAGCTTTTGGATCCGGTAGTAGTAAATAAGCTCTTCCATAGAGTTGCCTATAAGTGGCAGAATAAGCTGAGCCTCAGGATCTCCCAGCCTGACATTATACTCCAGCAAGTAGGGCTCACCCCCCACTTTCATCAATCCGAAGTATAAAAAGCCGTGATAGGGCGTCCCCCCTTTCTTGAGAGCATGAAGGGTAGGTTCTATGATCTTTTCCCGAACAGAATCTATCCACTCAGGACTGTCATCCGCAGGCGCATATCCGCCCATCCCACCTGTATTCGGTCCCTGATCCCCATCCCGCAGACGCTTATAATCACGAGCTGTAGGAAGGAGTACATACCCTTTTCCATCTGAAAGAATAAAAACCGATCGCTCCTCGCCAGAGAGATACTCCTCTACAAGAATAGTGTGTCCTGCAGTCCCAAATTTAGAACCCGAAAAGCATTCTCGGGCAAATTCAAGGGCTTCCTCGGGAGTATGAGCAATCAAAACCCCCTTTCCAGCCGCTAATCCGCTTGCCTTGATTACGAGAGGATAAGAAGCCCCTCGGAGATATGACTCCGCATCAGCTTGATGCAATTGGTCAAATATCACACTGTAAGGGGTCGGAATTCCAATCGTCTGCATAAAGTGCTTCGCTCTTGCTTTACTGCTCTCAAGAAAAGCAAGTTTTTGAGAAGGAGCAATCACAAGGGTCAGATCATGCAGGTCATCGTATATTCCCCGAGCAATAGGCACTTCCGGACCTACAATAACAGCATCTATTTTCATTTGACGAATGAAGTCCCGAAGAGGCCCTATCTCTGTCTCCTGAAGGGGCACGCGTTTGAGGGGAGGCTGCATGCCGGCATTGCCAGGGGCTATAAACACCTCTAACTTTCGTGAAAGCAGCGCTTTATGAGCGATGGCATGCTCACGCGCACCCCGTCCAATCACCAGCAGCCGCTGCACTTCACAAAGGTATGAAGTCTCACTGCCTGCAAGACGAGGGAAGAAGGAGGGGTATTTGTCTTCTATCCTACTGGCGGGGGGCC